>NZ_JBHSNQ010000048.1:0-390761 GCF_042655065.1 Ureibacillus suwonensis
ATGCTGGTTATGGTAGTGAACAGAACTATGAGGACATCCTTTCGAATCGAAAATGTGAGGCACTTATTCCATATACCATGTATGAGAAAGAACAAAAGAAGAAATATAAACAAAACCCATTTCATCCGGACAATTGGACGTACGACGAAGAAAGTGATACATACATTTGCCCAAATCAGCAACGTGTAACATTCAGATATCATTCTGTACGTACCGATAAGACCGGTTTCAAACGAGAATTCAAAATTTATGAATGTGAAAACTGTTCGGGATGTCCATTCCGTTCATCATGTACAAAAGCAAAAGAAGGCAACCACCGAAAAGTCATGGTGAATGAAAAATGGGAACGACAAAAAGAATATGTAAGAGCGAAGCTTTCAGAAGAAAAAGCAGGTTCTATTTTCCGTCAACGTAAAATGGACGTAGAACCAGTTTTTGGATTTTTGAAGGCTAATTTGCGTTTCACTCGATTTTCCGTCAGAGGCAAATCGAAGGTGGAAAATGAAATGGGGATTGCCTTAATGGCCGTGAATTTACGGAAATACACGGCCCAACTGACCAAAAATAATGGAGAGAAATGGAAAAAGGAGAATTTGAGTTGGCTCAAATTCTCCTTTTTCCTATTTTGAAGCTAGTTTTGTCCCAGCCTCCTTCCTTATTTCAACTCCACCTTCTGCAATTGTTGATATATTTCTTTCCAAGTCTCCAAACGGCTTTCTTCCTGCAATAACAGACGCTCTGTGTGGATTTGATTCATCGCTTGGTGGTAAATATGCTTGCGCAATCCTTCCGCTTCCTTCGCAATTTGCTCTTTCGCCCAGTCCATCATCCGCTGCTTTTCTTCTTCCAAATAACGCTCCACATCCGGTTTTGTCATATCTTCCAACGCTTGTTTCAACTGTTCCTTCTCATTCTTTTCAAAGAAGGATTTCGTGTTCTTGAAGTAGGATTTCACGGATGCATATTTATTGAAGTCTTCAAATGGACCTTCAAAATCCAATAATTCCGCATCTTCGAATTCATAAGCGATAAATGAGAAGCTCGGATTCATTTCTTTCAAAGAACGGCTTTCTTCTTTGAAACGTTCTTTGATTTGTTTTTGAATGAATTGGGCGATGCGGAAATTCGTCACCCGAAGCTCCTGGGCAAAGTCGAATTTCAATGAACTCAATGTTTCTTTCAATGCTTTGCTTAAAGCTTCCTGAGGCGATAATGCCGCAAAAGTCGATGGATTATAACTTTCTCTGAAAAAGTCAGGATAACGGTAATATACCCGTTGCAGCACGTAATATAATAATTCATCGAGCTCTTGTTTCGTATCGCTTTCAATCATGCTGGTAGACGCACTGCTGTAATGCTTTTCCACATAATTTTCTAATTGGGCGAGTTCTTCCAGGCGCTCATCTTTCCGTTTTAAGTTTTCCTCTGTTTGCGTGATTAAATCGGACAAGCGTTGATGTGTTTTTTCCACTTCCTCATGAAGCGCTTGGATTGCGATGGATGCAAGGTCTTCGTTCAAGAAACGGTAAAAGGCTTCTTCAAATGGCTGCATGCCGGAAGCATATTTCGCTTTTTCCCGCTTTTCACGCAACGCAAGCAAACTGGACACACCAAACAATTTAGGGAATCGGATGCCAAAGCGCTGCAATTCATTGCGGACGTATGCCTTCACTTCTTCCGCTTCCTCTTCATTTTTTGCCAAGTCGATGGCATTCACAATAAAGAACATTTTATCCAATTCAAAGGCATCTTTTACGCGGCCCAACTGGATCAGGAATTCCCGGTCCGCCTTTGCAAAGGCATGGTTGTAGTATGTGACGAACAAAATCGCGTCGGCATTGCGGATATATTCAAAGGCGACACCTGTGTGGCGTGCGTTGATGGAATCCGCCCCCGGTGTGTCTACAAGGGTTACCCCCATGCGCGTAAGCGGGCAATCATAGTAGAAGTTGATGTTATCCACAAAGCAGGAGCGGTGTTCTTCCGCAACAAAGCGCTCAAATTCTTCCCTGTTGACCCGAAGAACTTCACCGAGTTTTTCGCTGTATGTTGGGTATCCTTCTTTATAAGCGCGGATAAAGGATTTATGCACATTCAAACGCTCGTCTTTCAGTTCAACCTGCAAAGCTTCATCCGCCCGATTATAAGCCTCTTCCAGCGATTGCACCGTCATGCCGATCGCTTCGTAGGCAAATTGGATATCTTCCAATAACTGATCCTTTGTTTTTAATTGCACATCCGCCGTTTCGTGAAGATGTTCTTCATCGACTGGACGGATTTTATTGATGGCCGCTGTTGTCGGGTTTGGAGAAACCGGCAATACTTTTTCGCCCATCAATGCATTGGAGAAGCTGGATTTCCCTGCACTGAAAGCGCCGAATAAGGCAATTGTAAAGTCTTTATGTTCAAGTCTCTCCACTTTTTTCAATAAGAAGTCTGACACTTCTTCAAAACCTTCGACTTGTCGGACAAGTTTTGCCGTACGCACTGCGTTTTCAACGACTTCTTCCCCTTGGACGGATAGGCGGTTATGCTCCTCATGCCCTTCGACAATGACCTCTTCTTTTTCTTCTTTTTTCAACATGGATGGATCAAATAACCGAATTTCTTTCAATTCTTGTTCAAATCGGTTTTCCCATAGCGCCTTCTGTTTTCTTGCTCCATCCCTTGTATCTTTCGATGCATGAACGAGCTGTCTTTCCAAAAATTCTTTTCTCTCGTCCATTTGGGCAATGCTTTGAATCGCCTTCGCTTTTTTCTCCAGGTTTTTCAATTTTTGCCGAGCCGGCGCTTGAGCCGTTTCACTGATTTCTTTCAAAAGCGGAATTTGACTTTCTTTCCATGCGTCCGTTTCCCGGATGAAATAACGGCGTGTCGCCTCTCTTACCCGGTTGGCAAAGTTGAGCACCGCATCGCCAGTCACGATGGCGTTTTTTTGCACGCATTCTTCGATGAGGCTGAACGGCACATCAAAGGAAATGGCATCGATTTCGCCCGCCCTTTCATCGGTCAACGCGCCAACATCTTTCAACAACTGTTTCATTAAAGACTTCATGTGCCCGATGATCTGGGATTGCAAAATGGATTGATATTGATCGTAAACGTCTTTTTTCCGGCGATCGATCTCTTCCTGTGTTTTCTTCTTCCAACCGAATAAGCCGCCCACTTTGAAACCTTCCTGCTGGCTTTCCAGATAAAGCCGCAATTTTTCCCGGAAATCCGCAGGGATGATGGCCGCATTTTCCAGCAAGTCATTGCGCTTTTCTTTAAAGCTATCTTCCCATTTTTCAATAGAGAAAAGTTCCGTTTGCAATTTCAATTTTTCATATTGTTCGAGAATATCTTCACGGTTTGCCCAATCATCGGCGGATAAAACTTCCGAGAACTCCTCAAAACGGGCATTTTTCTCTTCTTCCAAGAAGGCCAAATGTTCACTTTGCATTTTTTTCAAAGTGTTTTCGGCCGTTTCAATCAATCGTTCCTGCCAATGATTCATGGAATCCATGACAATGTTCTTCACTTTTTCAAAATCATTGTGCGGATGATCCAATTGCTTCAACGATGTGAAAAAGATGCCTTTTGGCTCCACTCCCCAAGCTTTGAAGGAGTTGTGGACCGATTCTTTATATTCATCAAAAGAAAGCTCATTCTCATTATGCTTGTCGATTTGGTTCACAATCAAATAGACGTTTGGATTGTATTTCATTAATTGTTTCGTAAATTGGAAGTTCAATTCGGATTGCACATGGTTGTAGTCCATCGTATAAAAAACGATGTCTGCGATATGCAATGCGGATTCTGTGCTCATTCGGTGAGCATCGTCTGTGGAATCCACTCCCGGTGTATCCATTACAGTTACACCAACAGGCAATTTCGAATCTTTATGCCCGATTTCGATTTGAGTCACAAGCTCTCCGTTTTTGCTCAATTCTTTGACCGTTTTTATATCGTAACCGGCTTCAAATTTCACCGGCTTATCATTTTTCATGTAACAAATGGCAAAATCCTCATCCGATTTATGCACTTTTACGATATTTGCGCTTGTCGGAATCGGACTGGATGCTAAAATATCTTCTCCGGATAAAGCGTTGATCATACTGGATTTTCCAGCAGAAAAATGCCCCGCAAATCCAATGACATACTCTTTTTGCAGAATTTTTTTCGCAAACAGATGGAGTTTTTCCATCCGCTCTTCATCTTCATTCCGTTTGAAGACTATGTATTGAACCGCTGCTTGTTCTAACAGTTGCTCCATTTTTTCGTCAAAAGTACTCATGCAATAAATACCCCTTTGCCTTCATTTTGTCACAATTATAATATTAACATGGTTTTAAAGCAAAATCGCTAGTAAATCAAAAAGATTCAAAGGAAAATGGAGTTTTTTTCGTATAAAAAATAGTGCCCCACTTTAAAAAGTGTTGGCACTATTTTGTCACGTGATCGAAAATGTATGTACCAATCCAGCAATAGATGGCAATTGTCGAAGCAATGAACAGGTAAACCATTCGTCTTTCCCTTCCTAATAATGAGAATCTTTATCAATTATTATATAAAAAATTTCAACATTATAAAATAGAAAATTTTTTATTTGGCTGGTTTTTCTTTTGTCGAAAAAAGGTATTGAATGTACAAACACCTAATCTATTTTTCCTCATAAAAAGCTGTATTTTCAATACTTCTATTAAGTTTTTTATGAAAACCCTCACAGATTAAGCGCCATAAAAGGGGGGAGGATGGTATTAGCTTTCACAGTAATTTCACATTTCCATTATAGAACTGTGATTTTTATCACATCTTAGCAGTTTTATTTTTATTATGATGAATCGTGAAGTAACACATTTGAAGTTCATAGGAGGGAGAGACATGTCAAATCACAAAAAGCCTTCGTCAGAAGAAAATTTAAAAGGTACCCTATTAGCGACCTTCGGAGTGGGGCTGGTCATCATCATTTTCTGGGTACTTGCATTCGATCTGTACACTGGTCGTTTCTAAACGATCAAGCTCGCTTCTAACAACTTGAGTAGGAGGGAAAACAATGGAAATACACAAGTATGAGAAATGGTGGATGATTTTCGGAACAGGTACGCTGATCGTGTTCCTTATCATCCTCGGTGTAAGCGCATTCCATAGCGGAACGCATCCAAATAACTCTAAATGGACAATTGACTATGAAAAGGTTGATGAATATGCTCCGTTTGACAATCCAGGATTGCATAAAGTGGAAGGCAAAGATTGGGATTATGAAGTAGTGCTCGTTGCACAGGCTTTCGCTTACAATCCAACTGAAATTGAAATCCCGGTAGGATCTAAAGTTCGTTTCATCGCTACTACAAAAGACGTTATTCACGGACTCGAGGTTGCAGGAACAAACATCAACATGATGCTTGAACCTGGTTATGTATCTGAAAAAATTACAACTTTAGATAAAGCCGGAACGTATACAATCGTATGTAACGAGTACTGCGGTACAGGTCACGCATTGATGTACTCTACATTAAAGGTGGTGGACACTAATGACAACAGCAACTAAGGAAACTGTAAAAAGCACTGCATCTTCAGGCTTGAAAAAACAGCTTGAATTTGTTGATAAAAAAGATGGAAAATTGGCATTAGCTTACATTTATGTTGCATTCATAGCAGTATTTTTAGGTGGTACAGCCGGACTATTACAAGTTTTAGTTCGTTCAGGTAAATTTGAACTTCCAAGTTTCCTAAACTACTATCAAGTATTGACAGTGCACGGCGTATTACTCGGACTTGTATTGACTACTTTCTTCATTATGGGATTCCAAACAGCTGCTGTCAGCCGAACTAGCGGTACATTCACAAATAAACAACGCACAATCGGCTGGGTAGGTTTCTGGCTTGCAACAATCGGATTAGTTGCAGCAGCGGCAATGGTCTTAACAAATCAAGCTTCTGTCCTTTATACATTCTATGCGCCATTGAAAGCTCACTGGGTATTCTACCTTGGCTTGGCATTAGTGGTTGTAGGTTCATGGATTACAGGTTTAGCACAAGCGATGCGTTTTGTTCAATGGAGAAAAGAACATAAAGGTCAAAGCACACCATTATTATCCTTTATGGCTGTAGTTAACAACCTCTTATGGTTCATCGCTACATTGGGTGTAGCAATAGAAGTATTATTCCAATTGATTCCTTGGTCCATGGGCTTGGTTGAACGTGTGGATGTATTATTATCCCGTACTCTATTCTGGTACTTCGGTCACGCATTGGTTTATTTCTGGTTATTGCCTGCTTACATGGTTTGGTATGTTGTCATTCCAAAAGTCATTGGCGGAAAAATCTTCTCTGAATCTTTGGCAAAATTGGCTTTCATGTTGTTCTTGATCCTTTCAGTGCCGGTTGGTCTACACCACCAATTCACTGAACCAGGTATCGATCCATTATGGAAATTTATTCAAACAGTCTTAACGTTCTTCGTTGTTGTTCCATCTTTAATGACTGCCTTCTCCATGTTCGCAACATTTGAAATGCGTGGTCGCGAACTTGGCGCTAAAGGCGTATTCGGTTGGTTCAAAAAATTGCCTTGGAGCGATTCAAGATTCTTATTGCCATTCATTGGTATGGTTGCCTTCATTCCTGGTGGTGCCGGCGGTATCGTTAACGCATCTTACCAAATGAACGAACTTGTACACAACACAATTTGGGTAACAGGTCACTTCCACTTGACTGTAGCAACTGCTGTTGCGTTAACATTCTTCGGAACAGCCTTCTGGTTAATACCACACCTAAATGGCAGAAAATTAACAAAACGCGCAAACAGCATGGCTAACTGCGCAGGTATTTTATGGGCTATCGGTATGACAATCATGTCAAGTGCCATGCACCTTGCAGGTTTACTCGGTGCGCCACGTCGTTCCGCTTACTCCGAATATGGCGGTTCAGAACAAGCAGCTGAATGGATTTCTTACCAAATTACGCAAGCAATTGGTGGTTCAATCCTATTCATCGCCATCTTAGTGATTACTGGATTAATCATTTACCTTGGATTCTTCGCACCGAAAGGAGAAGAAGAATTCCCTGTTGCGGAAGTTGCACCAGGTGCAGAAAAAGTACCTGCAGCCCTTGAAAACTTCAAACTTTGGGGAATTATCATGATTGCGGTGATCATCTTCGCTTACACAATCCCAATCATTGATATCATCAATAACTCTCCAGTTGGTTCAAAAGGTTTCAAACTCTGGTAAAATGACAGCACAATTCCCTCCCCTCAAATGGGGAGGGTTTTTTTTATTACACACAAATTAAATATTAAAATAGTGTGAACTTTTTTTCAACTAGTACTTTTCATTTTACATCATAATTCCGCCATCCACATGCAATACGTGGCCGGTAATATAATTGGATTCATCGGAAGCCAAAAACAGGTAAGCGTTTGCAATATCATCCGGTTCTCCAAGCCTTTTCAAGCTTGTAATCGATTCCATATAATTTAATATTTTTTCAGGCATTTTCTCCACCATTGTGGTTTTCGTAAATCCCGGAGCCACCGCATTCACATTGATTCCCTTTTTGCCCAGCTCCTTCGCCCATGTCTTCGTCATCCCGACAATGGCCGCCTTTGCAGCAGCATAATTTGTTTGCCCGATGTTTCCATAGATGCCGCTGACAGAGGATGTATTGATAATTTTCCCATTTCCTTGTTCAATCATGACTTTTGCAACCGCTTGCGCACAATGAAATACGCCTTTTAAATTCACATCGATCACGTCATTGAATTGCTCTTCCGTCATTTTGACAAGCATAGCATCCCTTGTAATCCCCGCATTGTTAATTAAAATATCGATTTTTCCGAAGATTTCTTTCACTTTCTCGACCATTGTTTCCACTTCATCTTTGGATGCAACGTTCACTGGATAGAACATTACTTCATGACCCTGATCCCGGAATTGTTTCGCCAATTGCTCCCCCGCTTCCTTTTGTATATCCGCGACAACCACTTTTGCCCCTTCTTCCAAAAATCTTTTTGTAGCAGCCTTGCCAATCCCGTTTGCTCCTCCGGTAATAATCGCAACCTTCCCTTTTAGTCTCATACGATTCTCCTTTTTCATAGAATTTCAAAAAAACAGACAATCATTGACATAATACGCCGTCGCCCCGACCAAATTCAACAAATTTTATAAAATTATATTCCAAAAAATAAAAAAATATGCAAAAAATCCATATAGACTTTTTGCATATATCTGTGGCAGTTTCATATTCTTATTGTGGTTCCACCGGCAATACTTCAAGGAAGCGGGACCGCATTTTACGGTCTTCTTCATTTAATAAAATATGGATATCTCCATAATCATTGGCCGTCCGAATAAGCCGGCCGATCCCCTGCTGCAACCGCAATAACATAAATGGCATATCCACTTCTTCAAATGGATTTCCGGCAAATTTTCTTTTTGCTTCAAAAAGCGGATCTTTCGGCGGGAAAGGCAATTCATAAATGATGATCTGCGTCAAAGATTCTTCAGGCAAGTCTACCCCTTCCCATAAATGATAAGAGCAAAGGGTTTTGATTGTACCGTTTTGGAAATCTTTGATGATGGATGTGAGTTCACGATCCCCTTCAAAACCGACCGTCAACCGGGACATCAATGGCAAATTCTCTTTGAATTTCAGCATCGATTGTCTTGATTTGAAGAGCACCAACGTTTTCTTGTTTTGCTTGAGCAGCTCTTCCACTTTTTTCATCTTTTGATCTTCGTCCAGCTCATGCAAATAGATTTTCATCACTTCATCATAATCAAAAGGAGAAGGCACGCTGAAATGTTGATATTTTTTTACACCTAAGCTGGATGCAATATAGGAAAAATCATTATTTACCGATAACGTTGCCGATGAAAAAATGATTGGTATGTTATTAGAGAATAATTTCTCTTCCAATACTTCTGTAATCAATCTTGGCATGATGACCAATGTTTCTTCTCCATCCGTATCCTCCAGCCAGTCAATGGCATCGCTTTTTGAGATAAATATCTTTAATGCTTCCTGATAATCTTCCAAAAATTCTTCAACAATATTCAATTCATATTCCGGAATCACATACATTTCCGATTCGAATACAAACTCTTCCAGCAATTGTTCCACGTCAGCGATCAATCGTTTTCCCAATGCAATCAACTTTTCTGATTTCCGGATACTTTTTCTGTCCTCTTCTGACGGGATTACATCATCCCGGAGCTGGTCAAAAAACAATTCATGGTCATCTTGCAGTTTTTCCATTGCATATAAAGTGCTTTCACGGATTCCGTCCGCCATCAAGTGATCCAGCAATTTTACGATCGTATAATTCTGCACTTTATAAGTCATCGCCTTTTGGGCAGCATATTCCAACAGATGCCCTTCATCCAGGACAATCATTGACACTTCCGGCAAGAGAGTCAATTGCCCTTCCCGTTTGCGGGATTCTTTCGTTGCCAAATGTTCCATTAAAAAATCCTGGGAGCAGACGATCAAATCCACCGCTTTCCGATAATAGGCCCGATGCAAAGTTTGTCCGCATCGGTTGCGTTTTTCGCAAATGCTGCATTGCATGATGGAATTGTAATTCACTTTATTCCAATTTTCGTCGCTTATTTGGGGAAAATCGCTTCTTGCGCCATACAAAGGAATTTTTACCGCCGAACTTTCTGAAAACACCTCTTCCGGAATGGTGAAGGCGATCTCATCAATCCATTCTTCATCTTCATATAATTCCGCTTCTTCAAAGCGCTTTAAACATAAATATTGGTCCCGTGATTTTGCAAGGCGTACGTCCACTTTGATCCCCAAATGTTTTTCGATTTTGGCGATGTCCCCTTCTTCTTTAACCAGCTGGTCAATCAATGTTTCATCTGCACAAGCAATCAATGCCGGTTTCCCTTTATAGCGCGCATACGCGATTGCGGGCAATAAATAAGCGAGGGTTTTTCCCGTTCCAACACCCGCTTCCGCAAACAAAACGTTTTTTTCTTTTAAAGCTTTTTCGATTTGATAGCTCATGTAAATTTGTTCATCGCGACATTCAAATCCTTTTTCGGGCAAAATGTCATAAAAAATGTCGCCGATCCAATCCCCCAACGAATCAAAAAAGCTTTTTTCTTTCGATAATTCAAAAGGTATCGATGATTTCATATTCTATTCTCCTTTATCAATGTCTACTTGTTAGACATGAAGAAAAAGTGTCTCGAAAAAATTCAAGACACTGCCTAAAAAGTTCAGAAATTACCTTGATTACAATAATTTTATTATAAGAAATTCGACATAAAATAACAACATTCGATCTTCCTTAAATCAATGATTGTTTGTTTGATTTTTGGCCCCAAAATTGATAAAAATCGGTGCGGATGAATCCGTTAAACAATTTCCGTTTTTTCGTCGCTTTCTTGCCGTACAGTTCCTCAAAATTGTCCATGGATGACAGCATATAGACCGACCACGTCGGATAATTTCTCATTATTTTCCCAAGTTCGCGGATCACTCTTTCAATTTCTTCCCTTTCCCCGATTCTCTCCCCATAAGGAGGATTGGAGACAATGACACCATCTGTAAGGGAAGTCGTGAAATCGGTCGCCTGCATTTGTTTGAAAGTGATCAAATCGCTCAAACCGGCTTCCAGCGCATTCTCTTTTGCGATTTTTACCATTCTATGATCAATGTCCGTCCCCAATATTTCAAGAGGTTGATCATAGTTTGCCAAATCCTCCGCTTCTATCCGGGCGTCATCCCAGATTTTCATATCCATCCAGGGCCATTCTTCCGAAATGAAATCCCGATTATACCCTGGTGCAATATTTTGGCCAATTAACGCCGCCTCGATCGGAATCGTGCCGGAACCGCAGAATAAATCGACAAAGGGACGATGAGGGGACCATTTTGAGATTTTTACCAAAGCGGCTGCCAACGTTTCTTTTAAAGGGGCATCCCCCTGGCCTACCCGATAACCTCTTTTGTGGAGTCCGGCACCACTTGTATCAATTGTAAGTGTTGCCATATCTTTCAAGATTGATACTTCAATTTTGAAAGTCGCCCCCGATTCGTCCAATAATCCGGTTTTCTTATAGGCTGTTTTTAACCGTTCCACAATCGCTTTTTTTACGATTGCTTGGCAATCCGGAACACTGAATAATTTCGATTTCACCGATTTTCCTGAGACCGGGAAATTCACATCAACAGGCAAATAACGTTCCCATTCAACAGATTTTGTATTTTCAAACAATTCCTCAAAAGTCGTTGCCGGGAATTGGGCTGCAACAATTTTTACCCGATCGGCCACCCTCAGCCAAAGATTGGCTCTGGCAATCGCCCTTTCATCACCTTCAAAATAAATTTTTCCGTTTTCCGTACGCGTTTCGTACCCCAATGCTTTTACTTCGTCTGCAACAATGGATTCCAGTCCCATTGCAGATGTAGCGACCAGTTGAAATTTCGTCATTTGCATCCATCCTCGATATCTTTCCATATTTTCAAGAAATTAATTATATCATCATTTTGTTTCGGATTACAAAATTAGATCCTTCCACTATCTATAGCCTTCATTCGGAAGATTCATTCTTCTTATTGACATTATTCCCTACTTGCATCTACAAAAGAAAAAGCTCTCCTTCATGATGGAGAGCTCCTGATGATAAAGCATAATCATTTCGATTAATGTTTCTCATCATAGTGATTTCTATAAGCCATGTTCTGTCCCTGCGTACTCGAACGGCTTTCGCCTCGTACTGTCAGGTAGTAATCATCTATCTACGGGAAGGAATCCTCCCCGTCCCCCCCTCCGTTCATTTCCTTCAGGGGGGCGCCCCTACCATAATTTGGGTTTCTCACTCGTGGGGTTTACCGCGTTCCACCTTCACCGTTTCCAGTGAAGCTACGTCACTGTGGCACTTTTCAGGAAGTGTCGACCATATCGCCAGTTGCGACTTAGGTCTTCCTTCCGCCGTCAAAGCTGCAAGAGCTTTGCCTTACCTTATTTTTTCGGTAAGCACGAACACTACGGTCATCTCAGAGCCGTGTGAGCATGGACTTTCCTCTACAAACATATAACGTTTGCAGCGATTACTCGAAATCACTATGACCATTTAATATTATACTAAACAAACGATTTAAATCAACTTGTGGATTTTATCAATCGTACAATTTATTGCCAAAAACATGCTTTTCCAAATTTGATAGTCTTTTTAGAATATCAAAGTTCGTACTTCCGGCATATTGAGGCGTTTGTTGCTTTTTGGCCGCTTCCAGCTCTTTTTTCAATCTTTCGTTTTCCGCTTGCAATTCTTTTATGATTTTATTAAAATTGTCATAATCTTCCATTATTATATCTAAAAATTGGTCCACCTCATCAATGTTGTAGCCTTTCATTTGTCTCTTGAATTCTTTTTCCAAAATCATTTTGGAATTTAATTTGATTTCCATCCACATCGCCCTTCCATCGATACATACGTACTATATATTATACCACATGTAACCCTATAAAAGGACAGGAAAACACCGCAAAATCATATTTTTTGCATATTTCGACATGCGGTAGATCGTTTTTTTGTCAAACTTTGCGCTTCCCCGGGAAATACTTTTCATTACCAAACGTTATAAATATTTCCCGTTTTTGATTTCCAACCTTTGCAATCTTTTGTCCCAATTTTCTAATTGTTTTTTCTTTTGATGATCGCTGAAAAAATCCGCTTCCTGAATCATTTTTATTCCTTTGAGTGTATACTGGAGCGCCTCCGGGTAATTTTTCATTTGATGTTCATATAGCTTTGCCAGTTGCTCATAGGAATCCAATTTTTTTCTTCCATCAATTGTATGAATCGCCTTTTGAAAAGATTCAATCGATTCTTTGAATTGTTTGTGACGTTTTTGTTGCAATGCCAAATAATAATAGGCAAGGCCGGTTTCATGTTCCGCAAATTGTTCCGTCACTTTCAAAAATAGTTGCCTGCTTTGTTCAGGTTCTTTTAAATCATTGTACCATTTGCCGATATTTGTATACGTTGTGGCTCCATCCCGCAACACGTCATCCAGAAGAAGATTTGTTGAATGAATGTACAGCACAAGAAGTGACAGGATGTCCCATTCATTATGTTGAAGCACTTTTATGAGCCCTTCAGCATTTCCGCTTCTGACCGCATCCGCATAAATAATCGGTGCAAGAAACCCGGGAATATCATTTTCCCTTTTGAAGCCCAATTTTTCTTCTTCCACTTTTATTAATTTTACTTTTTCCAAATGATTTTTCCAGATTCTTTTTGAACTATGGAATAAGTCGATTTGTCTGGGACTTTGTAATGTTGGCAAATAGTTTTTATGAAAGATCCACCGCATCTCCAATTGGGGCCAATCGAAACTTTTCCCATTGTATGTAACGATCGTTTTTCCCCGTTGCCATAACTTGGATTCAAACAAGAAGGCGGCTTCATTCGCCGGATCCGCCAGCACATATTGATTCAGCACGAATGCCTCTTCATCGACCTCAAGGAGGCCCAAAAGAAAAATGTGCGTGCCTGCGCCCTTTAACCCGGTTGTTTCCGTATCAAAAAACAGCACCTTTTCTCCAGGATAAATGGAATAGGGATGCTCTATTTTCGACTGTTCCCATTTTTCGACCGCTTGGAAAAACTCCTTTAATTCATACCGTCCATGTTTATAGTCGAAAGGATATTGGACTTGCCTTTTTAATACGACTCCGAAATCATTTTCTACAATCGAAAGACCGGCTTTTTTCCATTCATCGATGTAAGCCGGTTTTTCAGGTTTTTGGTAGGAAGGTTTTTCGGATTCTGCCGCTTTCTTTTTCCCCACCATTTTTTTCAATTGTAATATTTTATTTTCGTAGCTCATCCCATCACATCATTTCATTATAAATCATGTTCAATACTTTCACTACCCGTTCTTTTCCATTTGACAAACTGTCCTGCGCCCCGATGCAGGATGGACATCCGTGTTCACAAGGACAGGATTTCACATGTTGGATGGTCATTTCCAAAATCGGGACAAGCAGATCATAAACCTTTTCACTCAACCCGATACCTCCCGGATAGCTGTCATAAATAAACAAAGTCGGTTTTTCATTGTGGACGGACTTTACTTGTGGTACGACAGTCACATCTTTCCGATCGCATTGAATATATAGAGGTATGAAAGATCCGATGGCGTAACTTGCCCCCGTTAAAGCATCGGTCAGCATTTCCTCCGACCAATTTTCAGGCAAATCAAATGAAATCCACGTTGCATTTGTATGCATTTCCATCGGTGGAATATGAATTTTACCGGACCCGATATTATCCAAAGTGGTCATATGGATTTTTTTGAAAATTGTAGGAATCGCTACCAAACTCACATCTCCGTAGCTGACCGTCACCTCTTTATAGGCTGCGGTTTTATCTTCGCTCAACACTTTCAATTCCACCGCCAAATTCGCATCTGTATAGTAATTGACATCCACCTCGCGGACGTACGCTTTCTTCTCTTCCCAATCCAGTTTTTCCACTTGATATTGAACGCCTTGATGAAGATAAATCGCTTCTTCATGCAAAAGGGTCATGGCGGAATACGTATCCATTTCCCCAATCACCTTTGTACCCGCCGGAACCGTTTGATCAATGATGACGACATTTTCCTGGGCGGCGGACCGCAAATTCACATCATGGGCAGGGAATCGGTCGCTCATCCAATAATAATGGGCATTTGTTTTGACGAGCACCCCTTCTTCCTTCAAATAGTCAAGCAGCTCCTGCACTTCAAATTCACCATAGGAATCGTTTGTTGAAAACGGCAATTCAAAAGATGCGCATTTCAAATGGCTCATTAAAATGAGAATGTTGTCCGGATTGATCAATGCTTCTTCCGGAGAATTGCCCAATAAGTATTCGGGATGATTGATGATATATTGATCAAGGGCTGTGGAATTCGCCACATAAATGATTAATGCGGATTCCTGTCTTCTTCCGGCCCTTCCCGCCTGTTGCCATGCACTCGCAATGTTTCCCGGATACCCTGTCATGATGCACGCCTGGAGTTGTCCTATATCGACGCCCAGTTCAAGGGCATTTGTACTGACGACAATTTGAATCGTCCCATCCCTTAATCCTTTTTCGATTTGACGCCTTTCCGATGGCAAATAACCGCCCCGGTATCCTTGGATGGATTCGTCGTTGATTTTATTTTTCGTCAACTCTTTTAAATATGTAACAAGCCTTTCCACCGTCACGCGGGATTTGGCAAACACAATCGTTTGTATCCCCGCCTGATAGAGCCGCGCCGCCAAACCGCTCGCTTCCAAGACCGAACTTCTTCGGACGCCGAAAGTCTTATGGATAATTGGAGGATTATAAAAAATCAATGTTTTCTTTCCGACCGGCGCCCCGGATTCTGAAATCAGCTCATGCTCCGTATTCGTTAATTTTTCCGCCAGTTCTTTCGGATTTTTGATGGTTGCGGAAGTGCATATAAAAATAGGATGGCTTCCGTAAAATTGGCAAATCCGCATGAGCCGCCGCAACACATGGGCCACATGGCTTCCAAAAACCCCTTTATATGTATGCAGTTCATCAATGACGATAAACTGCAAATTTTCAAATAGTGAAACCCATTTCGTATGATGGGGCAAAATGCCGGAATGGAGCATATCCGGATTCGTCATGACAATATGGCCCGCTTTTCTCACCTTTTGCCGGATGCTCGGCGCCGTATCGCCATCATATGTATAACAGTAAATTTCTTCATCCATCGCATCGATCAACTGATTTAAATCCGTCTTTTGATCTTGTGCCAACGCTTTTGTGGGAAATAAATAAATCGCTCTGGCAGAAGGATTTTCCAAAATTTTTTGCAGCACGGGTAAATGATAGCATAGAGATTTTCCGGAAGCGGTAGGTGTGATTGCGGTAAACGACTTTCCGGCGAGGGCCAAATCAAACGCTCTCCGTTGATGGGTATACAATTTTTCAATCCCCCGGCCGCCCAACGCCTTTTTGAGGGATGGATGCAAATTCTCCGGAAAGTCCGCATACTCCCCTTCTTTTCCATCAATCGTCACGACATGTGCTATATTTTCTTTTAATTCTTCATCCTGCTGCCATTCGTAAATGAGTTCATCGATTGATTTCTTCACCATTGTTCTCCTCCAAATACCTTGACAAAGTTGTAAGGATGAAACGCACTGAATGCACGGTTTGGAAAAATCTTTTCTTGCTCGTTTCTTTATAAAAGGATTCAACGACAAACTTATCCATTGAATCCGCCGCATTTTCAATCTGCTGGACATGCATGTATTTCGGTTGATGCTCATTAATCCATTGAATGGCTGATGCTTTCCAGGCCATCACCAATTCATGTATTTCATCAGCATATGGTTTCACTTCATCAAAAAAATTTGGTGTGGCGTCAAGTTCGCTCATTTTCAAAAAACGGTTCCTTGACGCATCACACTCTTCAATCAACTTTTTAGTCATTTCCAACAGTTCCATAGAATAGCTACCTCTTACTCCTTAGTCTATCAAAATCTATTCTAAATCACTAGCCATAGGGGAACAAGTATTCTTTACATGAACATTCTTTTCTGCTAAGCTTACTTTCTGATGAGTGGAAACAATTTGGGCGAAAAAATAGTCATTAATCAATGCCCGCTCGTTCTCCAATTTGGCCGTCATCATTTCGTCCAAACAATCCAGTTGGGAAATAAGCAATTGAAATTTATTCATAACATTCCTCCTTTTTATGTGTTTATTCCATGCATGGAGGAAAAAACCTTTCAGCCTGTCAAAACTAGACAACGTTAGATAAAAGAACAATTTTTTCGATAATTTTTTATGTTAAACTAATTACTAGATTTGGATATTATTTTTTTAGAGGGTGATTGATGATGCTGAAGTATCCGAACGGCAAACCTTATAAGCCGAAAAATCAAACACCGGAGCAGGTCGGCACTGGCAAAGTGAAAGATTTTTCTTTTGGAAATAGGGGGAAAACCCTTGAAGAAGAAATCAATGAAACGAATGAATACTATTTAAGCAGGCAAATCGCAATCGTCCATAAGAAACCTGTTCCCATCCAAATCGTCAAAGTAGAGTACCCGAAAAGGAGTGCCGCGGTCATCCGGGAAGCTTATTTCCGCACTCCATCAACAACGGATTATAATGGTGTTTGGAACGGCTATTATATCGATTTCGAAGCAAAAGAAACGGAAAGCAAAACTTCTTTCCCGTTGAAAAATGTACATGAACATCAAATCACCCATATGAAAAACGTCGTTGATCAACAAGGGATCGCATTTACCATTGTAAGATTTTCGAAACTGGATCGATATTTCTTTCTTCCATTTTCAGTATTATATGAATCATGGTGCCATATGAAAAAAGGCGGAAGAAAGTCGATACCATTGGAAACCTTTGAATCAAAGAGCTATGAAATCATTCCAGGCTACAATCCTAGAATTGATTATATAAGCATAATAAAGAAATTTATATGCAACAAAGAATGTTAGTTTAATGAAGCGAGGCGATAGCATTGAGCGAAAATCGACGTTCTCGGTCTGAATTAAGAAAAATGCGAGAATCTCAACAAAAAAGAAAGAAAAAACCGATGAAGAAATGGCTTAAATGGGGGATCATATCCATCCTGACACTGTTTCTGGCAGGAGCCGTTTTTGGAGCCGGGCTGTTCATTTATTACGCAAGTTCAGCGCCGGAACTGAACGAGGATCTTTTAAAAGATCCAATTTCAGCGGAATTTTACGATATGAACGGGGAGCTTTTTGCAACCATCGGGGTTGAAAACCGAAAATATGTTGAATATGATGAAATCCCGCAAGAAATGGTCGACGCGATTCTGGCAACAGAAGACGCAAGATTTTTCGATCATTTTGGAATCGACGTGTTCCGCCTCGGTAAAGCCGTAATGGCAAACTTGACCGGGGGATTCGGATCACAGGGTGCCAGTACAATCACCCAACAGGTCGTGAAAAACTCTTTCTTAAGCAATGAAAAAACATTGAAACGGAAAGCGCAGGAAGCATGGCTTGCCATTCAGCTTGAACGCATGTACAGCAAAGAAGAAATCTTTGAAATGTATTTCAACAAAGTACTAATTTCCGGAAACATTTATGGGTTTGCAACAGGTGCCGAATATTTCTTCGGCAAAGATCTGGATGAATTGGAATTGGACGAAATTGCCCTGCTTGCAGGTATGCCGCAAAGTCCGAACAACTATAATCCGTTCAAAAATCCTGATCGGGCCCAAAAACGCCGTGATATCGTATTAAATTTGATGGTTCAGCACGGCAAAATCACGGAAGCGGAAGCGGAAGAAGCGAAAAAAGTCGATGTAACATCACGCCTACTTCCTGAAGAACAAAGAAAAGGCGTTGCCGGCACAAAATATGACGCCTTTTTGGACATTGTGTTAAATGAGATTGAAGCGAAGGATCCGAGCCTATTATCAGAAGGGATCAAAGTGTATACAACGCTCGATCCGAAAGCGCAATCTGTCGTTGAAAACATCATGAACTCTGACAGCAATTTCCCGACAGAAACCATCCAATCAGGGATTGCGGTCGTTGACACAAAAACCGGTGCATTAAGAGCGGTCGGCGGCGGACGCAATTACGGGGCGGGCCGTGGCTATAACTATGCCGACGATGCCAAAAGACAGCCTGGTTCCGCAATGAAGCCTCTTGTGGCATACGGCCCTGCCATCGAATATTTGAAATGGTCCACCGGAAAAACGATTGTGGATGAACCGTACAAGTATTCCAATGGAAAAGCGTTTGGAAACTGGGACGGGAAATATTTTGGCACGATTACCGTAAGAGAAGCGTTATATGCTTCCCGTAACATTCCAGCAGTCAAAACGTTGCAGGAAGTTGGAACAAACAAAGCAAAAGATTTCATTTCTAAATTAGGAATTGATGCTGAAAACGTGTATGAATCTGATGCCATCGGCGGTGGTGACATCCATCTTTCGCCTATCCAATTGGCAAGCGCCTATGCTGCCTTTGGCAATAACGGCGTTTATAACAAACCGCATACAATCAAAGAAATTGTTTTCCGTGACGGTTCTAAAATTACAAATAAAGCAGAGCCGGTTGTGGCGATGAACGACTATACAGCTTATATGATCACGGATATGCTCCGCGATGTGGTCAGCTCAAAACCGAATGCAACCGGTACAGCTGCACGGGTCTCCGGATTGGACATTGCCGGAAAAACGGGTACAACAAACTATGATTCCGATGAATTCAGAACATACAACTTGCCAAGCACAGCAGTGCCGGATTCGTGGTTTGTCGGTTATTCAACGAATTATTCCATTGCCATCTGGAGCGGCTATGAAAAACGGAAAGATCCGATTACCACTTGGGATGAACGCCGTCTTCCTCAAGTATTGTTCAGCAAAATCATGAGCCAAATTTCGGAAGGAAAAGAAACGAAACGGTTTACAAAACCAAGTTCCGTTGTGGAAGCGACCATTGAAGTCGGTACAGAACCGTTGAAATTGGCAAGCGAACATACACCAAGCGATAAAAGAAGAACAGAGCTGTTTGTCCGTGGTACTGAACCGACAGAAGTTTCCGACGAATATAAAGAGGAAGACATCGGGGCACCATTTAACTTACAAGCAGTCAATCACACACCTGGATTGGTCGATTTGACATGGGATTACACAGTTCCGGAAGATTACGAAGACGCTAATGTTCAATTTGAAGTGTCGATGACATCTGAAGATGGCAAATCTACGATCGTGACGACCACTGCGGAAAAGCGTGCAACCGTATCTGGCATTGAAGCCGGAAAAACATATACATTCACCGTTGTGGCAATCATTGATGATGTGCGGAGTTCACCTGCTTCCGTAACGATTAAGATTGACGGCGGTGTTGAAGAGCCGGATGTGGAATCACCGGATGGAGCGGATGAACCATCCCCACCAAATAACAACAACGGCAACGGAAATCAAGGAAAACCTGGCGGAAACAATAATGGTGGCAATAACGGAAACAATGGTGGAAACAATGGCGGAAACAATAATGGAAACCATCCGAATCCAGGCAACGGAAACGGCAACAACAATAATCAAAATGATGGAAATAATCAGGGAGTGAATCCTCCAGCCGAGCCGGCACCACCTACCCAAACCCAATAAAATAAACGGACTTTTTTGAAACCAAAAACAGAGGCAAGTGGAATCATCTTTGTTCCGCTTGCCTCTTTCTTTTGCCCATTCCATCTATGGGCTGTAGCAACCGACTGATTGAAATGATATTGCAATCTACTTTCTGACAAAGCAAATAACGGTGCAAATGTCATATTGATATGATTTTGGGAACGCTTTTATTGAATCTTCTGTTCATTCCCGCTTTTATCCATTTTTTCTAATAAAGAAACAATCTGCTTATTTTGCTCCAACAATAAATCAATGTTTTTCTTGATCTTGAAAATCAGATTGAAAAAAAGATAGGCGACAGCAAACAATATCAGGTACGGAATAAGTGCAGATAAAAAAGCGATATGGCCCATGGAAACATCTCCTCATAATTTTACAACTTTACCATCATTTTACCAAAATAAACCATTAAAAATAATGAAAAAAAGTACAACCACCATTGGCTGTACTCCTATTTCTGCACCCTTAACCGCGCAAACCGCTTTTTCACTTCCTTGAATAATTCATCCAGTTGCACATAACAGGCATATTGCCCCGGTCTAGATTTGATGAATTGGAACCGCTCCATTCCGTTTAAAGGCATTCCTTCGTATTCTTCATGCACCAACAGTTCTTCGACATCCGTATCCGAAGTGTTTACCATCAGCTCTTCAAAAAGGGCAATACCCTGCTCCATTAAATTTTTCGCTTTTTTGCTATCGCGCTCATCATGGGCAGCATAAATTTCTTTCGATAGGTTTTCCCATTGTTCAAAATAAGGTTCGATTCGGTCCTTTTGAATGGCTTCTTTTCTTACGCGAATCATTGTTTGATCAGCCCTTTTTTCAGCCGTTTTTGCCCTTCCCTGCACAGATCAAGCAATGGGCATTGGTGGCATTGGGGATTTTGAGCTTTGCAATGATATCTTCCGAAGAAAATTAATTGATGATGGGTTTTGGACCATCTTTCCTTCGGCGTCTTTTTCATCAACGTTTCTTCCACTTCCAATACGCTGTCCTTCCATCTGCACAAGCCGAGACGCTTTGTGACTCTTTCCACATGGGTATCGACCGCGATGGCAGGAATTCCAAAAGCCACAGACATGACAACATTGGCCGTTTTCCTTCCGACCCCTGGCAAAGAAGTCAATTCTTCCCTCGTTTTTGGAACTTCCCCGTTAAATTCTGTTATCAACTTCTCACACAGTTTTTGAATGTTCTTTGCTTTATTCCGGTAAAGCCCGATGGAACGGATATCCTGCTGCAATTCCTCCAAAGGTACCGATAAATAATCTTCCGGTGTTTTATATTTTTGGAATAAATCTTTTGTCACTTTATTGACCAATTGATCCGTACATTGAGCAGATAGCAGCGTTGCGATCAATAATTCGAATGGATTGCTATGTACCAGCTCGCAATGGGCATCCGGGAACATGTTGTCCATTTCTTCCAAACAATGTTCCCACTGTTTTATTGTCAGCATTCTATCTCCCCTATTCTCTTTCATCTAACCAATTGTAAAATGGCACTTTTTTATGATGATCCGTTGTGAATGGTTTAGGTGGAATGGAAGGGGAACTCTGTTTTGCGAATTGTTCCCTTTGCTTTTCGACTTGTTGAATGGTCCGGATGTTTTTCTTTTTCCATTCAAACAAAATGCGGTCGATATAACGCAAAGACAGCTTTCCGGCAAGCACGGCTTCTTTTAATGCTTCTCGGATGATGGCCGGGGAGTGGTTGTCCTGATCCAACCAGGAAGAAATCGTTTCTATTTCCATCGGTGAAAGCAAACGGCCAAATTCCTGTTCAAAAAGCGTGAAGATTTCCCCTTCTTCTTTTTTCTGATTTTCTTCCTCTAGATTCATCGTTTGTAGATCGATGAGATCCAAAATCCGCTCCCATAATGGGCATAATGTAATTTTTTCATATAGTTTCCCGTTCGCGTCAACCCCGCTGGTGATTTCGATTATGCCCTTTTTCACAAGCCGCCCCAGCTTCTCGGAAATTTCTTCTACCGAAAAGTGCATTCTTTCGGCCAAAGCGTTTGGCGTTGGAAAATGGATGTTTTCGGAATGAAAAGCGATCAAATGCAATAATAACATGGCATCTTCATCTGAGATTCCCAATTTTTTGTAATAACGAAAAAAAAGTTCAGGGATGCCCACATGTTTTTGCTCAATCCACTTACGGAGCCGATCATTCTGTTGTTTCATTTCCCTGACCCCTTTCATTAGAAAGTAAGCGCCCGTAAAAAACGGACGCTATAAGTGAAAATAAATATTATTGTTGCCAACGATCTTTTACGAATTTTTCGATGCGGCTCACTGCTTCTTCCAATAAATCCAAAGAAGTGGCATAACTGATGCGGATATTGGAAGGGGCACCGAAACCGGAACCAGGGATCACCGCAACATTCGCTTCAGTTAAAAGCGCGCTTGCAAAATCATCCACCGATGCAAATCCCGTTTTCGCCGCTGCCTCGCTCACATCCGGCAATAAATAGAAAGCACCTTGAGGTTTTACCACTTTAAATCCAGGGATGGCGCTCAATTTTGGATAAATGATTTCCAAACGGGATTCGAAAGCTTTTCTCATTTCTTCCACCGAATCTTGCGGACCATTGTAGGCTTCAATCGCCGCATATTGGGAAGCTGTCGTCGGATTGGAAGTTGAGTGGGATGCCAAGTCGGTCATCGCTTTAATAATATCTGCATCTCCGGCCGCATATCCGATTCTCCAACCTGTCATTGAATGGGATTTTGAAACACCGTTAATGACAATGGTTTTCGCTTTTACTTCTTCGGAAAGTTGCGCGATGGAATAATGTTCCGCACCATTGTAAACAAGTTTCTCGTAAATTTCATCCGAAATGATCAAAATATTGTGCTCGAGCGCCACTTTCGCGATTTCTTCCAATTCTTCGCGTGTGTAAATCATTCCCGTTGGATTGCTTGGGGAGTTGATGATCACCGCTTTTGTTTTATCCGTAATGGCGTTTTTCAGTTGTTCCGGTGTTATTTTATAATTTCTTTCACTCGTTGTTTCGATAAAGACTGGAACACCGCCGGCAAGTTTGACTTGTTCAGTATAAGAAACCCAATAAGGAATTGGAATAATGACTTCATCGCCATCATTAATAATCACTTGGAATAAAGTGTAAAGAACATGCTTTGCTCCAACACCTACAATAATTTCATTCGGTTGATATTCCAATTGGTTATCACGTTTAAACTTTTCGATGATCGCTTGTTTTAAAGCCGGAAGACCACCGGAAGGAGTATATTTTGTGTATCCTTTTTGCATTGAATCGATAGCTGCATCGATGATGTTTTGCGGCGTATTGAAATCCGGTTCACCCGCTCCAAGTCCAATCACGTCGATGCCTTGCGCTTTCATTTCTTTCGCTTTTGCCGTAATTGCTAAAGTTGACGAAGGTGTTAAAGTTTTTACACGATTGGCCAAAAATTCTTTCATTCCTAATCGACTCCTCTATAAATTCAAAATGCGTTTCCACCATTGTCCATCTTCAAACAAAATATAGACATAATTGAGTTTGTCCGATTTGTTGATATAGGCAATTTCCCAAACGGCCCCCGGTTCCTCATAGCCTAATTTTGTATGAAGCACTTCTTTGACATCTTTTTTATCTATGTGCGATATCGCCTCTTCCTCTGAAATGCCTTCGTCCAACCGAACGATTTGTATCGATTTTTCATCCAACGTGATCGGTACAAAAACGGCTTTTTCAACCCCTTCTTCATCAACCCCAAAAACGGTGACATACGGCTTATTTCCATTGTAGACATAAGCGTCATCAGCCGTTTTGATCGAGTCTGATGAGATTGCCAATTCCACCGCCTGCTTTTCAATTTTCGTGAATGGACTCGATGCTTCCCAGAGGACTAAAACAGATATTCCAATAGTTAATATTAACACAAAACTAATGATAAAAATAATCCAATTTTTCATTTGAACACCTTGTTTTTTGTCAAGTTTTATCGTTGTTTATCTGCTGTTCTTCCTCACGTTAGTTATTATACCAATGTTGCAAATCTTTCACCATATGTTGAAGCGGGAGTTTTTCAATTTTGATGTCCGGAAGGGCTTTAATAAATTCCTTCCCGTATGATTTCGTTTCAATCCGTCGATCCAACACGATCAATGCCCCCCGATCTTTCGATGAGCGGATGAGCCTTCCAAAACCTTGTTTGAATCTTAAAATCGCTTCGGGCAATGACAAATCCGTAAAAGCGTTCTTCCCTTTTGCTTTTAATAACGCCGCTTTGGCTTTAAAAGTCGGTTCATCCGGTGATGAGAAAGGAAGCCTTACAATAATGACGGCGCTCAACTCCTCACCGGGAACATCGACTCCTTCCCAAAAGCTGTTTGTGCCGAACAATACGGAACGCTGAAACTTTTGGAAAGATTTTAATAACCGCATCCGGCTGCCCCCTGTAACCCCCTGGGCAAAGAGTAAATAATCATTTAATAATTCCGCTTCCTGGATCAGTTCCACCGTCCGCTTTAACATTTCCTGGGAGGTGAACAATACAAAACAGCGGCCTTCGACGGATTGGACAATTTGAGTGACAGCCGCTGCCACCGATTCAATATACTCCGACTGCGGAACTCCTTGAATATCCGGCATATCCGTTGCAATATAAACTTTTGCGCCGGCGTAATAGTTTTGGGGGGCTTCCAATTTCAAAACAGGAACATCGTCTGAGATTCCCAAGTCCTTTGCGATAAAACGTTCATTATTGGGAATGGTGAGTGTCCCCGAAGTCCAGACAATGCCGGCATTTTTTCGTAATGACTGAGACATGCGTACAATCGCTTCTTTGATTTCGATCGGCTTTCTATAAATGCGTATGCTTCCCGGAACATGTCTTTTATCAAATTCAATCCAAACGGCATGCCGATGATTATCCACAAAAAAGATTTGATCCCATTCCGCCAATTTCATTTTCCATTCACGAATCCAATAATCCCATCGCTCCAGTAGCAGCCTGCTTTCCTTTGATAATTCTTCCCCATGATGACGAAAATGGTTTGACGCTTGTTCCGCCAAATCGATCCAACTTTGCAAAGCGCTCGACACTTCTTTTAATAAAGGTTTTTTTAATGATAACTCTTTCAAGAATGCCGTATGCCGATATTCCAAAAAAGGCTGTCTCCGATCTTTCATCGAGTGGACAAGGTCTTCCATCACTTGCTCAAACCGTTCCAATGTTATTTGAAAATATTTTTCTAATTGAATGAATAGCTGCTTTGAAAATCTTCCTGTTTGCATTGCTGCCACTTGGAATTTATGAAATAACCCATTTTCCGATGCATGTCCAATTTGTCCAAAATAATATTTCCATTGAGCATAAGAAAAAACCACTTGCTGGCGATGAATCGCCGCATGGATGAACTGATGCGCCTCATCGATGATCCATCCGTCAATCGATTGAAAAATTGGCTCAAGGCGCTCCAAATCGGCCAATAACATTGCATGGTTTGTCACAATAATATCGGATTTTGCGCTTTCCGCCAGTGCTCTTTCATAAAAATCATAGGGATTGTCATTTCGGCGGACTTTGCGGATTTTATCAATCAACAGCTGTCCTCCGCCGGAGAGATTCAATTCACTCAAGTCCCCCGTTTCGGTTTTGGAAAGCCAAACAAGAATTTGCATAAGCGTCAATGTTTCATCATAGGAATGCTCCTCTTGTTCGAGCAGCTGTTCAAATAATTCAATATCGATATAATTTTGCATCCCTTTGAGGAGGGAGGCATGGATTTTCATTCCAAAAACCTTTTCCATTTTCGGAATTTCTTTATATAAAATTTGTTCCAGCAAAAAAGAGGTGTACGTGCTGATGCAAACTTTCTTTCCTTGCTGCTTGGCATAAATGAAGGAAGGCAATAAATATCCCAGGGTTTTCCCTACCCCGGTGGAAGCCTCGATCATGATTTCATTTTTTTGCTGGAGCGTATCCCAAATGGCATCCATCATCTGAAACTGGCCCTGCCGCTCTTCGAAATGGGGAAATTGCTTGGATAGAAGCGCCGTTTTTTCCTGATTGGAATGCGGATATGCCGAAGTTAATTCATCGTAATCAGCGGTAGGCTCTTTCTTTTTTAATGCCAGCTGGTTGTAAAAAATAAATCCATCCTCATCCTCAACTGATTTCCGCTTGATTTGCAATGCATGAAACAATAAATGGGAAATGTTCGATTTTAACTTGAATGAATGTTTATGCAATTGTTCAATTGTATGGATGGGCAATGCCAAAATTTCTTCCCAGCATTTTTTTAAGAGCAGTGCCGTCGCCATTGCGTCATCATCCGCACGATGGGCATGGTTGAGCGGAATCTTCAAATCGCTTGCAAGATCTCCCAATTTAAAGCCTAGCGCCGTTGGAAATACAATTTTTGACAGTTCCACCGTGTCGATTTTCTTTCCCTTCCATTTCGGGAACCCTGACCGTTCCAGTTCCGCCTGCAAAAAAGATAAATCAAAGTCCGCGTTATGGGCAACAAATATCCCATCCCGCAACAGGCCATAAATGACTTCCGCATGGGATTCAAAAGGCAAAGCGTCTTTGATTTCTTCTTCGGAAATATTCGTTAAATCCTGAATAAAAAAGGGAATGGATCGTTTCGGATCTATAAAGGTCGTGAAAGTCTCTTCCACTTCCCAATTTTTCATGATCACCATTGAAATTTGGATGATCCGATCCCCCGCTTTTGGGGAATGGCCGGTTGTTTCCAAATCCACAATGACAAATTTTTGGTTTTCCATTTGTTTCTCAACTCACAATTTCCATAGTATAAGCTATAAGCGAATTTTAACATAGATATAAAAAATGCGAAAAGGTTTCAAATAACCTTTTCGCCCTGCCCATCCGGAGATCAAATATGAATCCCCCTCCAAAAAACCGTTCTGGCAGCATCTCCAATCACTTCACTTTTTGTAGGATGTGGGAAAATAATTTTCCCCAAATCCTCCGCCGTTCCACCGGCCACTTTTACTGCAAGCATGGAATTCAGGATTTCCGTTGCACCATCCCCTACGACACATGCCCCTAAAATGCGGCTGTCCTTTTTGCTGGAAATAAATTTAATAAACCCGTCCGAATTGCCTTCCATTAAGGCTTTCGGATTTGATTTAAACGGAAGTTTCGTCACAATTGCCTCTTCGGGATTCACCTCATCCTCCATGACCCCGAATGTCGCGATTTCCGGTGTGGAATAAACACATCGTGGAATCGCCGATTGATCAATCGGTTCCGGTTTGTTCCCCAATATCGCTTCAATGGCATGGATGCCTTCCGCGCTTGCCGCATGGGCCAATTGATAGCCTCCAATAATATCGCCGATTGCATACACATGCGGCATGCTTGTCTGATAATATTCATTGACTTTAATGTATCGCCCAGCCATTTGCAACCCGAGCGCTTCCGCAATATCCACATTCGGTCTTCTGCCGGTCGCAAATAATAAGTTTTCGTATGTATAAACACCTCTTGAAGTCACAATTTCATTTCCGCGAATTTCTTCAAAATCAAAATCCAGAACAAGTTCCACTCCCAGATCATACAATTTTTGACGGATAATGGGCCGCGCATCCGGCTCTTCCGTCTGCAAAATATCCCGGCTATGGTTCAAAATTGTCACTTTCGTACCTAATGGCGCCAAACTGAAAGCCATTTCGATGGAAATGACTCCGCCGCCAATGATCGTTAATTGCTTCGGCAGTTCCTTAATATGGAAAATTGTATCGGTTGTGTGGTAATCGGCCGTCTCAAGCCCTTTAAAAGGAGGCACGAACGGTCTGCTGCCAGTCGCCAATATGATGTTCTCCGCTTCAAACGTTTCTTCATTTACTTTCACCGTTAAATCCTTTGAAACTTCCCCTTTGCCTTCATAAAAAGTGATAGTGTTGTTTCCGATATACCGGTGAATATCTTCCAATAATTGTTGAATTATGACATCTTTCCGCTTCATCAGCTTTGGAAAATCGATGTCAATTGAACCCGCCGTAATGCCCCACTCTTGTCCAAGCTTCATTTTCTGGACGAGTTTCGAATGCTCGATCATGATTTTTGATGGAATACAACCTAAATTAAAGCAGGCTCCACCAACTTTTCCTTTCTCCACCAAAGCAACGTTGAGGCCGCTTCTTGCCGCATAAATGGCCGCCACATATCCGCCCGCACCAGCTCCGATAATTGCAACATCAAATTTTTTCATTTCATCACCTCATTTAAAAATTAACATTCATAAAATTGGGAATCAATCTAATTCTGTTGCGGATTTTATTAACCGTCATTACCCCATTACAATGGATCATTTTCAGAAAAAATATTCAACGGTACAGAAATAAAAAAAGCAAATTGGAATATGGACTTTCCAATTTGCTTCTGATTGCCCTATGTCCGGTTTTCATCTTTGCCATTGACCGGCGGCTTATAGCACTGTTGCCTCAGGTTCATAATGGATGATTTCTTTGATTCTATTGCCTTCCCCCATAATCGCAACAGTCGGTTTGTGATCGGCAAGTTTTTCCTGCTCCACATAAGCGTAAGAAATAATGATGACAATATCCCCCTCCTGAACGAGGCGTGCAGCGGCACCGTTGACGCAAATCACGCCGCTTCCACGTTCACCGGGGATGATATATGTTTCAAATCGCGCACCGTTGTTGTTATTCACCACTTGTACTTTTTCGTTTGGAAGCATGCCGACAGCATCCAACAGATCCGCATCAATCGTAATGGAACCCACATAATTTAAATTCGCTTCCGTTACTTGTGCACGATGAATTTTGGCGTTCATCATTTCTCTAAACATTTTAAATTTCCCCTTTTTTTGAAAAGATAATATTGTCAATTAAACGAGTTTTTCCAATATACACTGCAGCAGCAAGCAACAATTGTTCCGTTGAGTCGTCCACCGGTGCCAAATCCGGATAGGACAATAATTCGACGTAATCGATCCGTCCACTTGTATTTTCCAAAATATAATCTTTCGCAGCCCGAACCGCTTTTTCAGCATCATTGGAAGATAGATATTCTTCTTTTGCAAGTTTTAATCCTTTATAAATAGCCGGTGCTTCTTTGCGTTCAGTTTCTGATAAATAGACGTTCCGGGATGATTTTGCAAGTCCGTCCTCTTCACGGACAATTGGAACTGTCCGGATTTCCAATGGGAAATTGTAATCCCGGACAAGCGTCGTCACTATGGCCACTTGTTGGGCATCTTTTTGGCCGAAATAGGCTCTTGTCGGTTCAGCAAGATGGAATAATTTCGTCACCACTTGCAACACCCCGTCAAAGTGGCCGGGTCTTGATGCACCACAAAGAATCGTCGCCTGTCTTCCTGCATGGATCCGGATGCCGCCATCTGTCGGATACATTTCTTCGGCGGAAGGGGCAAAAACGACATCCACCCCGACGGACTCCGCAATTTTTTTATCCCTCTCCAAATCTCTCGGATAAGATTCATAGTCTTCATTCGGACCAAACTGGGTAGGGTTTACGAAAATGCTCATAATGACAAAATCATTTTCTTCTCTTGCCGCTTTGGCAAGCGCCATATGCCCTTCATGAAGATAACCCATCGTTGGTACAAGCCCGATCGTTTTTCCCTCTGATTTTACGTTTTTAACGATAGATTTCAGTTCAACAATTGTTTTTACAACTTCCATGAATTATTTGCCTCCATAAATCGAGAATAATTCTTCTTCTTTCATATTGAAACAATGTTCAGGTGCGGGGAATGAACCTTCTTTTACCGCTTTTGCATACCCTTCAATTCCCTTTTGAATCTGTTCTCCCGCATTGGCAAATTCTTTCGCAAACTTCGGAATACGGTGCTTTCCATATCTTAACAGATCATGGAACACAAGTACTTGTCCATCGGCTTCAGGACCTGCACCGATGCCGATTGTCGGAATCACCAATTTCTTGGAAACGATTTCAGTCAATTGGTGAGGGATGCATTCCAAAACGACGGCCATGGCCCCTGCTTCCTGGCAACGAAGGGCGTCTTCAATCAATTCTTGAGCTTGTTCAGCCGTTTTTCCTTGCACTTTATATCCTCCAAGCACACCAACCGATTGGGGTGTCAATCCCAGATGTGCTACAACCGGAATTCCTGCATAAACCAATTTTTTTATCACATAAAGCACTTCTCCGGCACCTTCGACTTTTAAAGCATCCGCGCCGGATTCCTGAATCATGCGAACGGCGGTTTTTAATGCTTCATTCGGATCGCCATGATAAGAACCGAAAGGCATATCCACCACCATAAACGTATCTTTTGCGCCGCGGCGGACCGCTTTTGCATGGTGAATCATATCGTCCACTGTCACTTGCACCGTGGAGTCGTATCCTAACACGACCATCCCCAAAGAGTCACCGACAAGGATCATATCGACTCCCGCTTCTTCCGCGTATTTGGCAGAAGGGCAGTCGTAAGCAGTGATCATGACAATTTTTTCACCATTCGCCTTCATTGTTAAAAAATCGCTTGTTGTTTTCACGAAGTTTCCTCCTTTGAAAATTCAGAGGAAGAAAACAAAAAATATCCTTCTTCCAAAAATGGACAGAAGGATGGTGTATGTTCGCATGTTTCGAACTTGTTTTCTTCCGTCCCTGTCATAATCGATCAAGGCAGATTCCTTAATTTTATAGTTGCTTTTGGTACAGTTCAAAAAGATACTGTCCGTTGATGTAAGCAACTTAATAAAAAGATACAGAAAATTGACAGGTTTGTAAAGCGTTGAACCTTTGGAAAAGAAGGAAGTTGTTCGAAACACTTATTCATTTTGAATTTCAATATCCGCAGAGTAGACCTTTTTCACTTGGCCGTCATCCAAAAGAATTTCCAGCACCCCTTCATCGGTGATGCCGACCGCTTGTCCTTCGATGATCTCCCGGATGGTTGTGGCTTTGATCCGTTTGCCGATTGTGCCTGAATGTTCTTCCCACAATTTTTTGATCGACTTGAATCCATGGGCCACATATTCATCTGTATAATACTCCAAATTCTTTAAAATCTCCGCTACCAGTTGTGCCCGATCCACTTTTTGTTTTTCTTCAATGGCGATCGATGTGGCAATGGATTGGATGTCTTCAGGGAAATCGTCCAGTTCATGATTTGTGTTGATCCCTATTCCGATGAGCAAACCTTCCACCCGGTCCATTTCCGCAAGCATCTCCGTCAATATGCCGGCACATTTTTTCCCGTTGATTAAAATATCATTCGGCCATTTGATTACCGGTATAAAGTTTTTATATAGAGACTTCATTGCCAATACGACACTTACAGCTGCAACAAGTGTGAGCTGGGGGGCTTGGTGGGGAGGAATATTTGGACGGACAATGATTGTCATCCAAATGCCCTTCCCTTTTGCCGAATGCCAAGTTCGTTGCATTCTTCCCTTGCCGCCCGTTTGTTCTTCGGCGATGATCACGGTGCCGTCTTCCGCACCTTGTCTTGCCAACTGCTGGGCAACCGATTGGGTCGAGTCGATTTCTTCAAAGTAATGAATCGCATGGCCAAAACGTTTCGTATTTAAAAAAGAAGAAATTTTTGCCGCATCCACCCGATCTGGCACTTCAACCAACCGATACCCCTTTTTCTTGATGGTCACAAACTCATATCCCTCTTCTTGAAGGGTTTGCAAATGTTTCCATATGGCAGTGCGGGATATCCCCAATTCATCCGCAAGCTGTTGTCCTGAAATTGGCTCGCCTTTTGCTGAAAGAAAGCGTTGCAATATTTTATCTTTCATGGATAAATTCATTGTGGAACCATTCCTTTAATTGTTTTTCATCATTTTTTACTTGCCCTGTTAAAACTGCATACAGCGCTTTGTCCAGTGCTTCTTTTACCCAAGGTCCTCCCCTTTTCCCGGACCATTGGATGAGGAGATGGCCGTTCAATGCAAAATCGTCCATTGTTTGAATCGGCAAAAGCTTTTTCACTTTGGCAATATGATCCTTGGAAAAAGGAACGTCCTTGCCTTGCCAAACGGCAAAATCATAAGCAGTTTCCAGAATGGTCAAGTCATTTGAAAAATAATCATATTCGTCCCATCTGTTCAGAAACCGGTCATAGGCGTGAATCACTTTTTTCGCAAAGCTTTTTTCCTTGTTTGAGTATCTGTAAAATTCGATAATATCTTCCATTTCTTTACGGTTTAATAGGCAAAGATATGCCCATCCCACTTCAGGTTCTTTTGCCTGAAACGGTTTCCATGCCTCCAAATGTTCCGCAAAATTGCCCGGCAAATAAAGCGCCAAATTGCTTTCAACAAGCGCCTTGATTCCTAAATAGACATATTCCGCCACCCACATTTTCGATAGTTCCATGTGAATTCTTTCTTTGGCAATAAATTCAATTAAATCGCTATCTTTTTGGATGGCGTTCATTGTCGATTCCTCGATGGAGAAACCGAGTTGTGCCGCAAAACGTACAGCCCGCAACATTCTCAAGGCATCTTCCCGGAATCTTGAATTGGCATCACCTACAGCCCGAATGATACCATTATTTAAATCTTCTTTTCCGCCGAATAGATCGATAATTTCGCCGTCTTTTGTATATGCCATCGCATTGATGGTGAAATCTCGCCGCTCCAGATCTTTTGGCAAGTCCCTCACAAATGTCACTTCTTCCGGTCTGCGGAAATCGGTATAGGTTCCGTCGGTGCGGTATGTGGTCACTTCTATGGGACAGCCTTCATCCAATACAATGACCGTTCCGTGCTGGATACCCACATCAACGGTGTTTCGAAAAATGTTTTTGATTTCCATTGGAAGGGCATTTGTCGCAACATCCACGTCATGGATTTTCCGTGCGAGCAAATGATCCCTTACCGCTCCTCCAACAATGACCGCTTCATAACCGGCCTTTTCAATTTTATCAATTACGCGTAATGCCACTTCCCAATCGTTTGATTGCTTCATACTTTCAATGCCGCCAATCGATAATATAATTCTTCATAATGATCGATAATCGGTTCGGCACTAAACTTCGTTTGCACCGTATGAATGGCGTTTTTCTTGAAATCAGCGTGTTTATTTTCATCCGACAATAATTCGATGGCATATTCTGCGGCCTGTTGAACATCGCCCAATTCGACAATATAACCATTGACGCCGTGTTCAATCACTTCCGGAATGCCGCCGACGTTTGTTCCAATGCCCGGCACGCCGCATGCCATTGCCTCAAGCAGCACCAAACCAAAGGATTCTTTCTCAGACATTAATAGTTTTAAATCACTGATAGAGAATAGTTCTTCCACATTTTCCTGTTTCCCTAAGAATAAAATATCGTCTTTGTATGGTGATTCTTTCGCTTGGACCATCACCCGGTGCTGTTCAGGCCCGTCGCCGACAAGCAGCAATTTGGCCGGAATTTGGCTGCGGATCCGAATGAACGTTTCAACGACGTCCGGCAGATTTTTTATTCTTCGGAAATTGGAGCAATGGATAATGACTTTTTCATCTTCCCCAATCCCGTATTGTTTTTTCAATAATGGAGCTTCTTCCAATGGTTTAAAGACGGATTCATCGACAAAATTATAGATTGTTTCGATTTCTTTATTCGGTTTGATAATTTCATATGTTTGTTCTTTTAACGCGTTGGATACTGCTGTCACTATGTCGGATTTTTCAATGCCATACTTGATGGCTTGCGCAAGTGTTGAATCTTGCCCTAAAACCGAAATGTCCGTTCCATGCAAAGTAGTCACAATTCCAATGTTTTCCCCGCACATATCACGGGCAAGCACTGCGCACACCGCATGTGGAATGGCGTAATGAACGTGCAATACATCCAAATTTTGATCCAAAATCACATCGGCCATTTTGCTTGCCAACGCAATATCATATGGCGGGTATTGGAATACGGAGTAGTTGTTCACCTCAACTTCATGGAAAAAGACATTCGGATAAATTTTTTTTAATCGAAAAGGCACACTGGATGTAATGAAATGGATTTCATGTCCGCGTTCCGCGAGCTTTTTCCCCAATTCCGTCGCCAACACTCCTGAGCCGCCCACCGTTGGGTAACATGTAATACCAATTTTTAATTTTCTCACCGACACACGCCCTTTCAATTTAGAATGTTCAATCATTTATACCAACATAACGAAAAGACTAAACAGCATAAGTTCCAACCAATTTTATCCTAGACGGATGCAATGGTCCATTAATTCGACTTTCTTTCCTGAATCAATCGCCAATCCACGAATCCTTCCTGCAAGCCTTTCAACAAAATTTCCGCCGTTCCCATATTGGTTGCAAGCGGGATATTGTAAACATCGCACAAACGGATAAGCGCTGTACAATCAGGCTCATGAGGCTGCGCTGTCAATGGATCGCGGAAGAAAAACACCATATCCATATCGTTGTTGGCAATCATTGCTCCCATCTGTTGGTCGCCGCCTAAAGGGCCGGAACGAAAACAAGTAACGGAAAGCCCTGCCTCTTCAATAATGCGGCGGCCTGTCGTTCCTGTTGCATACAAATCATGTTGCTGCAATATTTCTTTATATGCAATGGCAAACTCAACAAGACTATCTTTTTTGCTATCGTGAGCAATTAATGCAATTTTCATTTTCATAAGCATTCATCCATTCTTTTTATAGAATATTTTCCATACCATAAACCAATTGTTCCAGTTCCATTACTTTTTTGACACAGTAGACAATGCCATCCATAAATGATTCCCGGTTGAAGGAGTCATGGCGAATCGTCAACAATTGTCCGTTTCCGCCAAAAATGACTTCCTGGTGGGCCACCAATCCCGGAAGACGGACGGAGTGGATGCGCATCCCTTCAAAATCCGCTCCTCTCGCACCAGCCATTGTTTCTTCTTCCAATGGATGTCCCTGTTTCCGTTCTTCCCGGACTTCCGCAATCATTTGTGCCGTTTTCTTTGCCGTACCGGATGGGGCATCCAGTTTGCGGTCATGATGCAATTCAATGATTTCCACATTTGGCAAATATTTTGCAGCCTCTTTTGCAAATTTCATCATTAACACCGCACCAATGGCAAAATTCGGTGCGATGATGCAACCCGTTTTTTGCTCTTGTGCAAGCTGCGTCAATTCTTCCAATTGTTCATCCGTAAAGCCTGTGGTTCCGACAACCGGGCGAACATGGTGCAAAAGGGAAACCTTGACATGATCATATACAGCATGAGGACTTGTTAAGTCAATTAATACATCCGGTTTTGTTTCTTCTATTAATTGGGATAAGTCCAAATAAATCGGAACATCTAAATCAGCTGGAAACATCTCAAGTTCCGCGAGGCTTTCCCCGACATGTTTGTAGTCAAGCGCCGCCACCAGCTCTATTCCCTCTTGACCTACAACGGTTTTAACGGCTTCTTTTCCCATTTTTCCTCTGCATCCTGCAATTGCTACTCTTATTGTCATTGTGATTCGTCCTTTCGTTTCATCCATGTTTATTCCATTTTCTCATATGAATGTACATTGTATTTCAATTGGAAATCATACTAATTAAAATGCAACCAACCCGTTCGACAAATTGGGCAAAATCTTTACCATTTATCAAACTTTGGTTCAAAATTCCCTTTTAACCATCGTAATGAAAAGGGAAGGAGTTGTCAAAAGCAGAAAAATAAAACATAATAAAACATGCAATCTAGCCTAATTGTCCTTGGAATAAGGAGGTCGTATTTTGAAGGATATAAAAATACAGCAAATCATTGGAATTATTATCGGAACAGCGATATACAGTTTCGGATTTGTTCATTTCAATATGCTCAACAAGTTGGGAGAAGGCGGATTTAGTGGAATTTCCTTAATTTTATACTTTACATTCAACTTAGATCCAGCCATTACAAATATTGTATTGAATATTCCAATATTTATTTTAGGTTGGAAATTGCTTGGACGTAAAGAGTTTTTCTACTCAATTTTAGGGATTTTGAGCGTATCGGTATTCTTGAAAATATTTCAAGCATACCAGTTTCCGCTGGATTTGAAGAATGATTTATTGCTTGCTTCATTATTTGCGGGGGTATTCGTCGGCGTCGGTTTGGGAATCATTTTCCGATGTGGCGGTACTACCGGAGGAGTCGATATCATTGCCCGTCTTGCCCACAAATATGTTGGCTGGAGCATGGGAAAAACGATGTTCCTGTTCGATACATTTGTACTTATCGCCTCATGGCTCACTTTTTTAAGTTCCATTACGATGATGTATACGCTGGTGGCTGTATTCGTCGGAGCCAGAGTGATTGATGTCGTGCAGGAAGGCGCATATGCGGCGAAAGGGGCATTCATTATTTCAAACGAGCCTGAAGAGATCGCAAGAACCGTTTCGGAAAAAATGGGTCGGGGCATCACCGTGTTTCATGCTTACGGCTATTATACAAAACAACATAAAGATGTTTTATACTGCATTGTAGGCAGAAATGAAATCGTTCAATTAAAATCCATCATCCGAAAAATCGACCCAAAAGCTTTCGTATCGATCATCGATGTGAAAGACGTCACCGGCGAAGGTTTCCGGATTGAAGAATAATCAAGAGGAAAATTCCTTTCCATTTAAATAACGGAATGAACGAAAATCGGATCATTCTTTCTTTGAGCCGGCGGGCTGTCTGGAAGAACATTCAGACAGCCTTTGAATTTTAAACAATCTATTTTAATGATTCTCCTCCATTTCGATTGCATTATTCTCCCCATTCACTGAATCCGAATCTTCAATTTCTGAAATTCTGAATCCATCATAAACATCTTCTTCATCATTTACGATAAAATGCAAGGATAATTTAAATGAGTAGATGGCAAGAATCAAAAGAATCACAAAAGTGAGCAAACCGAATAACAACATTTTAGGATAATCGATTTTCATGCGATCCCTCCCCATTTATCCGGATTTGCTATATCTTATTAATTAATAGGAAGGGTTATTAACATATTCCGGGATCATTTGAAATTATTATTACAAGTTTCACTTTTTATTGAGCAGCCCAATGGAACCGGTGCGAACAAATATATAAAAAAAGCGGATTGGAATCGACCAATCCGCTCTTTTTGCAATGATCCGCCATAAAATTAATCTTCATCAGAACTCATATTTGTAAACACCAAAATTAATCGCAACAATTCAAGGATGGCCACAGCTGCTGCTGCCACATATGTCAATGCCGCCGCGCTTAACACTTTTCTTGCACCGGGTTCTTCATGATTGTTGATGATTCCCAACTGAACAACTTCATTCATTGCCCGCTTGGAAGCATCAAATTCCACTGGCAATGTCACCACCTGGAACAAGACGCCGGCAGCAAGCAGGATTATACCCAATAGAAGCATGTTCGTACTTTGCGCAATGATCCCAATCATTACAAAAATCCAAGATAAGTTGGATGAGAAATTGGCCACAGGAACAAGTTTTGAACGCATGACCAAAAATGAGTAGGATTCCTGGTGTTGCACAGCGTGTCCACATTCATGGGCCGCAACAGCAATGGCTGCCAAAGAATCGTTGTAATAGTTTCCTTCCGATAATGCCACTGTTTTCGTCATTGGATTGTAATGGTCGGATAAAATGCCTTGTGTTGGAACAACGCGGACATCATATAGTCCATGGCTGTCCAAAATCATTCGCGCCACTTGCGCCCCGGTCAATCCTTTTGAAGCGGCAACTTGAGAATAACGATTATAAGTGCGTTTCACTTTCAATTGAGCATAAATCGGCAATAATAAAATGATTACAAAATATAGAATGTACATCCTGGTGTCTTAGTTCCCCTTTCCTTATTTTCCTAATATTTATTCTAAATATTTATCATATTTTATGCAAATAATCGCGCTTTTTAAAAGAATAATAGGAAATGCAGATACAGAGGATGGACAACCAAAAAGTGAAATAACCGATGTGATTTGCATATTGATATAAGCTGCTATATGTCGGCATCTGACCGTATACATAGTCGATTACATCATTATGTAAAGTCCAGATTGCAGCGATGATGATATGCCCGAGGGTAAAACGGTATTTTGGGATATATAAAATTCCTTCAACCGCCATCATAAAATGGGAAAAAACCAGCATCCATCCAGCCAATCCAATTGATCCGATCTCCATCAATGTTAGTATATTCATCACAACTGCCCATATACCGTATTTCACCAATGTAATGAGGGCAAGGGCTTCCAACAATTTGAAGTTTGTCCCCAACAACCAGCCGATGATGGCAAAACAGAAAAATAAGCTGGCCGTCGGACTGTCTGGCACAAAAAGCAAAAATTGCGGGGCTGTTCTTGAAAGTTGAGGCATATACCAAATGTATCCGTAAATGGTGCCTAAAAAATTGATGATAAACAACATGGTTAATATAGATCGGTGTTGAAGTAAATACATCATTTGCGGCAATAAACTTTTCATTCTGTTTCCCCTTTTGCAAAAAACCGGAATATCGGATTCCTTTTTTTCATAAGTAATATTACCAAATATGAGTGTAGAATGTGAACTTTTTCAGAATTTTATGTATTTGATCAAATTGCATAAAAAAGGAGCCAGCTTAAAAAACTAGCCCCTACAATAAAAAAGATTATTCCTCTTTAAGACTTGCAATAAATTCTGCTAAAATTTGTGCTTCTTCGTCTGTACCAGAGAATTGACCACCTGGCATTGCACCACGACCATTTTTGATGATTTCAAGAACTTCATCAGCAGTCAATTCGTTACCTAATAACATAGGGTTTGTACCAACACCAGTCAAATCACCACCGTGGCAGCCAACACAAGTTTGCTGAGATTGGAAGATTTGATAACCCTCAGAATTTTCATCGATTTCAATATCCGGGATTAATCCTAAATCTTTTGGTGTAATTTGACCTTGAGCTTTTGAAGCTTCCCAGTCATGGTGAGCGGCAGATTCCCAAGTCAAATAGAACATTGAAGCTACTACCAATAACATAATTGCAACAGGAATTGGCCGTTTTGACGGACGACGCTCAGGACCTTTATCCAACCAAGGCATTAATAATAATGACAAGACAGCTAATCCTGGAATAACAATTGCACCGATAACGTTGTAGTCACCAGAAGCAAATGAATATTTCAATAATTGGTATAAGAATAAGAAATACCAGTCTGGTAATGGAATGTAAGATGTATCTGTTGGATCAGCCGGACGCTCTAATGGTGAAGGATGAGCGACCGTTAAAATTAAATAACCGATAAGAAAAACAGCACCAACCATCCATTCTTTCAATAAGAAGTCTGGCCAAAAGGCTTCTGTTTTCCCTGGATACTCGGAATAGTCTTTCGGCTTGTTCGGCATTTTGTTTGACGCTTTAATACGGGAGTCGCCGACGAATTTCATTCCTTTTCCGCGATGCATGTTGTCCCCTCCTTTTGAACTATCGAATCAAAACCAACAATCATAGTGGTCCTGAAATACCTTGACGACGAATCATGATAAAGTGCACTGCAAGCAAGATAAACAATACTGCAGGTAAGAAGAATACGTGAATTGCAAAGAAACGCGTTAACGTTTGGGCACCGATGATGGATGCGTCACCAGCAAGCAAGATTTTAATTAATTCACCAATAAATGGAACAGAACCTGCAATTTCAAGACCTACTTTAGTGGCGAATACCGCTTTCATATCCCAAGGAAGCAGGTATCCTGTAAATCCAAGACCTAACATTACACAGAAAATCAAAACACCTACGATCCAGTTTAGTTCACGAGGTTTCTTATAGGAACCTGTGAAGAACACACGAAGCGTATGTAAGAACATCATTACGATTACCAATGATGCTCCCCAGTGGTGCATACCGCGCACGATCTCACCGAATGCCACTTCGTTTTGCAAGTAGTATACGGATTTCCATGCATTTTCGATATCCGGCACATAGTACATTGTCAAGAACATACCGGATAAAATTTGGATCACTGTAATGAAGAATGTAAGTCCTCCGAAACAGTATACGAATGCAGAGAAGTGATGTGCAGGGTTAACGTGCTCAGGCACTTCGTGGTCGGCAATATCACGCCAAATTGGGGTGATATCCAAACGCTCATCGACCCAATCATATAATTTGTTTAGCACTTGTGTTGTACCCCCTAACTAATTAAGCTAATGTGTTTGGTATTTTCTTCCCAAGCATTAAATAACCATCTTTTTCAGATACTTCATACTGATCTAACGGACCTGTTGGTGGTGTACCTGGAATGTTTTTACCAGTTTTTTCATAACGTCCACCATGGCAAGCACAGAAGTATTCGTTTTTGTGTTCGCCGCCTTCCCAGTTTACCGTACAACCTAAGTGTTTACATACTGGTGAAAGCGCTATAATTTTGTCGCCTTCTTTGTAAACCCAAGCCATTTCGGAAACTTCAGACTTATACCAAGCGTCTACTTGTTCGTAAGAGAAGTCAACACGTACTGGTACATCTGTCAAGTCAGCAACTTTTTGGCTAGTAAGTATGAAATCGCCTTCAGCTTTCACCTGCAAAGCCGGATCAATTGCAAAACGAACCATTGGCATTAAAATACCTGCCGCCATAAATCCACCAACACCAGTTAAAGTGTAGTTAAGAAATTGACGTCTTGAAACCTTTTTGTTACTCATCCTTTTCCCCCCTCTAACTTAAGGTCAGTCCAACAGACATAGTTACTTATAATTAATAATAGTATAAACTAGGACATATCTATGATATATCAATAAAATGGGCAGGTCAATAATGCATTATATTGGATTTCTATAGATTGTGAACAATTCTTGAAGGAATTGTTAATGTTGCGACCACTTTGATGACAGCACCGGAAGCACCTGTTTTAATTGTTCTTCCAATATCCGTTTTTTCACATCCTTATCCATCGATTCGATCGGAATCGCAGGCAGCCATATCACGTCTATCACATCCTGTAACTTTGTCCAAAAATGATCGCATGTGATAAAGATGACATGCTTGAAACCCCCTTCTTGAATATTCTTTTTCAAAGTTTGGACAAGCTTCTCGTTTTTCATATCCTCGGTGTAGGAATATGGAGGAATCAACATCAAGCGGCCTTTGAACTGTTGCTCAATAAAGGAAGTCAATGCCATTAAAAACTCCGCTTCCGAACTGCTTTTGACAATCTTATCCTCCGCAAAATCCAAAGATACCAGCGGAACGATTGCCGTATCAATAAATTCTTTGTTCTGTTGATATTGTTGTACATCTTTTACCTGAAAATACATTATTTTTTCCTCCAAAGACACATTTTTTCATCATTACTCAATATTATACCCCACTCCGTTGGAAAAAGATGCTGAAAATAAAAAATCCAGTCGAAAAGAGTATCTCTTTCGACTGAATTTCGCTAGTGTTTTGAAGTTTCTTTCAAAGCCTGCAACAGATTCGAAAGTTCCAAGAACTTTTCTTTATCTCCTTGGTCGAGTGCTTCATCGATTTCTCTTAACAGTTTCTCTTCCTGGAATGTCAGCATGCTCGTATTGAGAATTTCTTCCGCGATCAACCGGTCTTTTTCATTGATATTCAAATATTTTGGCATATATGGGTTTTCCTCTAAGACAGCCAAATACAGCTGGTTTGGCGGCACATTCGGAAAATTCAGCTGAATGTACATGTCTTCGTTTGGATAGAGCCTCAAATCATGAAAGGATTTTTCGGCATCACTCGTCATAATATTGCCCTTATAGAATCGGAACGGCACACCATTGGAATCAACACTCGACATCACAATTGCCCTAGGACAATAATGAGCTTCTTCGACGAAATGAATATTTTCAAGCAACTCATCGTTGCTCAGCAGATAATTTAATATCCAGACACATTCCCGCCGCTTCAATTGGAAGTTTTTCAGAAACCAGCGAACAAAGTTCTTTTTGTCGACGATTGGTACGGAAGAAGTCATGAATGTCCCTCCCCTATTCTAAACTCTCAAGTAAATCTACCCATTCAACTTCTGTCGGTTGTAATTGGATCAAGCGCTGAACCACTTCCCGTGCCTCATCGCGCTTTCCGTCTTCAATGAGGAAATAACAATAGTTTTCTAGAAAAGAAGGATCATCTTTTAATTCATTATATGCTGATTTATAAATTTCGTATGCTCGCTCGTACTGTTCATTTTTTGCATATGCATCCGCAACAAATGGGAATAAGGAAATCCATTCAAATTGTTCTTTTTGCAGGCTTTCATACAATTCAATAATATCGTCGTACCTCTCCATCTGATGGTAGACGGACATCAGCACCAAGATGGCTTCCATGTATTCCGGATCCAACGCGACGGCCTTTTGCAAATGGCCGATTGCTTCTTCAGGAAGTTTATTTTTCAACGCGATTTTTCCGGCAAATAAGTAGAAGGATTTTTCGAATTCATCCCGTTTGATTCCTTCTTTTATAATGCTGTACGCTTTTTGATTATCCTCAAGCATCGCATAGCATTGGGCAAGCAACAAGTAGCTGCTGAAATAATCCGGATCCAGTTCTTTCAAATCTTCCAGCTGTCTGATGGCTGTTTCATATTTTTCGCACTGGAACGCGCAGTAGGCACTCCCGTATAGCAAATCGGCGGTCACTTTTTCTTCCAATGCTTCCATGTAATAATCCAGCGCCGTTTCATATCCTCCCCCTGCGCGGTATACTTCCGCCAGTCTTTCCGCAAGCAGTACCCCTGCGATTTCTTTCTGTTGTTTATGCAGCTCTTCATAAATGCGTGCCGCTTCTGTAAAACGCCCCATTTCAACAAGCAATTCCGCTTTGGCAAACCGGATCAGCGGTTCGTCAGGGAGGATTTCCAACGCTTCGTTAATGCGTTTTTCCGCCACTTCATATAATCCTTGCATTTGATAATAATCCGCCAAAATGAGTAAACTCTGAGGATATTCCGGTGCGCTTTCATCGATTGTCAACAATAGATCAAGGGCATCTTCTTCTTCCCCCAATTCGATGAGCACCGAAGCATAATCGATTGCAATCTGCGCCTCGTCTGGGAAAAGGAAACGCAAATGTTCCAGTACTTTTTTCGCTTGTGGCAGATACCCGTATTGTAATAACAATTCGTAAATTCCATATTGCACTTCCGGAGTTTCCTTTAAAAATAGCGATTCCAACAATGTATCGACACGGTCGATTTCGCCGCCTTCGATTGCCTGGATGATGTCCTGTGTAATGATATTCAATTCTCTCACCTTTGCTTTCTTTTTCTACCATTATGCTACAAAACTATTTTTCACTAGACAAGAAAAAAGGTTCATCTTCAAAGCGATGAACCTTTTATTCCCCGTTACTTTAATAATAAATCAAGATGTTCGAAAAATGTTGGATATGAAATCGCAATACAATCGGCATCGTCAATTTCAACCGGCGATTCGGTAATGAGTGAAGCGATTGCCGCCATCATGCCTATGCGGTGATCGCCATAAGTGGACAATTTGGCGCCTTTTAAGCTTGTTGGACCGTTGATGATCATGCCGTCCTCCGTAGCCGTAATATCCGCGCCAAGTTTTTTCAACTCGGTCACGACTGCTTCAATGCGGTCGGTTTCCTTTACTCTCAACTCTTCCGCATTGCGGATAATCGTTGTTCCTTCCGCTTGCGTTGCGAGAAGTGCAATGATTGGAATTTCGTCGATCAGCCGAGGGATGATTTCCCCTTCAATTGTTGTTCCTTTTAAATGGGAAGTGCGCACCGTGAGGGTAGCTGTCGGTTCGGCCGCATCCGATTTTTCCTGAGCAATCGTCAAATCGGCACCCATTTGTTGCATCACTTCAATGATGCCGGCCCTCGTCGGATTGATGCCCACATTTTTCAAAATCACTTCACTGTTTGGAACAATCGCGCCAGCCACTAAGAAAAAGGCGGCGGAGGAAATGTCGCCTGGCACATCAATGTGAGTTCCTTTCAATTGCTGGCCACCTTCAATGGAGATGACCCCATCTTTCACTTCAATGTTTGCCCCGAATTGTTTCAGCATGAGTTCGGTATGGTCGCGGGAAACTTCCTTTTCCCTTACAATCGTTGTTCCTTCCGCTTGAAGGCCTGCAAGAAGAATTGCCGATTTTACTTGCGCGCTCGCAACAGGCATTGTATAATCGATCGCCTTTAATTTTGTTCCTTGAATGGCAAGAGGCGTATATTGTCCCCCTTCCCGGCCATTGATCAGCGCTCCCATTTGTTTCAAAGGCTTTGTGACGCGCCCCATTGGACGTTTTCCGATGGAAGCATCGCCTGTCATCACACTATGAAAATTGGTGCCGGCTAAAATGCCAAGCATCAATCTTGTCGTCGTTCCGGAGTTGCCGGTATATAAAACTTCCTTTGGTTCTTGCCAACCTTCCATTCCAGGGCTGTTAATTTCGACATTTGTGCCATCCACTTGAATATCAACGCCCAATTTGCGGAAACAATCGATTGTACTTAAGCAATCTTCTCCTGGCAGAAAACCGGTGACCGTCGTTTTTCCTTTTGCAATCGCGCCAAACATAACCGCGCGGTGGGAAATGGATTTATCCCCCGGCACCGTCAGGATTCCTTCCAGACGAGGTTTGTTATATGCCAATACTTTTGCAGTCAATTTGATTTCCCCCTTTCCACATACGAGTTAAGAGACATGCATTTCAAAGTTCGTATGTGAACGAATGCAATTCATCGCTTTCTCCCGATCTTTTTCGTTTTGGAAACTGATGACTAAAATACCGAAGACATCTTCTCTCGTTTCCACCACTCGAATATTCGTAATACTGATTTTTTCTTCTGCCAAATAACCCGTGATTTCCGAAATGACACCAGGGTAGTCCGGAATATCCACATATAAATCGTATGTAGTATAGAATGCTCCGGTGGAAATAGGCAATGCATCCCGTACATCTTTTGCCGTTTTAAAATATTCTTCGATGGACGCATCATCATTTTCCATCAAAATTTTCTTTACCCTCTGCATTTCATCGATCCAGGCATCCATTTGCCCGATGAGTTCTTCCCGGTTTTGCAATGTAATATCCCGCCAAATCATCGGGTTGGATGAAGCGATCCGGGTAATGTCGCGGAACCCCCCGGCAGCCAGCATGCCAGTCATCGGATATTTTTTATTTTCTTCATGCAATTGATGAACAAGGGAAGCGGCTACAATATGGGGAAAATGGCTTACCACCGCCGTCATATGATCATGTTCTTCCGCATTCAGTTTTACCAATCTGGCCAATGTATATTTCAGCAGCTGTTGTAAAGCGATAATTTTATTTCCATCTTCATCTTCAAACGGAGTCAATATATAATAAGCATTTTCAAATAGGTATGGTTTGGCGGCGGTAATTCCGCTCTTATGGGAACCCGCCATCGGATGTCCGCCGATAAAGGTGATCCCTTGCGCGCGCAGTTCCTCCGCCTTTTTCATGATTAATCCTTTTGTGCTGCCCGTATCAGAAATGATGACATTCTTTTTCAATTCCCAATGCTTCAACTCTTCCATCCATTGAAGGGTGGCATTGACCGGCGTTCCAAAAAAAATGAAATCCGCTTTTTTTGCCGCTTCCTCCACATCGTCCGAAACTTCGTGCACAATATTCAACGTGTTGGCCAGTTCTCTCGTCTTTTCGGATATATCATAGCCAACCACTTTTGTTTGGGGGGATTTCTGCAAAGCCAATGCCAGCGATCCCCCAATCAATCCTAAACCAATGACTAATACGTTGCGGGTCATGCCAATACTCCCTGCTCCTTCAATACTTCTTCAAGAGTTGATAAGAATCGGCGGTTTTGATCTTCTGTGCCGAAGGAAACCCTGATGTATCCAGGTGTGCCCAAGGCATTTCCGCTGCGAACAATAAAGCCGCGTTTCATCATTTCTTGGAAGATGACATCACTGTCTGTTTTCACTTCAAATAAAATAAAGTTTGTTTGTGTAGGATAGTATTTTAGTCCATGCTTATTGCAAAACTCGACAAACAGCTGTTTTCCATTTTCGTTTTGCTCCACTGACTCTTTAATGAATTGTTGGTCCTGTAATGCGACAATGGCCACTTTTTGGCTCAACACCGTGTTGTTGAAAGGAGCGCGCACCGGATCCAATTTGGCAATCAAATCCGCTTGGGCGATGGCATAACCTACGCGGAATGCGGCCAAACCGTACGCTTTCGAAAATGTGCGCATAATAATGACATTTGGATATTCATTAATGTAATGAAGCGAATCTTTATAAGAAGGATCTGTAATATATTCGAAATAGGCTTCATCCAATACAACCAGCACATCTTGAGGCACTTTCTTCAAAAATGCGTTTAATTCTTCGTCCGCAACAATTGTGCCGGTCGGGTTGTTCGGATTGCAGACCCATACAATGGAAGTGTTTTCGTCAATGGCTTCCAACATTTTTTCCAAATCATGCTTGCCATCTTTCAACGGCACTTTCCGAACTTCCGCCCCTTCAATTTCCGCATTGTGGCTATATTGGGAGAAAGATGGATCCGCCATTACCGTATTGACGCCAGGGTAGAGCAGCGCCCGTGAAATAATGGCGATGATGTCATCCGAACCGTTTCCGAACAGCAATTGTGTTTCTTCCACCCCAAGATGGTTGCTCACAGCTGTGCGAAGTTCTTGGGCATAACCGTCCGGATAGATGGCGAAATTGATACCGTTATTTTGGATGAACTCTTTCACTTTTGGTGAGCAGCCAAAAGGGTTTTCGTTAGAAGCCAGTTTCACCACTTCTTTTAAACCAAATTCTTTTTGAACTTCTTCGATAGGTTTACCTGGTTGATATGCTTTCATTCCATAAATTTGTTTTTTGAATTTCATGATGAACGCTCCTTCTTATCGATTTTCATTCACTAAATCCGGTCTTAAGGTTACAGCATCATTTAAATAAACATGCTGAATGTCTTTTTGAGGCACTGTCGTATTGACGTGCATCAATACCCGGATACATAAAGACAATGAGCCGGGCACATTCATTTCATGGGTGCACATCGTCGGCACATATTTCCAACCCTCAATGGAACGGACTGCCTTCGCTGGGAATGCGGCATTGATATCCGGTGTTGTTGTGACAATGACCGAAGCGATATCCTCGGGATCGATCTTGTTCACTCTTGCCATTTCCTTTACCAATCTCTCTGTTTCACTATAAATCAATTCGGGTGTATTAGATTCAATGGTGATTGCTCCACGTATGCCGCGAATCATTTGCATACCTCCTCCAGCAGACAGCGAAGTTCACTATCCACTTCCCGGCATTCCTTTTCTTCAATTTCTTTCACAAAAGGTTTTCCTATTTCTTGCAGTAAAACAAATTTCAATTTTCCATATTCTATCTTTTTATCTTTCATTAAATATTCATATAAATCTTCAAAAGAATAATTGTTTACTTGCTTCAACGGATATTCGTTTTTATAGGCGAACTTCACAAATTCCTTTGTGAATTCGCGGGAAATCCGACCGTATTTTTCGCTGAGGAGAAGGGCATACACCATTCCGATCATGACCGCTTCTCCATGGGCAAGACCTCCATAGCCTGCCGCCGCTTCGATGGCATGGCCGTATGTATGGCCAAAGTTCAAAAACTTTCGGACCGAATGCTCGGTTTCATCCTGCTCGACAATGTTTGCCTTCACTTCGATGCCTGATTTCAAGTGTTTCGCCAACACAGGTTTTTCGATGTCCGTGATGGATGGTGTCTGCATCAGCTCTTTCAGCCACACTTCATCGGAAATCAGCGCATGTTTGATGACTTCCGCCATTCCTGAACGGATTTCTTTTGTCGGCAAACTGGATAAAAAGTTGATATCATATACGACCGCTTCCGGCTGATAGAATGCGCCGACCATGTTTTTGCCAAGAGGATGATTGATGGCCGTCTTTCCACCTACCGCCGAATCGTGGGCCAAAATCGTCGTCGGAATTTGAATATAAGGAACGCCGCGCATGAACGTAGCGGCGGCAAATCCCGTCAAATCCCCGACAGCTCCCCCGCCAAAGGCAAACAGGAAGGATTTTCTTGAGCATTGATTCTCAATTAAAAAAGTGTGGGCATCTTCAAAATTTTTAAAACTTTTACACGCTTCTCCCCCTGGCATTACAAACACTTCAAAAGGATACGGAAAGTTTTCTGTAAAATATTGCTGTTGTGCCTGCCAAACATTCTCATCGGTAAATACAACGAGTTTATCCGCTTTTTCGATTTTCTCTTTTAAAGCATCGCAAGCGGAACGTAAAATTCCGCTTCCGATGAACACTTCGTAGGAATGGCTTTTTGCATTCACTGGAATTCGCATAATTAAAACTCCTTCGCCCATTTACGTACTTCTTCGATTTGCGCTTTCAATTGCGGCAATTGATCGCTATGGAACTGTTCAACAATCGCTTTGGCGATTTCCCATGCGATGACACATTCCGCAACAACGGAGGCAGCCGGCACCGCGCAAGCATCGGAACGTTCCACACTCGCTTTGAATGGTTCTTTCGTTTCAATATCCACACTTTCAAGAGGCTTGTAAAGGGTTGGAATTGGTTTCATGACACCGCGGACGATGATTGGCATTCCGGTAGACATGCCCCCTTCAACGCCCCCTAAACGATTTGTTCTGCGGCTGTAGCCGTGTTCTTCGTCCCAAATAATTTCATCATGCACTTCAGAACCTCTTTTGCGGGCCATTTCAAAACCGATGCCAAACTCCACGCCTTTGAAAGCATTGATGGAAATCATGGCTTGGGCCAATTTGGCATCCAATTTCCGGTCATAATGAACGTAAGACCCAACGCCCGGCGGCATCCCTTCCACAATCACTTCCACAACACCGCCGATGGAATCCCCATCTTTTTTCGCTTCATCGATTGCCTGAACCATTTTCGCTGAAGCTTCCGGATCCACCGTATAGCAAGGATCTTCTTCGACCATTTTACGAATTTCGTCAGCGGATTTTCCCGCAATTTTTGATGTATCCGCTTTGATTCCGTAAATTTCAGTCACATAACCGACAACGGAAATGCCCAATTCTTTTAATAACGCTTTGGCAACGGATCCGACAGCAACCCGGACAGTTGTTTCTCTTGCGCTGGAACGTTCCAGCACATTGCGCAAATCCCTGTGGCCATATTTGATTCCGCCCACCAAATCCGCATGTCCAGGGCGCGGCCTTGTAATTTGGCGCTTGATTTCTGCAGGATCCACATCTTCGGGAAGGGGTTCGATTCCCATAATTTTTGTCCAATGTTTCCAGTCATCATTTTTGACAACCAACGCTACGGGGGAACCTAATGTTTTCCCATGCCGGATGCCGCCTACAATTTCAACTGTGTCCTTTTCGATTTGCATGCGGCGGCCTCGGCCGTGCCCCCCCTGGCGTCGTTTTAAGTCATAATTGATTTGTTCTGCAGTGATCGGCAAAAGGGATGGCAACCCTTCAATAATCGTCGTTAATTGAGGACCGTGGGATTCCCCCGCAGTTAAATATCTCATCAAACACTTTCTCCCTTCAACTCGTTAAAGTATGTATTCTTTAATATAACATAACAGTAGTTAAAAAACATGATGAATCGAACAAATTGTATAAAATGACGTTCGAATAAAAGATAATACGCTTTTCGCACAATGTCGAAAAGCGCCCTTTTCACCCTCATTTTTTCCGATAAAAGAACGTATCTTCCACTTCAAAACCATAACGGGCAGGATTGAAAATTTGTTCCGTCGATCCTACAAACAAAATGCCTCCTGGCCGCAAAGAATTGCTGAATTCTTTATAGATATGATCCTTTGCTTCTTCAGTGAAATAAATCATGACATTGCGACAAACAATTAAATCAAAATTTTTATCATATGGGTCACTTAACAAATTGTGCTTTTTAAAAGTTACCGTATTTTTTATTTCATCTTTTACCCTGTAAAATTGGCCTTCCTGAATAAAGTATTTCGATTTGACGTTCGGAGGGACTTCCGCCAAAGAACGCTCAGGATAAACCCCCCGCTTCGCTTTTTGAAGGCAATTTACATCTATATCCGTTGCCAATATTTGAATATAAGATAAAGGCACATGTTGGGAAAGCACCATGGCGATTGTATAAGGTTCTTCCCCCGTCGAGCATGCCGCGCTCCATATTTTCAAGCGCTTATTTTTTTCCAGCAGTTTGGGGAAAATTTTATTTTGAAGGACTTCCCAACGTTTTGAATTTCGATAAAATTCAGAAACATTTATCGTCATCCGATCCAGGAATTCGTTTAATAAATCTCTGTCTTTTTCAACCCCACGCAAAAAATCCACGAAATTGTTGTACCCTTTTTTTTCATAAAGTGAGGTTAATCGACGTTTCATTTGCGCTTCTTTATACAGCGACAAATCGATTCCGGTCAATCTCTTTATTCCTTGAACAAACAGTTCATAGTCATTCATGATTATCGATCCCCTCTAATGACGTACACCTATTATATACAAAATTTTTCTTTTCTGAAATATATAAAAAAATCAAAAAGTGAATTTCCAACGGTGAAAATAATCTTTAACTTATGTTGAATAACACAAACCTTTTTATATCAACTTCAATATTAAATGGAAAAGAAGTATAAATAAAAAGCTATCCCGACAGCGAGAGGATTGCTGTGGAATAGCTTAAAGCAACAGAAATAAACGTGGATGATTAAACTAGTTCATCATTAAACCATAATTTGATTTCACGTTCAGCTGATGACGGTGAATCGGAACCGTGAATAACGTTTTCGGAAATTGTCACTGCATAATCACCGCGGATTGTACCTGGTTGAGCTTCTTCAGGTTTCGTAGCTCCCATCATCACGCGAGCCAATTTAATGATATTTTCGCCTTCCCAAACCATTGCAAATACCGGTCCGGAAGTGATGAAGTCAACCAATTCGTTAAAGAATGGCTTCTCTTTATGTTCTTCATAATGTTTTTCAGCCAATTCACGTGGAACATTCATTAATTTAGCTCCGCGCAATACAAATCCACGACGTTCAAAACGGTCGATAATATCTCCGATTACTTGGCGTTTTACACCATCAGGTTTTACCATAAGAAATGTTTTTTCAATTGCCATGTCCTAACAACTCCTTAATTCTCCAAAATAAGGTTTTTGCTCACCGCTAAATATTAACAAATTCAAGCTCAACCTTCAACTATCAATATGGGGTGGGGAATAAATTTTTAAAATTTGCGTTTTCCAATAAATAATGCGATTTCTTTCAGTTTTTTCTTTGCCGGATTATCAGGCAAATTCTCAACTTCTTTCATCGCTTTTTTCAAATAGCGGTCGCTTATTTCCAGCGCTTTTTTGATGGAATCCGATTTGCGGACGATTTGAAGCATTTCCAGCCGTTCCGCTTCCGTGACCTCCCCTTTGGAAGCCCGCTCAATAAATCGGGTGATTTTCGGATGATCTTTCATAAGCAAAATCGGCAACGTAATGTTTCCTTGCAATAAATCGCTGCCTGCCGGTTTGCCCAGCTGCTTATCCGTCGATATGAAATCCAACACGTCATCCACGATCTGATAACTCATGCCGACATAATAGCCGAATCTTTTTAATCGCTGTGTATTCAAAGGATCCACATTTGCGACAACCGCTCCCACTTCACAGCTCGATTCTATGAGGATGGCGGTTTTTCGTTTAATGCGGCGGAAATAGTCCTTCAAATTTTGGTTCGTACGATATTTATCTTCAATTTGGATAATTTCTCCATTGCATATTTCCACCATTGTTCTGGCCAGTATTTGATGCGCCTTCGGGTCTTCGATATGGGATACATATTGGATGGCCCGTCCAAAAATAAAGTTTCCCGTGAGCATTGCGACCCGGTTATTCCACTGGGAACGGACGGTTGGACGCCCCCGTCTCATGTCGGAATGGTCAATGACATCATCGTGAACAAGGGAACCCATATGGATCAATTCAAGAGGCACAGCAGCGTACTTCATTCGTTCAATATTATATTGACCAAATTTTGCACTCATTAAAACAAAAAGTGGGCGAATTCTTTTACCGCCCGCACGTAATAGATGGAGAGAGGCGTCGTTTAATACATGCGACGTTGAGTTGAGAGCTTTTTCCAATTCTGCTTCGATGATATCTATATCCGGTTTGAAATCGGAATAGAGCATTTTTAATTTCATCTTTTCCACTCGTTAACCTCTCCCTAAATTCCTTTTTTGTATCCCATGTGCATTGCTGCCGCACCACCGCTATAGCTTTTATATGTGACATTGACAAATCCGGCTTCTTTAAACATTTGGGCCAGTTTTTTCATGCCAGGGAAAGCGCTCGCAGATTCTTGCAGCCACGAATATTCTTCATAACTCTTCGCAAAAATTTTTCCGAATAGCGGCATGATGTATCGAAAATAGAAACGGAACAATTGTTTATAAACCGGAATTTCCGGCTGTGATGTATCCAAACAAACGACCATTCCGCCAGGCTTTAATACGCGATGCATCTCTCTTAATACTTGCATATAATCCGGAACATTCCGTAATCCGAATCCAATCGTAACATAGTCGAAAGTATTATCTTCGAATGGGAGTTCCATCGCATTGCCATGGATCAGCTCCACTTGAGGATAAGGTTTCACCTTTTCCTCTCCAATTTTCAACATATTTTTACTAAAATCGAGTCCTATTACAACGCCGCTTTCCCCTGTCGCCTTTGCCAGCGCAATCGTCCAATCGGCTGTACCGCAACATACATCCAGACATTTCGAACCTGGCTTGACTTTCATTCGTTTCATAATATCTTTACGCCATCTGACATGAAGATTGAAACTGATCACCGAATTCATTTTATCGTAATTTTGATAAATTTTTTCAAAGACTTCATGGACACGTTGCTCTTTGGATTTTGCCATTTTTTTCATTACCTTTCTTAACTCTCTCTAATCAACCGTTCTGCAATGTATTGTTTCAATTCAGCTTTCATAGAAGAGGTACGTAACAATTCTCGCAATTGGTCAACAAGCACTTCGATTCTATGTTGAAGATACTTTTCGAAATTTAAAGAATCATCAGGTCCAACGCTTTCCTTCATTTTTTGTAAAAAACGTGAGCTATTACCTTTTCTATAGTTTAATAGTTCATTTTGCAATCGAAGAATCAATAAATTGTTCTGCATAATCTTTGAATATTGATTGAAATTGTATATTTGGTAAAACCTGTTAATACATTCTGATTCGATCACAGATAAGCTGTCAAACCAATCGTCGATGGCATAATTGGTCGGTTCATATACCCGCACTTCATGTTCCGATCTGATTATAACGCTTTCAGAAAGTTGACGGATTAATGAAATATTACCGGATTTAGCTAAGATTTCATAATAACGACCACTGTAATAATCGCCAGAAAGCACTGTCAGCTGCTGCTGTTTCGTTGTTGCATCATACTCGTCGACAAGATTATGTTTTGCAAGGGATGCCTGTACTATACCAACCGTAATCACCCCTTGATATATGTCATCATCCCAAGCTTCCCCATCAAAAAACGGCAACAGCAAGTAAAATAATTGATTTTCATCCACCAATGGATTCCCAGTATATTTCACCAAAGTTTTATGTTCCACATTTCGATATATATCATTTTTCAATTGTTCAATATGCTTTTCAATGTATGATATATCCATAGGTATTACTCCATTCCACATTCAGGCACTGTCTCCTGCACTTATTACAGTCGTCATACAAAACTGGTTACTTTTTTGATTGGCTTTCAATGATGCCGTGGGCTGTATAAATTTTCGCCTTTCCCCGTATCTTCATGGCGGAAGTATGTTCAGTAAATTGAGCGATCATTACTTCCCCGGCATCCAATTTTTCGGAATGATGAAATTTTGTATCTTCACCACGGGTTAAACCAATTACATGTACGCCATCTTCTTCGGCTTCAATTACGACATAATCGGATTGGTTCATACTTCTCCCTCACATCTCTTTTTCTTTGTTATCATAACATAAACTGGTATGTTAATTAAGACATTTGAATAAATGAAATTACTTCTTGGCGTTTTACAGCATCTTCTTCATAAATTCCCCTTGCGCAAGAAGTGACCGTTTTTGTCCCGGGTTTTTTTAATCCCCTCATCGTCATGCACATATGCTCCGCTTCAATCATGACAAAAACGCCCAGGGGCTCCAATTTTTCCATTAAAATATCCGCAATGGTCGTTGTAATCCGTTCTTGCAATTGAGGTCGATGACTGACCGATTCCACCAATCGTCCTATTTTACTTAAACCTGCCACCCGTCCTTGTTGGGGTATGTATGCAACATGAGCTTTTCCGTAAAATGGAACTAAATGATGTTCACACATTGAATAAAATGGAATATCTTTTACAAGAACAAGTTCATCGTGATTTTCATGAAAGACCGTTTCAAACAGACTTCTCGGATCCTCATTCAAACCTTTGAACATTTCTTCATACATTTTTGAAACCCGTTTGGGCGTATCAATGAGTCCTTCACGATTAACGTCTTCTCCTACGGCCTCCAGAATCATTTTTACAGCTTCTTCTATTTTTTTTAAATCAACATTCGACATAAATGTTCCTCCTAAATCGACAAAACACAACACTGTCAAATTGAATCGTAGCACATACAGACGTGAATCGCAAAAGGCTTTTATAAAATTTGAATTTTTTGATGAGTTTTCTTGATCCGGATGTTAAAATTGATTTATCGTTTATTAATATTATAATTAATATGTAAAAAGAGCAGTCATCATATTCATGACGACTGCTCTATGTAATTTTAAAGAAGCTTTTTATTTTACAGCTTCTTTAAGTGCTTTACCTGGTTTGAAAGCTGGAACTTTGCTTGCAGCGATTTCAATTTCTTCTCCTGTTTGTGGATTACGTCCTTTACGTGCAGCACGTTCACGAACTTCGAAGTTTCCAAAACCGATTAATTGCACTTTGTCACCCTTTGCAAGAGTGTCTTGAATTATATCGAATACTGCATCTACTGCTTTAGAAGCATCTTTCTTGGAAAGACCCGCAGCTTCAGCAACAGAGTTCACTAATTCTGTTTTATTCATGCTATTCACCTCCTCTCAAAGGGTTAGAAAAGCTAAATCATGTAAAAAGAGTAACATATTGAAATACGCGGTGCAACTGTATTTATGCATGTTTGTCCAAGAAAAGTTGTATTTTTTAAACATTAGACAACGAAAAGGACTTTTCGTCTACTTGACAAAAAGTCCTATATAACATTCCATTATTTTTATTATTTCACATTTTTTAAATAATAAACGTGATGAGTCCTTTTTCTCCTTCATTCACCATTCTTTCAATTGTTTGGCGCATTCTCTTCTTCGCGCTTGGCGGAACAGCATTCATCTTATAACGGATGCTTTCCGTCAACACTTCATGAAGGGGCGTGCCAAATAATGGAGTTTGCCATAATGCTTCGCGATCGTGCTTATAAGCATATTGCAGATCTTTTAGAAGCTGCTGGCTATGGAACTCCGATCCAATCAAAGGCGAGAATTCAGACTCCATATCGACGCGGATAATGTGGTATGAAGGGGCTTTCGCCTTCATCCGGACGCCGTAGAAATTATTTTGTTTGATAATTTCCGGCTCGCTCGGTTCAAACTCTTCCATTGTCGGAAGCGTTACGCCATAACCATTCACCGTCGCTTCTTCAATCGCCTCGCGGAAGCGTTTTTGGGCTTTTTTCGCCTCCTGCGCCTCTTTGATGAAGAGCAGCCAATCTTTTTTCGTGTCGATCGGTGCATCCAAAAATTCATTGCATACCGCTTTGTAAATTTCCGGTTTCAATGTAATGCGCACCGTAGCCACACCGATTCCGGCATCGACTTTTTCGATATCGCAACTTTCGATAAAATCGATGTCCCTTAATTCTTCCACCGCTTTATGAACATCCCGGATTTTTGTGACAGAATTAAGGACGTTTCCAACCGCATCCGAAAGTGTCGCATTGACATGATGGGAAGGTTCTAAAACGTCCAGCCAATCAGGCTTTTCCACTTCAATATCTTCCACAGGGAATTCATACAATGCTTCTTCGAGAATATATTCCATGTCATTGATCGACATTTGATCTATGGATGTGGCAATGACCGGCACATTGTATTTGGCGATCAATTCATTGCGCAATCTTTGCGTATTTTGGTTGTTCGGATATTGGCTGTTTAAAATGATGACAAATGGTTTACCGATTTCCTGCAGTTGTTCAACAATTTGTTCTTCCGCCACTTGCGCAGCTTCCCGGGCAATACCGTTCACTGTACCGTCTGTTGTTACAACTACCCCGATGTTGGCATGATCCCGAATCACCTTATCGGTTCCGATGCGTGCCGCTTCCTGGAACGGAATGGCTTCCGTATTCCACGGGGTGTGTACATATTTTGGACCGTTTTCATCTTCATACCCTTTTACCCCATCAATGACATAACCCACACAATCAGCAAAACGGATGCGGAAAGGTATATCATTTTCCCCAATACAAATTTCCGTTCCATGGGCAGGAACAAATTTCGGTTCCGCCGTCATAATGACAGGACCGGGTGAGCTTTGGGGCAGCTCGTCCAGCGCTCTTTTCCGCTCTTCTTCATCAACGATGTTCGGAAGCACAATGGACTCCATCATTCTTTTCACAAATGTGGATTTTCCAACTCTCACAGGCCCTACAACACCAATATATACATCGCCATTTGTTCTTTCCGCTATTTGTTGAAATATTTGTTCCCCTATTGTAGCTCCTCCTTTACGTACTTCAATCTATGAATTATATATCTAAAATATGAAAAACCTTGCACGAAAAGTCGTACAAGGCTAAAATTTTTTATTTTTTTGTTGGATCATACATAAAGACCGGTTCATTGTCCTCGTTTACCGTGTAAGGCAACGAATAGGCCGGCACAACAGGATAAGCTTCCACCAGGTACATACGGATATCTTCGCCCGATTTTGGTTTGATGTCATGTTCTTTTAGGAATTGAGCCAAATCGATGGAATAATCCACATAGGCTTTACCTTCCGTAGATGCGACCAATGGCAAGTGGTTGTTCGAGTAAGGGCTCGGAACCGTCAGTTCTTTCGTATACCCCAATTTTTTGTAATCTATCGAATATACGTAGTCGGCAATTTGCTCTTTATACATCATGTATTTGGATGAGAGAAGACGCAGGTTCAGTTCTCTCAACGTCTCTGCAGACCGCAAATCTACCAATTTCACAGTAGGATTGTTTTCCGGATCCCAGATAATATATTGGAAAATGCCGCCTTTTTCATAAGAATTCCCAGGAACATTCGCCAAATATTTTGGCACCAGTTTGGAAAAATCGATCGGATATTTGATAAAGATATCTGTATCCATCTCTTTGTTTTTTATCGGCAATACGCCGGTTTCCGCTTTATATTGATCGACGGCATTCTGCACCGCAATAAGCTGGGCTTCGTCAGGGATTTGATTTTCCACCCGCTCTTCCTGAGGAAACAAACATCCGGATAATAAAAAGGATGTTAATAGCAACATTACCAAGAATATGGGTTTATTTTTCATCGATTTTCACTCCTGAGATTATGATGGCCATGTGAAGATTACTAAAACCATTAATAATGTTCCAATTAAAAAGATGATAAAAGCGATGATTCGAATGAAAAAGGACAACATCTCGTTTTTTACCCATTTGCGGGCTGCACTTAACATGAGAATGGAAATGATCATTGCCAGGATGGAATAAAAGGAAACCCACATGACGTCCATCGGGTGCATGTTCGCCAAAGGACCACGGGCCGCACCGAGCACCAGTTCATTTACATCCATCAGAAACAAGGGATTATTCATTGCGATTCCACCTTTCAAGAAGCAATATGTACACGCAGACACGTACATGCGTTCGTATATAATTCATATGAACGGGTACACTACTCAAACAATTTGAGGTGAATGGTACCCGCCCATAGGTTATCTGTTTTATTGCAAATAATCAATTTCTCTTTTCTTTAAACGGTGCATCAATTCATCTACCGCATCTTTCGGATCCTTGTTTTCAAACAACACTTGATAAAGTGCCGTTGTAATCGGCATGGAAACATCATATTTTTGCGCAAGTTGATAAGCGGCCTTTGTTGTGCGTACCCCTTCGACGACCATGCCCATGTTCTCCAGCACTTCATCCAGTTTCATTCCCTTGCCCAGCATGTTCCCGGCTTTCCAGTTGCGGGAATGGACGCTTGTACAAGTGACTATCAAGTCGCCCATGCCAGTCAATCCGGCAAAGGTGAAAGGATTGCCTCCCATTCGCACGCCTAAACGGGCTATTTCCGCAAGGCCGCGGGTAATTAATGCCGCTTTCGCATTATCCCCATAGTTCAGACCATCCGAAATCCCTGCCGCCAATGCGATGACGTTTTTCAGCGCTCCGCCGAGCTCCACACCGATGACATCCGTATTTGTGTAGACACGGAAATAATGATTCATAAACAAATCCTGTATTTTTTCGGCGGAACGGAGATTGGCGCATGCCGCCGTAATGGTTGTCGGATGATGCAACACCACTTCTTCCGCATGGCTGGGGCCGGAGAGCACCACAATATCTTCGACAACACGGGGATCGAGAGTCTCTTCCAAAATTTCAGAAATGCGCTTAAGCGTATCCGGCTCAATCCCTTTTGACACATGCACAATCAACACTTTTTTGTCCAAATAATTCATGACTTGTCCGGCCACTTCACGGATTGCCTTTGTCGGCACGGCAAAAACAAGGATCTCTCCGTGTTCCACCGCTGATTTTATGTCGCTTGTTGCCGTCAGTTTTTCCGGCAGCTGAATATTCGGCAGATATTTTTCGTTTGTATGCCGCTCGTTGATTTCATTCGCTTGATCCTCGCGATGGCTCCAAATCAACGTATCGTGGCCATTTTCCGTTAAAACCATAGCTAAAGCGGTTCCCCAAGAACCGGCTCCCAATACTGTCACTTTTTTCATCAATATCCCCCACTATTTTACTCACGGGCCCGTGGTATGATACGAATCGGTGTTCCCTCAAAATCAAAGGTTTCACGAATTCGGTTTTCCAAAAATCGAAGGTAAGAAAAATGCATGAGTTCCGGATCGTTGACAAAAGTTACAAATGTTGGAGGCTTCACGGAAACTTGCGTTGTGTAATAAATGCGCAAACGTTTTCCTTTCTCGGTAGGCGCAGGATTTCTTGCAATCGCATCTTCAATGACATCGTTCAAAATGGATGATTGGATACGCATAGCATGATTCTCACTGACCCGTTTCACCAACGGCAATATTTGATTGAGCCGCTGCTTTGTTTTGGCGGAAACAAAGACGATCGGCGCATAGTCCAAAAATAAGAACTGATCCCGAATGGTTTGGGTATATTCATTCATGGTCTTTTCATTTTTCTCGATGGCATCCCATTTATTGACAACGATGATGATGCCTTTTCCCGCTTCATGGGCATACCCTGCAATTTTCTTATCCTGTTCCTGGATCCCTTCTTCCGCATTTAACACAACAAGCACCACGTCGGAACGTTCGATTGCTCTTAATGCCCTCAACACGGAATATTTTTCGGTGCTCTCATACACCTTGCCTTTTTTCCGCATTCCTGCCGTATCGATGATGACATAGTCTTGTCCGTCATACGTATAAGGTGTATCGACTGCATCCCGGGTTGTACCGGCAATATCGCTTACAATCACTCTTTCTTCGCCTAAAATGGCGTTGACGAGCGAAGATTTCCCTACGTTCGGTCTTCCAATCAGTGAAAACTTAATGACATCATCCGCATAGTCATCTTCATACTCTTTCGGAAAATGCTTTGCACACTCATCCAATAAATCCCCAATTCCAAGTCCATGGGAACCGGAGATTGGAATCGGATCGCCGAATCCTAAGGAATAGAAATCATAAATCAATTCCCGCATATCCGGATTGTCGATTTTGTTTACGGCAAGAACGACCGGTTTATTCGTTTTATACAGCATTTTCGCTACTTGCTCATCCTGCAAAGTAACCCCTTCCCGGCCGTTTGTCATAAAGATGATGACATCGGCCTCTTCCATGGCAATCTGGGCTTGGGCGCGTATATGCTCCAATAGAGGTTCATCGCCCAAATCGATTCCCCCTGTATCAATAATGTTGAATTCATGATTCAACCATTCTGCCGAACTGTAGATGCGATCACGGGTTACTCCAGGAACATCTTCCACAATGGAAATTCTTTCCCCCACTATCCGATTAAAGATGGTGGATTTTCCTACATTTGGACGACCTACGATGGCGATTACTGGTTTTGTCATCTGTCCTTCATCCTTCCAAATTCTTATCTTCTGTATTATACACGAAATCTCATGGTTTATCATATTTTGACATATATGGACATAAAAAAAGCGCACTCCTAAAAGCACGCATTTTTTTATGATGATGATTATTGTTCTTTCAGTTTTTTCAATTGATCACCAATAACGTCGCTGATGGAGAATCCCGTCGCCTCCTCAGGCAATTGATAATCAAATTCCTCTTGTTCCTTAGGGGTTTCTTCAAGCGCTTTGATGCTTAGAGATAAACGTTTTTCCTGCTCGTTCACATCCAGCACTTTCACTTGAACTTCTTGGCCTTCTTTCAATACTTCGTGTGGCGTATTGATATGTTTCTGAGAAATTTGCGAGATGTGGACTAATCCTTCAACCCCCGGGAACACTTCAACAAAGGCACCGAAAGATACCAAACGTTTCACCGTGCCTGTCAACACTTGGCCTTTTGAAACGCGTCCGCTGATGTTTTCCCATGGTCCAGGCAATGTATCTTTAATGGACAAGGAAATTCTTTCATTGGCAGGATCTACGGACAATACTTTCACTTTCACTTCTTGCCCCTCTTGAAGAACGGTACTGATATCTTCCACATGTTCGTGGGCGACTTGTGAAATGTGAACAAGTCCATCCACTCCGCCGATATCGACGAAAGCGCCGAATGGAGCCAAACGTTGAACTTTTCCTGTTAAAATGTCTCCCGCTTTTAAACTTTCCAGCAATTGTTTCTTTTTATTCGCTTTTTCTTCTTCCACCACCGCACGATGGGATAAAATTAAGCGTCCTTTTTCTTTATCCAATTCCGTAATTTTGAATTTCAATGTTTTTCCTTTGTATCCTTCAAAGTCTTCAACGAAATAATCTTCCACCAAAGATGCCGGTACAAAACCGCGTACTCCCAAATCAACGACTAAACCGCCTTTGACCACATCTTTTACTTCCGCTTCAAAAACTTCCCCTTTTTTATAAAGTTCTTCTAATTTATCCCAAGCTTTTAAAGCATCTACTTTGCGTTTGGAAAGTACAAAGTTTTCATCTTCAATTTTCGTGATCATTAATTCCAGCTCATCACCGACAGATACCACGTCGGATGCTTTTTCCACATGCAAGCTGGACAGTTCGCTGATTGGCACAATCCCATCAAATGGCGCCCCTTCTATTGTAACAGTCACCGCCTTATCTTCTACTTTGGCAGCAACTCCTTTTACAATGTCTCCTTCATGGAATTCTCGGCCAACTTCTAAGTTCATTTCCTCGGACATATGTAACCCTCCTTCGCATCTTACAATATCTATTTTATTAGAAATTCAATTTAAACACAAAATTTTTTCCTTATAGTTAAAATATTTCCTTTTTTATGAATAAAATACGCAAAAAGATTCACTGATTATGCCATCTTTTCTTTTGCCATACGCAAGATTTCTTCAGCCACTTCTTCGATGGACAAGTGGGTCGTATCCAAAAAGATGGCATCTTCCGCTTGTACCAACGGAGAGATTTCCCGTTCCATGTCCTGCTGATCGCGCAGGGCGATTTCTTCCTTCAGCTTTTCAAAGTCGGATGGGATGCCTCTTTTTTCATTATCTAGCAGTCTGCGTTTCGCTCTTTCCTCAACAGATGCGGACATGAAGATTTTCAACTCCGCATCTTTTAAGACATGGGTTCCGATATCTCGTCCATCCATGACAACCGCCCCGTCTTTGGCCAGCTGTTTTTGTTTTGCGACAAGAATTTCGCGAACTTTCCCGAGGGCAGCCACTTGCGGAACATTTGCGGTTACCTCGTTGGAACGGATTTTTTTTGTGACATCTTCTCCATCGACAAATACAAGTTGTCCATTAGGGGACGGCTTCAATTCAATCTCTGTTCTCAATAACATTTCTTCAAGATTTTTTTCATCATCTAATTTTATGTTTTCTTTTAGCGCTTTATACGTTACGGCGCGATACATCGCTCCAGTATCAATGTAAGTGAAGCCCAATTGTTCAGCCACGATTTTGGCTATGGTGCTTTTTCCTGCGCCTGCAGGGCCATCAATCGCAATTTGAATATTTTTTTTCATGTCCAATCCTACTTTCCTCCAACATTGTTGTTAAAATGTTTGCTGATTATTTTTCCATAAAAAAGCCCTCCAATAAAATGAGCTTATTGGAGGTTTGACATCTCCTTCATGATCAACACTTGCCGTTCGAAGCAGAACCGAAGAATCAATTGTTGATCGTTTTCATCGATATTGATGAATTGGAAAGATGCAAGCTGTTCATCATTGTTTTTAAATATTTGAACCACTTTCGCATCCGTCTGAATATATTGTATCTCACCATTTTTAAATGGTAAAACAATTGTTAATGTGACCGTATTTCCTTCTGCGAATGGCGGAACAGATTGCAGTTTTACAGCAATTCCACCGGCGCTGATATCCTTTGTCACGTATGGATGATATTGACCGTTGTATTCTACGGAAACGTCCACTGAAGTTCTGACCCGGACAAATCTCCTTCTTTCAATCTTTTTGATTTCCTTTCTGGGAGGGCATGAAAGTAAAATCGTAGGCAACTGGTCCATTTTTTCGCCGATCACTTTCGTCGGAAATGTGTAGATGACTTTATCTTCGCCTTGAAATATTGCACGATAATCAGTGTTCTTCCTTAAGCAGCAGGTTTTATTCGTCTGCATTCCCACCGGTTGAGATACATAAAGCACATTGTCTTGTCTGTCCACCACTTTGCATTTGACACTTTCAACCGTTTCCGATGAATTGGATTCCAATGTAATAAACATCCCCATTTTAATTTCCATTTTGACCCGCCTCGCACAATAATTGTATTTATATTATTGCACGAAAGAATCGGAATTTCTAGAGTGTTTAAATAATTATGGCAATTGCTCCACTTTGAGGACATCATGGTTTTCCGTATCTACAACAACCCGGTACGTTTGATTGATGTCATCTTCAAAACGGGCAATCACTTCATAGCATAATCTTAACTGATACGCTTCGTTTTCCGTATAAATGAATCGTTCTTCCTCCACCACTGTATTTGGGCGGAAAAATTTCTTCCAGTCAATCGGAACTACCGGCTGATTGTCATTGATGTTTTCTCTTTGTACATATTCCATTGCATTCAAACCTAACAGCTCTCCACTGTCCTTCGATACTTTCAACTGTATACCGTCCGGATATACCAGGGCATTGTGTTTTCCTGCCACCCGCGCAAGATGGACATGCCAAGCTTCATGGTTTTCCCGCATTTCGATAATCTCCAAATCATCATAACCGGCCCGTTCAATAAATTGCTTTGTCAATTCCTTCACTTTTTCCTGTGTAATATTCCGGTCCGGCTGTACCGGGCGTTCGGATAAGAAGGATATCAAATGGCCGCCTTTGACTGTAATATCCGCATATCCTACCCTGCTTCCTTTGACAAATTGAATATGGTAAAAGGGATATGGCGCATCTTCTTTGCTCTTTGAAACGGTATATGTCGCATCTTTGATCCCCGGCACAAGCTTTTCTAAAACTTGAATGGCTTCATCCTTCGTGATTTCACGATCTCGTATGTGTTTCAAATCCCGTTTCTTCAACCAATCGGATTCGCTGGTTGTTAACGGGAAATCCTTTTCCGAATATGTTTTCAAGTTTGAAGCCAGATTTTTAAAAGGCGATTCTTCCAGATCGGTTTTCGCCACTTGCTTCCATTTTTCAAAATCACCGTCATTTTCATAAAAATGGGCTGTTGCAAGGGACCATTCATTTGTCAATTGTTCCAAATTGTTATGAACCACCGTCATCTTCTTTTGCCAAGATTCGTAATCGCCGTTGGTTGAAGCTCTTTTTGCTTCATCCCCGATTTTTCCGATATAACGGAGCCATTGATTCGCTACATCCGGATTCAACGGCAAATTACTGATGGATGTACGCAATTCATTGCTTGTCCGCCAAATGTTGTCCAATTCGTTTTGTAATGCTTTTTCATCCTGGAATAGCAGTGATTGTGCCACGGAACGCTGCAAATAGGATAATTTTTCGCTGGCATTGGATAAAGAATTGGTGTATTGCGCGTGAATTTCTTTTTTCAATTGTTGATTGTCTGAACGGACATCATAAGCATACAGCCCTAATGCCAACACAGCAATGGAAAGTAAGTATACTAGACTTTTCATATTGTCGCTCCTTTAATAGCAGAAAATATGTTGACCGATTTGTTTAATTTGAGGTCTTGACCAAATCCATTTGCTTGTCGCTGTATTCGGATTGAAATAATATAGTGCATTTTCCGATGGATCCCATCCACTCATGGCATCAAGAACTGCCTGTTTCGCCCTTTCATTCGGCGTCAACCAAATTTGTCCATCTGCCACGGCTGTAAATGCACCTGGTTGGAAAATGATTTCCGAAATCGTATTAGGAAAATCAGGCGACTCAAGCCGGTTTAAAATAACTGCCGCCACTGCCACTTGTCCTTCATAAGGTTCTCCCCTCGCTTCTCCATAAACAGCGTTCGCCATCAGCTGCAAATCTTGCTCCGTAAATTTGGATGGCAACTGGTAGCTTTTGCTTCCCGACGAACCAGCTTTCCCTTTTTTCACTTGTTGATCAAGAGGAATACCTCCATAATAAGTAAACTCTCTTCCCGCATTAATTTGCGCATGCACCCATTCCCGGTCAAAATCGCTGTTGTTCGCAAGCACCCTTTTTGTTTCCGCGCCGGCAATCCCATCCACTTTCAAGCCATAGCTTTCCTGGAAGTTTCGCAATGCCCAGTAAGTGCCGTATCCGAACTTTCCATCAATTTTTCCATGATAGAACCCCAAATATTGCAGTCGTGCTTGCAATTCGATCACATCGTCGCCAAAGGCACCCCGTTCAATGACCTGATTCGAAAAGGCGAAAGATTCTTCCGGCTTGATGAGCGTAATCGTGCCGGTTGCCGCAACCAGATACAGCAATGCAATCAATATATTTCTGAACATCTCCTTCACTCCTTTTTTCATAGCATGTTAACTTTGGAACCAATTATGCACTGATCAACGAAAAAATGGTCGAATCTCCAAGCGAAACGACCATTCAGCCATTATTATGTTCAATGAACAAATTTTTATTGTTGATTTCGTAAAATAAAAAAATGGCCCAAAAGGAGTTGTTCCTTTCAGACCATGACTAAATCTTATTTTGTTCCACAAGATGTTTGATTAAATGCTCATGTGCCAATTTCACTTTCCTTAAAGCAAACCACCATAAAAAAAGCATGAATGGGGCCATCAAATAAAGCCAATAATCTTCAAACATTAAAATAGAATTATAGATGAAATGCAAAAATAATGGAGCCGCAATGGAAAGAGCCAAATATTCCTTCGAACGGTCATTCTTTGTAAATTTGCTTTTTCCGAAATAATAGCCCATCACCACACCGAATAAAGCATGGCTTGAAACTGGCAATAATGCGCGCATAAAGGCGGTTTCAATGCCAAATGTCAACAAATAAAGAATATTCTCCAGTGTAGCAAACCCTAAAGAAGCAGCTGCTCCATACAGAATTCCATCATATGGATCGTCAAATTCCACATGGCGATAAATAAAAGCAAAAATAATGAACCACTTGAAAAATTCTTCCAATGCGCTCGAGAATAGGACATCGAGGAGAAAAGAATTTGTAATGATTTCTTCTTCCTGCATGACATACTGAATGAACATGATTGGAAAAGTGATCAATAATCCGAAAATGAATGTTCGGAGAAGTGTTTTTCGGGGTTCGGTCGCCATTTGATTTCGCAAGTAAAAATAGCTGAATAACGCACATCCTGGAGCAATCGCTGCAGAGAGTAGAATAAACAATATCGACGCTCCCTTCCTTATTAATAATATTTTATAGTATTACTCTAGGTTTTTAAAGGTTGGGAACTGAATTTTTCCGGCAATAAAAAAAGCGGCGCTGTATATGTCGCCAACCTTGCTGGAGCAATGTCGAAGAAATATAACCATATTAAAGCGGGCTGTCCAGAACATTTTATACTTTCAGGACAGCCCTTTTTCCGTAATGTCTTCCTTTAGATGCTTTGTTTCTTTTCAATGGCTTTTGCAATAAACGCCCCATGGAATTTTCCATTTTCAATGAAAATTTCGTTGGCATTGTTGCCGGCAGCGAGAACTCCTGCAATGAACAAATTCTCCACATTGGATTCCATTGTTTCAGGGTCATATGTAGGACGGCCGGTTTCATCATCAATGGTTACACCCATTTTCCGGATGAAATCATGATCCGGATGATAGCCGGTCATGGCGAACACAAAATCATTTTTGATGACTTCTTCTTTGCCGTCGATATCCAGTACAACTTCCTTCTCCCGAATCTCTTTCACCATTGTGTTGAAATGCATCACCACTTCGCCATTTCGGATGAGGGATTGGAATTCCGGCAAAATCCATGGCTTGATGCTCGGAGAATAATCACTGCCGCGGTATGCAACGGTTACACGGGCACCTGCCTTATGCAATTCCAACGTCGCATCGACCGCTGAGTTTTTCCCTCCGACGACCAACACATCCGTATCAAAGAAAGGATGGGCTTCTTTAAAATAATGGAAAACCTTTGGCAAATCTTCTCCGGGTACGTTCATATAGTTCGGATGATCATAATAACCGGTTGCCAAAATGACATAAGGTGTTTCATATTGGGCCTTATCGGAAGTCACAATAAAGAATCCGTCCGGACGTTTTTCCACAGAAAGCACTTTTTCGAAGCGGTTTACATGAATGTTTTTCAGTTTCACCACTTCACGATAATAAACAAGGGCCTGATTTCTGCTTGGTTTCCGTTGTTCCACTATAAACGGAACATCGCCAATGGCCAATTTTTCGCTTGTGGAGAAAAAAGTTTGGTGAGTTGGATAATGATAGAGGGCGTTTACCACATTCCCTTTTTCTATAACAATTGGTTTCAACCCGATATTTTGGAGTTCAATCGCTGCCGATAAACCACATGGGCCTCCTCCAACAATAATTGCATCTGCTTTTTGCATTTGTTCACAACTCCTTAATTTGACAAACTACTACCTTATTATAACGCGGAATTTCAACCCTTTGGTCAGAATGTGCGCCGAAAGTTTAAGTCAATTATGTGACATTCGGGTTTTGCCCCTAAACGTAAAGGGAACATCGTCGTCCCATAGCCGTTGCTGATGAGGGTATACTTGCCTTCATCGTCGGAAAAAGCGCCTTGCGGGTAAATTCCGAAAGGGCCCAACCGAATTTGGCCACCATGAAAATGTCCAGCCAGATAAATGTCCGCATGATAGTTTCCGATTTTAGAAAACAGGATCGGATTATGGGATACAAATATGACCGTATCTTGTGGGTCACACTTTTCGAAAGCTTTTTCAGGACTGGCTTTGCGTGAAGAAACATCATCCACCGCGCTCAACCAGCATCTGTTCACCATATTCGGCAGCAGTATCGCATCATTCTCAACAATTTTTACACCCGTCTCTTGAAAAATTCCCCTCAAACGCTCTTCGCCCACTTCCCGATCGTTGTTCCCCCAAACAAAATAAACAGGTCCCAATGTTTGCAGAAGCCGGAGATTTTGATAAATTTTCGAAATCGGTGTCCTTTTGTCGGCCAAATCCCCGCCAATGATCACCGCATTGATTGGTTCTTTTATGTTTCGTATCATTTTATCGCTGATTAAGCGGGTATGAATATCCGAAATAAAAAAAATCGAATATTTCTCCTCTTCCCCTGTTAAATTGATTTCATGGTGTACAACATTATTTTCAAACGCTTCTTTTACCATAAATGCAAGCAAGCATGAACAGGAGATCAGGACAGCTGTCAACCCAAACATGTACAAGTACCCCTCCCGGTAAAACAAAAAGACGTGGTAAATTCACCATCGTCTTTTCAACAGTAATGTATAATATTTTAACGGATTTTATTCAAATGATAAAACCTTTTCTTTTATTCGGGAATGACAAGCGACTGTCCCGGTGTAATCACATCGGAAGATAAATGATTGGCATTTTTTATTTTTTCGACACCGCTGATCGGATCATTGTAGTATTGCTTGGCAATTCGGAATAATGTTTCATTCGCACTGACAGTATGTATTTTTACTTTTTTCTCTTCAGAAGCAGGCTTTTGCTGTTCTGTATTATTTTCATTTTTCTTAACATCTTTATCATCCGCTGATTTCTCAGGAGCATCGGTTTTTGTTTCCTTCTCTGGCGTTTTTGGTTTGGAATCCGCTTGTTCCTCTTTTTTTGCAGCTTCAGAAGAAGAATCTTCCTTTTTAATTACGTCACTTTTATTTTCTTTCTCTTTGGCGGAAACTTCATTATTTCTTTGCACTTCAACCAGATTCTCATCTTTATCGACAGAAACCTCTTCATCGTTTGGATCCCAAAAACCCCATACATAAATTAATATCGCCAGTGGAATCCCGATCATAATAAGGGTCAAAGTTGTCAGTAATGGCGTTTCTTTCGATTTTTTCTTTCTTTTTTGGCGGCGTTCGCTGCGACTTAATCTTGTTTTTCCATCTTCTATCTCAATCGATTGTCGATGTTCCTCTATCTTTTTTCGATAATCTTTTCCACTCATACAGCACCTCCATTACTTCTGATTTCATTATGACGAAAATGATAAAAAAAGTAAATGAGAGGAAATTTCTATTTTCAAAGAAAAATGTCGTAAAGGAGGAAATTTTAACATTTTCAGTCAGTTCCTAGCAGAATTTGTCGCAGCCGCATCTGCCACGTGGAAGGTGCTGTTGCCGCCTTCGTATCCTGTCTTGGAAGAAGGAATTGCTGATAATCGATGCCGCAATGTTCACAACAATGCTCCGGTTTATCTTTTAATGTTTGCCCAAAATATTCCACAAGTTGTTCCCGGATGCACCGATCGCTTTTCACAATACGCAGCATCTCATCCACCGATCTGTACTTCTCGTTCATCATTTTCCTGAAAATCGATTTAACTTCTTCCAACGGATAGAGGCCCATCCAATAGTGCAGCACACGGAAGGTGGTTTCAGAAATGAATCCATCTTGAATCATTTCTTTTGGATCCACTTTTCGGTTTCTATATTCTTCATACAGCTCCATTTGGGTTTCACTTGGCAAGTCTTCCCCTGCAATAAACCGCGCGACTTCTTCATCCCCTTCACTGTACAACAGAATGGCAATGGCATCTTTTCCATCGCGCCCGGCTCTCCCCACTTCTTGCATATAATCGGCCACATTGGATGGCATTGTATCATGTATGATTTGACGCACATTTTCTTTATGGACCCCCATGCCGAAAGCATTCGTCGCAACAATCCAATCCAATGCTCCTTCAATAAATTGCTGTTGGATAAATTGCCGGTCTTCCGCCTCTTTCCCCCCATGATAGGAAGAAACGGAAATGCCAAGCTGCAATAATTGTGCCGCAATTTCGTCCGTCCTTTTTCTGGACCGGGTATAAATGATGCCTGGGCCCTCTGTCTGCGTCACATGGTCAAGGAGCCATTCCATTTTTTCTTCTCTCGTTTGGAATACTTTTTTCCCAAAACGGATATTGGGACGATCCACCGAATGAATATATTCAAAAGGATCCCTCATCTTTAAAAAACGGCGTATGTCTTCCAGCACTTTTTCCGTCGCCGTTGCCGATAGAGCCAAAATCGGCGGCCGGTCTTCTTTCAACACTTCCCCTATTTTTAAATAATCCGGCCGGAAGTCAAATCCCCATTGGGAAATGCAGTGGGCTTCATCCACTACAATCAATGCCAAATCCAACCGGTTCAACCGCTGGATGATCTGCGGCTGCACCAACATTTCCGGAGATATGAAAATGAAGCGATATCGATGCAGAGTATCCAATACAAGTTTCTTTTCATTTCTGTTTAAAAAGGAATTGATCGCCACTGCCCGCTTTTCGCCGAACTGCTTCATCTGGTCCACCTGGTCTTGCATGAGGGAAAGGAGCGGCGAAATAATTAATACCGGTTTGTTAAATATGTATCCTGGCAACTGATAACATAAAGATTTCCCCATGCCAGTGGGAAGCAAGGCAACGGTATCCCTTCCATCCAATAACTGCCCGATGACCTCTTTTTGGCCGGGGCGAAAGGAAGGATAACCGAAATGGGTTTGCAGAAGCTGTTCTAATTGCATACGTTTTCACCTCTGACAAGTGCCAGGCGCAATTGGAAATACGATAGATGAGGAAGCACTTCACGGAGCACTTTCAGCTTTTTCGTATCGTAATCTTCTGTCGCAACAAGCACTTGTTGTATATCTTCTTTTGAAATAAATTTTTCGATCGGAAACGCCGGATCGTTGATGGCCAATTCAACGATATGATCTTCAATGGTACTTTGTTTCAATTTTCGCATTCGGCAAATTTGCTCGATGGAATATCCCTGTTTGAACAGCAACGCCGTATGATAGGCGGAGCCGGTCAATGGAATATCCGCCCGGATATGTTCCGACATCTGATGCAAATACGGATATTGCAGTCTGTTTGGAAGAATTTCATTCAACCATTGATGAAGACAAGCAACATATAAGATTTGGGCGTCCAATTCAGGCATCTGATATTCCATGCCAAGCTGCTCCCAAGTAAACCCGGGCATTTGATATCCGGTTAAACGTTTTACCACAATTTCTTTTGCCTGTTCCTTGATTTGGACCTTTCCAAGACTTTGGAGAATTTCATCGTACAGGTTATGTCCAAGGAGCCCTGATTTGTAGTCGTTTTTCAAAAGGAAATGCCGTACCCAATGCTGAATTTCTTCATCTTTTTGAATCGGACTGAAGGCCATCACTTTTTCTCTCGCATGGGACAAACTTTGCACGATGAGTGAAAGTCTTGAGAAAAAAAGATGCTCATTTCCCCGATATTGCCATCCATTCAAAGGAAGCGGTTCATATTGCCGAAGGAATTGGATACCCTTTGGCGTTACATGGAAACTGTTGTCTGTTATCTGAATCAATTGGCTTTCAACGAGTTTTTGAATTTCTTCATCGTATTTCTTTCTTGATAATTTTGGGAAAATGCCAAAGTATGGATGCAAATGAAAAATGCCGACATCCTGAATGGTTTGGCCGGAGCGTTTGCCTTTCAATAAATGATATGGGGAAGAAATGGTCCGTTCATTTTCTAAGATTTTTAAAATATCTAAGACTAAATACTGAAATAGCAAATCAGAACCTCCTTTTTATAGTCTTAATGTTGAAAAGTGATATAAACAGTTTTAGAATAATAAAGAAGCTTCAACTAGGTAGCCCGATAGAAAAAAAGGAGAGATTCATTCTATGCCAAAATATACAATTGTAGATAAAGATACATGTATTGCTTGCGGCGCTTGCGGTGCAGCTGCCCCAGACATTTATGATTACGATGATGAAGGCATTGCCTTTGTTATTTTAGATGATAACACGGGGACTGCCGAAGTACCAGAAGATTTGCTGGAAGATATGCAAGACGCTTTTGAAGGTTGTCCGACTGATTCCATCAAAGTGGCAGACGAACCATTCGATGGCGATCCATTGAAATTTGAATAACCAATAAAAAAGGTGCATCGTTTGTGAATGCACCTTCATTTTTTCAGTAAAATGCCGTTACGTATTTTGCTCCCGCATTTTCTTCAATATATACGCCGCAAGGAGCAGGAAGCAGCCAAGCCCAAAAATGGTATAATAAGATACTTCAAAAGATGCGCCAAAAGGCTGAATGGCAAATTTCACAATTAAGCTGAGGGCAAATAAGCCCGCGATCAAAAATCCGAACAGAATGGAGATCGTCCTTTTCTTTTTCTGTTCTTGGAATGCTTCTTTTTTCAATAAAACGACTACGAAGTAAATGAACATCGCCAAGCTGGCTATTAGAAGCAGGCCGGACACGATCAGCGTTCCCGAATAAATCGTTTGATCCTCTTTTTTTATCAGTGGCCCAATCCCACTTACGATCATATACCAACCGAATAGCGTCATTACTATTTCGAGAATGAATTCCGATTGACGCTTCCATGATTCCTTTGGCAAAGAGGCGATGATTTCTTCGGCCAGCTCTTTTGGATTTTTCCCAAACACTTCCTTTGCCGTTTTCCCCTCCTTTTGCGCCTCCAACAAATGATCCAGCATTTCGAGCAGCACTTCTTCCGTTGCCCTTTCATCACGGGAGAGATTTGCCCGGATGTAAACAAGCAAATCTTCGTAATACTTTTGATTTTCCTTTGTCAAAAGCTTTCTCTTCTCATTATTTTGACGTATAAGTTCTTTTACCGTAACTTTCATTTTCTTCACTCCCCCAACAATTTTTCGATGGAACCCGAAAGGATTTTCCACTCTTCCCGTATCTGTCCAAGAACCTCTTTTCCTTTCTGTGTAATGGAATAATATTTTCGGTTCGGACCTGAATCGGATGCCCTCATTTCCCCTATGACGTATCCATTTTTTTGAAGTCGCAACAGTACCGGATATATCGTTCCTTCACTGATATCCAATCCAACTTGCTCCAGCTTTTTTGATAGTTCATAACCGTATACTTCCTCCTGATCAATGATGGCCAGAATACAGCCATCGAGAACGCCTTTTAACAATTGAGTGCGAATGCTCAACCCCTTCACCTCCCTGTTCGGCACCACACTACTTTGTAATGCAAGGTACTTACGTGCAACTATCTTGTAATGCAAAGTATTTATCTTAACTATATTGCAATGCAAAGTAGCTGTCAATAGTTCTTGTTGATTTTTATTCTAAATACTGTTAATATTTTAGTAGTTGGTACTAATAACTGATGTCAAAGGGGTCAATACCATGGATGTATTAAATTTAAAAGATAAAAACATTGTAGTCATGGGCGTTGCCAATGAAAGAAGCATCGCTTGGGGAGCGGCGGAAAAACTTTTGGAAGTTGGAGCAAACGTCATTTTCACTTATCGGAAAGATCGCTCAAAAGCAAAAATAGAAAAACTTTTAGAAAGTCACAAAGACAAAAAAAATGCCGTTATTCAATGTGACGTGAACAGCGATGAATCCATCCAGAATGCGTTCCAACAAATCGGCGAACAATTTGGAGTGATTCATGGCATTGTGCATTCTGTTGCCTTTGCCCATGCGGAAGACTTGAAAAACCGCTTCGTTGAAACAACACGTGAAGGATTCGCTTTTGCGCTGGATACTAGCGCTTATTCATTAATTGCGGTCACAAGAGCGGCCCGTCCATATATGACGGAAGGCGCATCCATTGTCACGATGTCCTATTTGGGGGCAGAACGGGTTCTTGAAGGTTACAACGTGATGGGTGTGGCAAAAGCGGCTTTGGAAGCATCCGTCCGCTATTTGGCTGCTGATTTGGGCAAAGAAGGGATCCGCGTCAATGCGATTTCAGCCGGTGCAATCCGCACACTTGCGGCAAAAGGGGTTCCTAGCTTCAATGAAGCCCTTCATCGTTACGAAGAGGTTTCCCCGTTGAAACGCAATACAAACAAAGAAGAAGTCGGCGATATGACGGTCGTTATGCTCAGCGACATCTCCCGGGGCATCACCGGGGAAACGATTTATGTCGACTCCGGTTACCACATTATGGGGTAATAATGAAAAGTAGTACAAACGGTTTGTACTACTTTTTTCATGTCTTATTTTATTTTGACAACCACAACGTCTGCATCTTCCTTCGCGGTCAGGCTGTGCACTTCTTTCGGTTCCATGTGCAATAAAGATTCGCTCGTCAACTCGACTGTTTCATCATTCACCGTAAATGATACGATCCCACTGCGTACAATAATCAACACATCGCAATCGGCAAAATGGTCCGGAATGGATTCGCCGGATTTCAATTGGATATTGAGCACTTGGGCTTTTGACGTTTCAAAAACTTTTCCTGCCTGCTTTTTTCTTTCATTTAGAACATATGGTGTAGAAATGACTTGCACAAAGGATTCCTCCAATCTCTTCTTTTACAATACTTTTCCTTTATTGAAACTTCTCCAATAAGACATCTTTTGTGACAGGGCCAACAATTTTTTCAATCACCGTACCGTCTTCATGAATAATAAAACTTGTTGGAATCGTCATGATTTGATATTTCTTTGAAACTTCCCCACGCTCATCAAGCAAAACAGGAAACTGCAATTGGTACTGGACCGAAAAATCTCTCACATCATCGATTGAAAACTCTTGATCCGTCACATTAATGGCCAATATCTCGATATCGTTCCTTATGGCATATTGATCATAGAATTCATTCAGCTCTTGCATTTCCTCCTTGCAAGGTGGGCACCAACTTGTCCAAAAATTGAGCAGAATTTTCTTTCCTTTTAATTCTGACAATCGGATAGTTTCATTATGAATCGTTTTTAACTGAAAATCCAGTGCTTCAACATTCATCGGCTGATAGGAAGTTTCCAACTCCTCATCATGAGAATGTCCATCCGTTGCATCCAACGGTACAATATCGTGCGGTTCCTCCATCCCTAAATTTTGATATAGAAAATCAATAAACTCGTCTTCTGTAAACATCTCCCCCTCACTTGTCCGTTCTTTGAAAAAGCTCGAATAGATTGTCCAAACCATCGTAGTGACAATCAGCAATAAGAAAAAAATGGATACATTTCTTTTTCCCATAACACCATCCTTTATAGCAATATATGAATCGAAAACATAAAAAAGGAGTTTGCCGTCATGCAAACTCCCCTTACTTTTTTATTGTTTTTGCAATAAATATTGTGCCCTTTGGCTCTCTATCCATTTTCTCATCGTTCTGAACAACATCAATACAAGCACCATCAATAAGATGCCTTTGATGATATTGAACGGCAAAATGCCAAGAACGATGGTTTCCTTCACATCAAAGCTTCCCATTCCCAAGAAATACGTGTACATCGGCAAGAAGGCGACGTAATTTAAAACGCTCATGCCAATCGACATGGAAAATGTTCCTGCAACCAGTCCTAAAATTAACCCTTTGATGGAATTGGTTTTCTTATAAATATAATAAACTGGCAGAATAAATAAGAGACCTGTCGCAAAGTTTGCCATATGTCCCACCGGTACCCCTGTCGGTGCGCCGATAAATAGCCAATTCAAAATATTTTTAATAAGTTCCACCAGAATACCTGCAACCGGCCCCATTGTAATGGCGGCAATCAATGCAGGAACATCGCTGAAATCGATTTCCAAAAATACAGGAAAATACGGAAGCGGGAAATTTAAAAACATCAAAATAAATGAGATGCTTGATAGCATTGCAACTGTTACGAATGATCGCACTTTCATCTTTTTCATTAACACTCTCTCCTCTTTGCTTGTTGATTCAACTCGCAAGAAGAAAGGCATCAGTCGGCTTCGTTACAAATAAAAATCCCTTATGCGAACTTGCATAAGGGAGAAAAGGATACAATTAGAGACAACACATGACTAAAAAGACCATGAAGAAATGCGCGTTGGATATTACAAAAAATTCCAACACCAAGTCTGTCATGTGCAATGACTGCCCATAACGAAAAACGACCATACCATCTTCTCCCATCCAGACTATACTGTCGGCTTTGGAATCTCACCAAATCCTGCTCAAAATGAGCTCGCGGGCTTAAGAACACGAAGTTCTAACACCGCCGGTCGGGAATTTCACCCTGCCCCGAAGATGAATCATTATTCAATTTAGCCTTATTATATGAGAATACTGAATATTTGTAAAGGAATATGTTCATTGATATGAAAAATGATATGGCATCCTGTTCATGTAACGGTATTTTTTCCGCGTTTCCATGCACCAGTTCCATTCACTTTTATTCATTTTCCAATACCGTATACGGCAATTTATTCGGACCAACCGGGATTGGCAATGGTTTTGAGAAGTCAAATCCTTCCCATTCCGATTGGACAATGTTTTCGAACTGTACCGCCTTGTTGAATCCTGCGGCAGTCAAAAGCATCCCCTCAATCATTTGCATTGCTTCCACTTGATTATAATTGAAAAGATCCAAAGGTTCTTTAAAGGTGATTTTCACCAAATCCTTCTCAACGCTGACCGAATAATCGACATTTGGCAAGATGACCGATTGATAGACATCATTGGTATTCACCTTTAATGCTTCCATCGCCTTTTCGACATTCGGAAAAGTTTCTCTGAAATTTGGCGCCAAAAACGCGGAGCCATCCTCTTGTACATATTTGAAGTAGCTATATTGTGTTGTTTCCTTTGTAATCTGAAGCGAATATTCTTTTCCCACTTCCTTCAATATCTTTGGTTGATGGTTTTGATCGGCAAATTCCACTTCACTATAAGAAGAAAAAGTGTCGGACAAGGTAGCAAAATAGGTTGAAAGGGCTGCCGATGCAACGTCATATGGATGATTCTCCGGCAAAACATGAATCACTTTTCCATTCTTCTCGGTGATTTCTCCCTCGTAAGGATGATAGTCGATAAAGCCCAATGCCTGTTCGTTTAATCGGGGAGCGTATACTTTGTACATTTCTACTTGCGACGGATCGTTTTTTCCAAAATCTTCGAGTATTTTTTCGTTCGGAATCACAATCGTTACCGGTATGCTGTCCGCATCTTTGCTTGCAAGACCGATTCGGAAAAGGGTGTTCCCTTCCGTTTGATCAGGATATACAGCCGTTCTGTTATCCGTTCCCACCGTCATCACGTTCACGAATTTTTCCTGTTCTTCAAGATTATCCGGGACGCCCAGAATGCCCATGTCCTCTCCGGATGAATCATTCGCAGTCGACGCCTCATCCGCAGTTGAATCTTTTTTCATCAAAGAAGGGATCAGAATTGCGATGAATAATACGGCACAAGCAGCAATCATCCATGGCAACAGATTGATTCTTGGCGATTTTTTTGGAGGCTCTTCATCAAAAACCCCGTCCTTTTTCAATCGTTCCAACACTTCTTCTTTTGAACGGGTATCATGAATTTTTGGAACTTTGCTCAGCAACTTTTCAATTCGTTCTTCATCCCAATGCTCATGATTCATATTGATTCGCCTCCTTTTTATTTGATAGCAATTCCCTTAGCTGCTTTATGGCACGGTGTTGTGTCGTTTTTACTTTTCCTTCCGTCCAATTGAGTATTGCTGCCGTTTCTGCAATGGACAGTTCCTGAAAATAGCGGAGAATGATCACCAGTTGCTGATCTCCGGTACACTTTTCCAACGCTTCCAACAGATGCCTCAGTTCATCATTCAATTCGATAAAGGCTTCAGGCGATTTTACGGGGGATACAAGCTGCTCCCTCTCCCAATCAAAAGCGGTATATGAACGGGAAGAGCGGACAGCTTTTTTCCTGAAGTAATCAATCGCGACATTTTTCGCAATCGCAAAAAGCCACGTCTTTTCTGAGCTTCTCCCTTGAAACCGTTCATATGACTTCAATACCCGGACATACACTTCATGGGACAAGTCTTCCGCTGTCGATCGATCTTTTACCAAATACACTAAAAATTGGAACACATCCTGATGATATTGATCATACAGTCGATGGAATATGGATTCTTTCAATCCATGCCACCTCCATCCTTATTCATTTTGTCGATTTTTAATCAAAAATGTTACATGAAAGTAAAAATTAATGTGAAAGAGAAAATTTTCGCAAAAAATGTAAAAAAAGAATTCGCTTCTACTCCAGGTAATAGAGTACCATACTTCGATTAAATCGCAAGTAATATTTTCAAACTTTACCTGGAGTATCCACGAATTCTTATCCATTTAACGGCAAATAGAAGGTGAAGGTTGTCCCTTTTCCGACTTCACTATCCACCCTGATATTTCCGTTATGGGCTTCAACAATATTTTTGGCGATGGCAAGACCCAAGCCTGTGCCGACTTTTTTATTGCGCGTTCTCGCCTTATCCGCTTTATAAAAACGTTCAAAGACAAATGGCAGATCTTCTTTGGAAATGCCTTCTCCCGTATCGGCTACTTGGACTTTCAAATAGGACAATTCTTGTTCCAATGATACGGTCACACTGCCGTCTGCAGGTGTGTGGCGGATGGCATTATCAATCAAATTGGTCAATACTTGTTCAATACGGTCTTCATCGATGCTGATCACCGTATCTTCCGGCAATTCTGTATGGAAATTCAAATGGATATGATTTTCCTTCGCCACTTGACTGAACTTTTGCGTAATACGTTCAAAAACAGGATTAATCGGCACCGTTTCTTTCACTAATGTTGTATGGCCGGATTCCATGCGTGCCAGATCGAGCAGGTCGGCAACCAAACGTCCCATACGTTGTGATTCATCATAAATGATTTTTATCATCTCATTCTTTTCTTCTTCCGATTCGACCACACCATCAATGATGGCTTCAGAATATCCTTGCAGCATGGCGATCGGCGTCCTCAATTCGTGGGAAACGTTGGCAATAAAGTCTGAACGCAATTTGTCCAATTTAATTTGTTCCGTCATATCGCGAATCACCGCAATGGCTCCCCTGATCACTTGTCCGCTGCTTTTTAGCGGGCTGATGGTGATTCGGTAATAAGAACCGTCTATTTCCAAGTCCTCTTCCAGCTTATCTTCGAATGTTAATACATGATCTAACATGGCATAAATTTCTTCCGGCAAGAATAAATCTTTATTCATGCCATTTCGGATGAACCATCGCTGCAACAATCGTTCCGCAGGCGGGTTGCTGAGCAAAATGGTTTTATCACGGTTAAACGTAATCACCGCATCGGTCATGGATGTAAGGATGCTGAACAATTGTTCTTTTTCTTGGCTGATCACTTCCAGATGATGTTTCAGCTGACGTCCCATCTGATTGAATGCCACAGCCAACTGTCCGATTTCATCGCTTTGGTTTGTCGGCAGCTGCTCGTCAAAATTTCCTTTTGCAATATCAAAAGCATATTCCCGCATTTTCCGAAGGGGTTGTGTAATCTTTGATGATAAGAAAAAGGCGAAAAACGTTGTCAATACAAAGGCGATTATCGCTGACACAAAGACGATTTTGGTTGTTTGGTTCGTCGTTTGGTGAAGGGCTGAAGGGTTTTGATAAATAAATAAAACACCCTGTACTTCATTCTCAATGGACAACGGATAACCTAATACGAAATAAGACTCCATTTTATCTTCTTCCGTTTGGGAAGGCAAAATCATTTGCCGGATAATCGGTTCGCTGGCCTCAAAGATTTTTTGGAATTCATCCGATTCCAATAAATCCTTTCTTATTTCCTCCTGATTGATTCCAGATTGGTAGCTGGAAAGGACAGTCTGATCATCGAGGGCGATAAAGGCATTTGTATCTTCGTTTAATAAATCATCCAATAAATCGTCGGTAATTTGCTCTATATCCGTATGGGCTACTATGTTGGAGATGGTCGTTGCCGCTTGCTTCAAAGAGCTTTCCGCTTGTTTGATATGGAAATCATCAAGAAATTCAAGCATGGCAACTGTAAAAATAAATAACACAAATGAAACGAGAAGCAATATGGTCGCCCATAGCTTCCCGACAATACTATTCCATATTCTAGTCATTGATGACCTCAAATTTGTAACCAACGCCCCATACGGTTACAATCATTTTCGCCGCTTTATCCGATACGCGGTTCAATTTTTCGCGTAAGCGCTTTATATGCGTATCGACAGTACGCAAATCACCAAAGAAATCATAGTGCCATACTTCTTTTAATAATTGTTCCCGATCAAATACTTTATCCGGCGATTTCGCCAAGAAGTAAAGCAGTTCGTATTCTTTAGGAGTCAAGTTCACTTCTTGTCCATCACAAGTGACGCGATGGGCATCATTATCGATTGTCAAGTGAGGAAATACCACGATATCTCTGGAAGCAGTTGTGTTGGACACTTGGTTCAACGCACTTGAACGCCGTAAAATCGCTTTCACGCGCAACACTACTTCACGTGGACTGAACGGTTTCACGATATAGTCATCCGCACCCAATTCAAAACCTTGCACCCGGTTTGCTTCTTCGCCTTTAGCCGTCAAGAGAATAATCGGTGTAGATTTTTTTTCTCTAAGCTCTTCGCAAACTTGCAATCCGTCTTTTTCAGGCATCATGATATCTAAAATAACACAATGATAATCTTTCTCTAATGCCTTTTTTAGTGCGACTTCCCCGTTCTCCGCCTCATCTACCTCGTATCCTTCCCGTTCAAGATACATCTTTAATAGACGACGAATTCTGTCTTCATCATCCACAACCAAAATAGACACTTTTTCAGACACGATGTTAACCCCTCTCTTTGCTTTATCTACTATACTCATTGTACAATTTTATGAATAAAAATTAAAGACTAATAAAAGAAGGCCTCCCTACTTTTGGGAAGACCTTTCACAATTTATTAATATTTCATCGTTATTTACGTTGATAATAGTTAATAGTTTTATGCATATGAATGGAGTCCTGCAATGACCAGGTTCACAAAGACTAAGTTAAAGATGATGATGGCAAAACCGATTAAGGCAAGCCAGGCTGACTTTCTTCCTTCCCAGCCTTTGGACAAACGCAAGTGGAGATAAGCCGCATAGAACAGCCACGTGATAAGCGCCCAAACTTCTTTTGGATCCCAACCCCAGAATCGGCCCCAAGCGATTTGCGCCCAAATCATGGCAAAGACAAGAGCACCTAAAGAGAAGACAGGGAATCCAATTAAAACCGAGCGGTATCCAATTTCATCCACCAAGTTGATGTTGACTCTTTTTACTAGAGGATGAAGAAGTTCACAAATGCGTTTTCGTGCGATTAACCGGTATAACAAATAAATGATTGTGCCTGCGATGAACGACCAAGTAACGGTTGTCAATTTTTTCGCATTAATGAGTGCCGGCATTTCGATTAAAGGCTCCATCACTCCATCCGTTTTCAAATCATATTCATTCATCCCAAAGATGGCCGGCATGTTATAAACAATATCCGCTTCTTTGCCGGTTTTATCAATATAAGTGAACTCCGCCTCATACCCCATGCTGCGGAATGTAATGGTTACAACGATAAACCCGATGATCACAACACAGCAGTATAAAATGGCTTCAAGCCAAAAACGTTCTTTTGAAGGCGTTTTTGGATCCACTTCTTTCAATAAATAAATCAAACCGGCAACGGCGCTGATGGCAAGGATGGATTGCCCGATTGCCGCTGTTATAACGTGTATCGTCAACCAGTGGCTTTGCAACGATGGCACAAGCGGCGTCACTTCCGTCGGGAACATCGTCGCGTATGAAATGAATAGTATAGCGATTGGCAACGCCACCAACCCAAGAATTTTCACACGATAAATAAAGTAGATTAATATGAACGCTCCAACAAGGAACATTCCAAAGGCTGTTGTAAATTCGAACATATTACTTACAGGAGCATGTCCCGCATAAATCCAGCGGGTAATAAAATAACCGAGCTGGGCAATAAAACCAATGATGGCAACAACAATACCGATTTTGCCCCACTTTTCCGCCCTGCTGGCCGCCCCATCATTTCGCTTAATGGAACCGGCAATAAATACCGTTCCTAAAATATATGCAAAGAATGCGATAAAAAGCAGATTGCCGCTAATATCTATCAAACTCATTTGACATCGTCACCTTCCTTATCCGACTCTTCATTTTCTTCAAGTTGATCTCTATATTTTGGTAAATGGGCATAATCTGTAACAATATCTAAATCTTTTTTGATACTGAACCAGTTTTTATTTGTATGGGCAGCGAGCATAATTGTACCGTCTTCCAATTGTTGTACCCAAAGGCGACGATGATTCCAATAAGAACCAATTGCCAAACCAAGCAAGAAAATTGCACCGCCAATAATCAATATTGGAATCGTTACATCTTTTTTGATTGTTAATCCGGAAACATTTCTTGTTTCTACATTTTTAAACGTCATTTTGTATTCATTTTCTCCCGCTTCAACAGGCGGGGCACCAATTGAAACGAAACTGATTTCCCCTTTTGGTTTATCCGGCGTAGTCATTTTGAACACGAAAGCCGGATTGTTTGGATATTGGGATGCTGTTTGAGGAACCCCATCTTTCATTCCGGAAAAATCAGGATAATAGTTCAATATTTCAACTTTCGTATTTTCTCCTAAAACATATTCTTTATCCGGATCCGTCAAGTCAATCGTCAATGACCCTAGGGATTTTCCAGATTCTTTATGGGTCAATTCGAATGTCATTGTTTTCAATTCATTTTGGCGGAAATCCATTTGATAAATGGAATAGCCGTCATATTTTAACGGGTGGTTTACACGAATGGAATACTCTTTTACCAGTTCCATATTTTCCGTGTCCCCTAAAAGGGCACCTTCTGCCTGTTTATAAAGTTTGACGTTGGTTTGATAGTTTTTCGGGATAGCGGCAACACCTTGTTCAATCTGTGCTCTCGTTGGATCATTATCATATGTTTCCAAAATGAATTGTTCATTTTCCAGGAAATAACCTTCCATTCCCGGTATTGCGCGAACCTCCCCTTCCCGGATCCACATTGCTTCATCTACGTGGAAGCCAGGAACAAAACGCAGCATTACCCCAAAGATAAATATAATGAGCCCCAGGTGATTTATGTATGGGCCAGAACGGGCAAAGCGGTTTTTTTCAGCCAATAAAGCGTTTCCATCCCGACGCACTTTATAACGCAATTGTGTCATTTTCTCGGAAATCAAATCAAGGGTTTTGGATGGATCGCCTTCCGTTACCGGTCCTTGTGCTACGATTCTTTGTTTTTTCATAAAGCTTTCGTGACGCTTAACCCGCTGATTTTTCAACGATTTATAGAGAGGAATCCCTCTGTCGAGACTCGCAACAATGATTGAAATGGCAAGAAGGCCTACTAAAATCTGATACCACCATGAATTAAATATATCCGAAAAACCTAATTCATAATATAATTTCCCGATGGTTCCATAGTTTTGCTCATAGTAAAGCGCTTTTTCCGCTTCCGTTGCCGCTTGGATATTAAATTTTTGAGGGAAAAAAGTTCCAAGGGAAGAAGCGATTAAAGTAATGACAATTAACGAAACGCCGACTTTTACACTGGAAAAGAAGTTCCAGATTTTGTCGATAATGGATTTGTTATACGTCTTTGAGCGGATTGCCGAACCATCATACCGCATATCAAGTATTTTTTGAGCTTTTGCATCTTCTGACAGTGGTCTGCCGCACTTTCCACAAATCTTTGTGCCAAACGGATTTTCATGACCACAAACACATGTGATTTTTTCCATATTTTAAAATACCCCTATTCCGGCTTAATTGACTCCATAAATGATTGTATTTGTTGTTCAGACAATTCACCAGGAGGAATTTTTTTCACTTTTCCATCCGGACTGATCAAATAAGTTGCTGGCAATCGGCCAACATTATAAGCTTGCATCACGCTTTTTGTTTTGTCGATGACCACTGGGAATGTAAGGTCATATTGATCTACGAAATTTTGCACCTCAAATTTTGACTGGGCAATGTTCACGGCCAAAACTTGTACACCTTGATCTTTGAATTGTTGATATTGGCGTTCCATGGCAGGCATTTCTTTTTTGCATGGTTCACACCAAGTTCCCCAGAAATTCAAGAAAACCCCTTGCCCTTTATAATCGGACAAACGATGGGTATTGCCTTCCAAATCCACCAATTCGAAATCCGGTGCCTGATCGCCGTCCGCCAACGCTTCCACTTTTTCTTTCGTTGCCGAGTTGTATATCGTATAAATAATCGCACAAGCCAACACCAGAAGAATGATTCCTCTGATAATCGAACGTTTCTTTTTCTTGTCCATTTCGCAACCTCCCAGCAAAGAGAACATTAAAATCTCTTTCATTATAGCAAATATTTCAAGGACAAATATGAAATGTTTATGAAGGTTATCACTATGGTTGTAGTACTAACCAATTTTTCCTGTTTCTGCAAGAACCCGTAATTGTTTTACTTCATGGGCCGTCAACTCACGATACTCGCCTGCGTTCAATCCTTTTAAATCCAGAAAGGCGAATCGTTCCCGCTTCAATTTTACGACGGGCGTTCCAATCGCTTCAAACATGCGGCGAACTTGCCGGTTGCGCCCCTCATGGATCGTGATTTCACAAATCGACTTATTGGTTTTGCGGTCCGATTTTTTTAATTCCACTTTTGCAGGAGCCGTCATGCCATCCTCAAGCATAATGCCCCTTCGCAATTTTTTTAAATCTTCAAATTTCGGGATTCCTTTTAATCGTGCAATATATGTTTTTTCGATTTTATATTTTGGATGGGTCATTAAGTTGGCGAACTCACCATCATTGGTTAATAATAAAAGACCGGATGTATCATAATCAAGACGGCCAACCGGGAATATCCGTTCCTCGACATTTTTAAAAAAATCCAATACGGTTTTTCTTCCTTTATCGTCGGATACGGTCGATACGACTCCCCTAGGCTTATAGAACAGATAGTATACTTTTTCTTCCCGTTCCACTTTCACGCCATCCACTTCCACCACATCGGACTTTGAAACCTTTGTCCCTAAGGTTGTGACAACCTCCCCGTTCACTTTCACTTTTCCTTCCAAAATCAATTGTTCCGCTTTCCGTCTCGAGGCAATTCCCGCTTGTGCAATTACTTTTTGAAGCCTTTCCATCGATGACTCACCCCTCAATGCTAACTTTTCATTATGAAGATCCTTATCACTGTTGAAAATTATGTCATATTTTGTTCCAATATTAAAGAAAAAGAACTCATTTTGCAAAATGAAAAGCTGTCCGAAATATATGATTAAAATTTCGGACAGCTTTATTCATTCTATTTCAATGTAACTCTAGTTGAATAAATGCTTTCGTTGTTTAGAAACACATGCCAAATACCGAACTCTCGATCTTTATTTCTGGACAGGTGCAATACATTCCTTACTTGGTCCTCTTCTTCATCCGAAATCAGCAGCCGGATCGGTTCTTTAAGTTCGACTGTAACATTGTTTGCTGCTTTATATTTTCCTTTTTTCACAATGGTTTTTACATCATACTCTTTGAACACTTGATTTGCAAGCTGCTTATGTACTTGCCAATCGTTGGCTTCATTCAATGTCACAATAATGATGCGTTCATCGTCCTTTTCAAAATACGTTGCAAGCGTTCTTCCCGCCACTTTTGTATATCCCGTTTTCCCGGCCACCGCCCCGACGTTTTCCCTCAACAGCCGATGTTTGTTCAGCCAAGTGGTTCCATTTTTTGTATTGCTTTTATATTGAATCGTGGAAGCAATTCTATAAAAATCTTCGTTTTCCAAAGCGATTCGGAGCATTTGGGCTGTGTCATAGGCGCTTGAGAGATGCAGATCGTGATGCAAGCCGGATGGATTTGTAAAATAGGTTTCATTCAAATGGTAATACATCGCTTTTTCGTTCATTAAATCGACAAATCCCTGAACGGATCCGCCTGCATGTTCCGCCAAAGCATAGGCCGCGTCATTTCCGGAACGGAGCATCAGTCCATATAACAATGTTTCCACCGGCACAACTTCTCCCGGCTCCAAATAAATGGACGATCCTTCACTCATGGCTGCTTCCCGGGAGATGACAACTTCGTCATCCAAATTGCTGTTTTCAATGGCAATCAGGGCCGTCCAAATTTTTGTAAGGCTTGCAATCGGCATTCTCACATGTTCATTGCTTCCAATCAATGTTCTTCCGGTATCTGCATCAATTACTACATAAGAAGCTTTCGCCACTTGTTGAAACAAAAAATAGAACGTCAATGAAACAGCAAAAGCGGTCATCAACTTTGCTAATTTCACTCAGCCACTCCTTTATTGATTTTCATTTTGAAATACTTCCTGGAATTTTGTCATGAAGAGATCCGTATGCTCATTTTCATCTTCCATATTTCCTTCAGGCAATGGAGGAAGTTCTGAAAGCTCGGATATGCCAAAGTAATTTAAAAACTCCTTTGTCGTTCCGTAAAGAATTGCGCGTCCTGTCCCTTCTGCCCGTCCGACTTCCCGGATGAGTCCGCGGGAAATCAGGGTCTGGATAGGGCGTTCGCTTTTTACACCGCGCAAGTCTTCGATTTCCGCCCTTGTAATCGGCTGTTTGTAGGCGATGATGGCCAAAACTTCCAATGATGCGGTTGACAATACACTACTGTTCGGATTTTCGACCAATTTTTTGATTGTATTTGCCAATTCTGGTTTTGTTGTTAATAAGTATGTATCCGCCAATTGTTTAATGGTAAGGCCCGATGCAGCATTATTTTCATAGTGGGTTTTTAATTCGCTCAGCCCCGCTTCTATATCCACTTCTCCCACATCCAATAAATCCGCCAGTTGTTTGACCGTCAATCCTTCGTCTCCTACTACGAACAATAATGCTTCAATCCTGCTCATCAAAATCTTCGAGTTCACCTGTCAGTTCCTCCTTCTGCAGTATCACGGTCAAATCTTCAAAGTTATTTTCCTGTTCGACAAAAACGATTTGTCGTTTCATCAGTTCCAACAAGGATAAGAAGGTTACAATGATAGTTGCTTTATCTTCGTATGGGAAAAGTTCAAAGAAGCTGGATTTGCCTCCCCTTTTTTTCAATATATCCACCACTTTGAACATTTGGTCCTTTACCGGAATTTCCTGTTTCTTCACCGTTGTTTTCAACGGTTTCCGCAATTGTTTTCTCCTTAGCATTTTTTGAAAAGCGTAAAGCAGATCGTAAACATTGACTTCCGCATTGAACAATGCAAGCTGCTCATCCGGCATATATGGGGAAAGGTCGCTTGGCGGTTTCGTAAAGTTTTCCGGCCGGTTTTCCTCCATCTGTCTCAATTGGGTGGCCGCTTCTTTAAACTTTTTATATTCAATCAGCTTTAATACCAATTCTTCCCTAGGGTCCGGTTCATCCACCTCAAATTCCGCCTCCTCCATTTCCCCTTCATGGATCGGAAGCAGCATTCGGCTCTTGATTGCGAGGAGTGTGGCTGCCATCACCAAATATTCGCTGGCTTCTTCCAGCTCCAACACTTTCATTGCCCGGACATGCTCCATATATTGGGCGGTCAATTCCGCCATCGGTATATCATATATATCAATTTCCAAACGCTGAATTAAGTGCAATAATAAATCAAGCGGACCTTGAAAAGCATCCAATTTTACTTCATACATATGTCACACACCTTGAATTCTTTATAAATGAATTTAGAAAGGGGATTACTGGCCATGCACCCTTTATTTCATCCGTCATTTATCGATTTTTGCGCATATTTCAATGGTAATCAAGATTATTTTGAATGTCACGAAGTTTTAGAGGATTATTGGAAGACCATCGCACCTGGAAATAAAGCGCATCCCCTCGTTGGATATATCCAAATGGCCACCGGATTGTACCATTGGCGCAGAAATAATTGGGAAGGCGCATCCAGAATCATGAGAAAGGCTTATGAAAAGTTCTTGTCCAATCCAAACCATCCATTTTTTGATTATATCGATTTTCGGCAATTATGTAATGATTGTTTAAAAACAATTGCGGCGATCGAAAACAAACAGCCATTTCAACCTTTTTCAATCAAAGTGACAAACACGGTTTTGGAAGAGCGAATCAATGAAAAAATTGAATCCCTTCCCGTGTTGTCCACGAAGTATCTTCTTCATAAGCATATGCTGCGCGATCGTTCAGATATTCTCAGAAAGAGGGAAGAAAAAAGAAATGGCAGACGTTAATTTCCGTCTGCCTCTTTTATGCTATGTAAGCATTTATTAACGAAAGGTTCTGTTTCTTCGCATGCTTTAATTTCCGTAAATTTTCCGGAATCGATAAGTTCCTTCAGCATTTTCTTCGCGATTCCTTCACCGCGGTAGGAAGGAACGACCGTGATATGTTGGACCGTCGCAACAGAATCTTCCGCCACAACCCCAACAATACCAACATACTCGTCATTATTTTTCCATAAATATAATTGCCAATTGTCTTCTTGTTCGTAGGACTGCATTGTTTCCATCAGTTTTTTGACATCTTTCTGCTGCGGCATAAACGAAAGTAATCCCATCGCTATTTTTTCGAGTGATTTTTTATAACGAACTAACATAGTACATTCCCTCGTTTTCTTATCGCATACAACATTCTATATTATCGTACACGATTTCAATTCAAGAATCAAATTTCATCCAATTATTGCCAAATCGCAACAAGTCAATCGAGTCTTGGAATTAAGAAAAAAATGTAAAACAATGCCCATATTAAACAAAAAGCAATGAGGATTCCTAGCAATTTCCATCTTGAAATTTTCACAGTTGATTCACCTTATTTAATTGATATTCCATATCGTTTAAGATGAGATCGTCGTAACTTTCTCTGCGAATGGCCAATTGATGTTTCCCGTTTTCCACAAAAACAACTGCAGGTCTCGGTACGCGGTTGTAATTGGATGCCATTGAATATCCGTAAGCGCCAGTACAGAAAATCGCAAGAATATCGCCTGGTTCCGCTTTTTGAAGTGGGGCATCCACAATCAGTTTATCACCGGATTCGCACAGTTTACCAGCAACTGTATATTTGTATTCTTTTGGTTCGTTCGCTTTATTGGCAATCACCGCATCGTATTTTGCATCGTACAATGCCGGGCGGATGTTGTCGCTCATTCCTCCGTCAACGGCGATATATTCGCGGATATTTGGAACGGTTTTATGTGAACCGATCGTATATAGTGTCGTTCCTGCATCCCCCACTAAAGAACGGCCTGGTTCAATCCAAATTTCCGGCATGGATAAACTGCGTTTTGCGGTTTCTTCCTTCACCGTTTTGATCATTTCTTCCACATACACATGAGGTTCAAGTGGACGATCTTCCTCCGTATAGCGGATACCGAAACCTCCTCCTAAATTGAGGACTTTACATTCAAAGTTGTATTTTTTATTCCAATCATCAATTTTTTCGATCAATTTTCCAGCGGCTAAACTGAAACCGTCTGTTTCAAAAATTTGGGAACCTATATGACAATGCAGACCCAATAAATTTAAATATTCATGATCCACAACCAATTGAAACGCTTCATCAGCCTGACCGTTATTCAAGTCAAAACCGAATTTGGAATCCGCTTGACCTGTTGTGATGAAATCATGCGTATGGGCTTCTACCCCCGGTGTCACCCGCAATAAAATATTCATAGATTGTTTCCGTGATTCGGAAATCTCTTTCAATAACTCAATTTCATAGAAATTATCCACTACGATGCATCCAATTTTTGCATCAAATGCGAGATTCAATTCATCATAGGATTTATTGTTTCCGTGGAAGTGAATGCGTTCCACCGGAAAGTTTGCCTTTAGGGCCGTATATAATTCTCCACCGGAAACGACATCCAAAGATAAATTTTCCTCATTCACAAATTGATAGATTGCGATACATGAAAATGCCTTTGAAGCATATGCGACTTGTGCTTTCACACCATGTTTTTCAAACGTTTCTCTAAATGCGCGTGCCCGATTTCTGACTAATTCGAGGTCATAAACGATTACCGGAGTTCCGTACTCTTTTGCAAGCTCTACCGCATCAACTCCACCGATATGTAAATGACCATTTTCTCCGATTGTTTGTGTTCCGAATAAGTGCATAGATTCCCCTCCGTATTCAATGAAGCTGTCCATGTCTATGAATATAATCACACCATTTCTATCTCTTAATCTCCATTTTATACCATTTATTAAAAAAGCAGTAGAAAAAAATAATTACAAAATCGGAAAGCCCGCATCTGCAAGCTTTCCTTTTTGATGAAGATTGAATATTTCGACAATGGACAGCCGCAATTTTTAGTATTATGTTTGAACTTTAACATAGGCGCATGGCTTTCGCAACAGAATTTAAGTCCGTTTTCGCAGTTTCGCTCCGACAATGTAAGGTCTGAGCGCATCGTCCGCCATCGGGAATCGGATAAATACCCTCAAGAAAGCTTTTGGGAAAAACGGTACAAGCGGCCACATATAGGGGATTTGCATCGGCCGAAGTGAGCAGAAATACGAAAAAATCAAGAAAAAGCCGATGAAAAATCCGCTTGGTCCAAATAAAGCTGTCAACACCAGCACGATAAAACGGAAATATTTAATGGAAACGCTCAATTCAAAGGTTGGAATTGCAAAAGTAAAAATCGCTACAACCGCTGAATAAAGAACCACTTCCGACGAAAATAATCCAACATCGATGGCAATTTGGCCAATGATAACGCCTGCTACCAAACCCATGGCTGTAGATAGCGGCGTTGGCGTATGAATCGCAGCAATCCTCAAATATTCCAACCCTAAATCGGCAATAAAAACTTGAAGCAAGAGCGGAATATTCGATTCTTCTTTCGCACCGATAAAATCAAGCGCTTCCGGTAAATATTCTTCATGAGTGGCCAGCAAATACCATATAGGCATCAATGTTAAACTTAAAATAATGGCCGAATAGCGCAACAGCCGCACAGTCGAACCGACAAGTGGCGATTGCCTATATTCCTCCGCATGCTGCATCAAGTGGAATATTGTAATTGGCAGCAAAATGACAGATGGAGAGGTATCTACGATGATGGCGATATGGCCTTCCAAAAGGTGGGCAGCAACGATATCCGGCCTTTCTGAATAGCGGACAAAAGGCACCGGATGAAACCGTTGTTTAAAAATCCACTCTTCCAATGTTTTATCGGCCATGGTCAATCCATCATGCTTGATTTCCTCGATGCGCTGTTTCACCCAATTTAAATGTTGATCATTGACGATATCTTTAATGTAAGCAATCGCTACATCGGTTCTGCCATTTGAAGTGATTTTGTGCATTTCAAATCGCAGCTCAGGACTCCGAATTCTCCTGCGAATGAGTGCCGTATTGATCATAATATTTTCCGCAAAACCGTCACGGGAACCTCGAATGACTTTTTCATTATCCGGCTCTTCCGGCTGACGACCCGGATAGTTTCTCAACTCTAACAAATAGGCAAATCCATGTAGTGTAACAAAGCCTACTTGGCCGCTTAAGACACCCAGCAAAAATTCTTCCTTGTCTTTCGGCTCGGATTTTCCATAGAAATTGAAAGTATTGTCGAAATAAGTGTCGTCATTGATGTCCTCAGCCGGAACTTGCCCATTATCATCGCTATCAAAGTAAAGCGGAGCCAATTGATCAGTGAGGGTACTTCCGTCAACAAGCCCGCTTATATACACGCATAACACCGGTAATTTTTTCACATAAACATCTTTGATACAAACATCAAAAGATTCATCTTTTCCAAATTTTGAATACAAGAATTCTTTTGCGTCTTCTTTGGATGCAAAAATTCTGTTCGTCATTTATTCACCGTCTTTTTTGTTTTTCTTGTTGTCGTTGATGATGTATCCATCCATTCTTTCAATTGGGCCAAAATTTTCTTTTCAAGCCTCGAGACTTGTACTTGGGAAATGCCAAGTCTTTCGGCGATATCCGTCTGGGTCAAATCGTGATAATAGCGCAAGTAAATAATCGCTTGCTCTCTCTTATCGAGTTTTTTCAACACTTCTTTCAAAGAAATATATTGAAATGGCAATTCGGATTTTTCATCCTTCATTTGATCCATTAACGTGATGGAATCTCCCTCTGATTCAAACAGTTGTTCATGGAGAGAAGCAGGATCTCTCATGGCATCGGTCGCCATTAAGATTTCATCCTGTGATACACCGAGCATTTCGGCCAATTCCGAGACTGAAGGTGGCTTCTCATTGGTCTTTAAATATTCATCGGTCACTTGACGTATTTTAAAATTCAATTCCCGGATGGAGCGGCTCACTTTCACCATGCCGTCATCACGCAAAAAACGCTGTATTTCACCAATAATCATCGGTACCGCATAGGTTGAAAATTTAACGTCATACGATAAATCAAATTTATCCACTGATTTCATTAAACCGATACAACCAATTTGGAATAGATCTTCAAGCTCTACCCCGCGAGAAGCAAAGCGTTGAACAATCGACCAAACAAGCCGCGTATTCCCTTCAATCATTTGTTTCCGTGCTTCCATATCTCCAGCTTGTGCGAGCCTGATCAACTCCCGCATTTTTTCCTGCGTCAACAAAACATTGGACGGCTGTTCGATTGTCCTCATCCCCCTTACTTCTTCCAAATACCCTTAAATAGATTGGCATCCATTTTGAAAAATATTCTTTAAAAAAGGGTGTTGAATTTCATGATGGAATTAAGAAATTTGCTTCATTTTCATGGAGTGAAATTTTTTGGAAAAAGTAACAACCGTTCCAACACCCGGTTCCGATTCCACTTGAAGATGATCCGCGAAACTTTCCATAATCGTAAAGCCCATGCCGGAACGTTCCATATCCGGTTTTGTAGTGAACAAAGGCTCCATCGCTTTTTTAATATCCGGAATCCCTTTTCCTTCATCTTTCACAGCAACCGAAACAACATCGCCTTCGCGAACCGCATGGACTGTGACAATCCCTTTGCCATCCTCGTCATATCCATGAATAATTGCATTGGAGACAGCTTCCGATACGATGGTTTTAAATTCGGAAAGTTCGTCGATCGTTGGATCCAATTGAGCCACAAAACTTGTGATGGCAATTCTCGCCAAGCTTTCATTTTCGCTTAATGCTACGAATGATAGTGTCATTTCATTATCCATTCACAATCCCCCTTGCATATAAAATAGCCTCTTCTTCTTTACCCTCCATCACATACTTGCTTAACCCGGAAAATTGAAATATTTTTTTCATCGTATTGGATGGATTGAGGATGATCGTTTGTCCATTGACCGCATTCAACTCCCGCATGCGGCCCAAGATGAGGCCAACTCCTGAACTGTCCATAAAATTCAATCTCTCTAAATTCCAAATAATGGTGTGTAATTTCCCTTTCAAAATCGTTTTGGAAATGTCTGTTCGAATTTTTTCGGCTTCATGATGATCCAATTCGCCATAGAGTCGGATAATTGCAATATCATTTTCCATATTGATTTCATAATTCATCCGTTACATCGCCTCCTCCCTTCGCAATTCCACATAGCACGTCCAAATTCCTTTTGATTGACAATAGTAGAAGAAATTCGCTGAAACTAGCAAAAATACGACAAACTTTTATTTTTACTTGTTTCTTCTTTTCATCCACCACCTGTCCGATCGATGCAGAATGACGAGCTTGCGAAATAACGAAGAATAAACAGAGGAAGTCAACCAACGGATTGCAAGCTCATCCGGATGGCGACAACTATTTGGCAGAAACCGTTTCGACAATAAACCGGGAGGCCAGGAAACTTATGTACAATCACCTTCCCACTCCCGAAAGCAGACCTTGATTTTGCATGGCTGCTTATTATGAACCTTCCATTTTCCCATTTTTTAGGATACAGACCATCTCTCCTCATGAAACATAAGAAGGTATTACCTAATCAGCTTTAGTATGGAAAAATAGGAAGAATTTTAAACATAAAAAAGACTTAATGAGCCAAAATTTGGCCATTAAGTCCCATGATTGAATTAGCTGATTTTGGTTGTTGATAATTCCTCACATTCCCTGAATGCGAAATGTTTGCAGCCGATGCACTGATTCCGGTTAATGCATCTCAAAGCGCAATCAATCGCTTCACCGGTGCGTTCAAAGAAATTGTCTTCCCCGATTTCTTTCGTCAATCCGCTTTTATCCAAAAGCATCTTCATGCTTGGCTGCACCCCTGTTACAAGGAGCTTTCCACCCTGGGATTTGAAGTTGCGGACTATATTTCTCAAATAGGCCTCACCCGTCGCATCAATAAAAGGCACTTTCCCCATGCGAAGCACGAGGATTTTTGGATGATAATGGATGGATTTTAAAATCCGTTCTTCAAAGGTTTGGGCCGCACCGAAAAACAACGGCCCTTCCACCGTGTAAATGCTGATTTGCGGACAATCCCGCGCTTCGCTTACCACATGGGAATGTACTTTCCCGTTATTTTTATGGTCCGGCAATACTTTCGACACAATCAGCATATCGCTCATCCGCTTCACAAATAAAATGACGGCAAGCAATAATCCCACCATGACCGCGATGGTCAAACTTGTAAAAACGGTAAGCAAAAAAGTGATGACCAACACAAGGGAGTCACCGGATTTCAATTTTAATACATGGGCAAAATGTTTCCGTTCACTCATATTCCAGGCGACAACCATTAACACAGGGGCCAAGCTCGCGAGCGGTATATGCACTGCAAGCGGCGCAAACAACAATAATGTAACAAGGACGAATAAACCATGAATGACTCCGGAAAAAGGGGAAGCGGCGCCAAACTTAATATTGGTGGCTGTTCTGGCAATAGCACCTGTCGCAGGTATTCCGCCAAAGAGTGGCGTCACGATGTTCGCGATCCCTTGTCCGATCAATTCGCGATTCGAATTGTGTTTGCTGTTCGTCATGCCATCCGCTACAACCGCAGATAACAATGATTCAATCGCACCCAACATCGCAATGACAAAAGCCGGCCCCAACAGGGAAACCATCCGATCCGCCGTAATCTCCGGCAACCGGAATTCCGGCAATGTGTTTGGAATTGCGCCATAGGTTGATCCAATCGTTGCCACTTGTCCATTAAAAAAGATGGCTGCAACAACAGAAGATAAAATAATGCCCATCAATGGCCCCGGCACTTTTGGCAACACTTTGGGCGTGAGGAGGAGTGTCACCAGGCACAAAAATGCTACCACGATGCTATAGATATTGATTGTATTCAAATGGGTTGCGATTTCTTGCATGTTGTCGATAAAACGTTCATGCTGCTTTAATCCGGTTAAACCGAGAAAATTGGCAATTTGCCCTGTAAAAATGATGACGGCAATTCCAGCTGTAAAGCCGATCGTCACGGGTCTAGGGATATATTGGATGAGTATGCCCAACCGAAAAACACCCATTAATACGAGCATCACACCCGCCATTAAACCTGCAAGCAACAAATCTTCATAACCATAGACAAGCACGACTCCCAACAATACGGGAACAAATGCCCCCGTCGGCCCGCCGATTTGATATTTTGATCCCCCTAACAAAGAAATAAGAATCCCCGCAATAATGGCCGTATAAATTCCGTACTCCGGTTTGACCCCGGAAGCAATCGCAAAAGACATCGCCAACGGAATGGCTACGATTCCAACAATTGTCCCCGAAACTAGATCCCTTTTAAAAGAATTGAATGAATATCCTTCAAATCTACCCCGCCATATTTTATCCATTTTACCCCTTCTTTTTTCTTTTATATGTCTTAAATTTTCTTTGTTAAGTTCTATAATATATAATTTTCATAAAATTGTCACATTTTTTATTAAAAAATAATATTCTGTCAATCTTCTTATCTAATATAGAAAAAAGAGCGGGTTGGAAATTGACGCTTCCCAATCCGCTCTTTTTTATCATGTAGCGGTGTATCATTTTCAAAGATTAATTGGATGTTTTCCTTATTCTGTGATGATCCCTTTGATCAGTGAAGGAGTTTCTATTATTTCATTTGTAATGTTTATATTTGAATAAATTTTTTTCTTAATGTCTTCTATATCTTCCCGATTGGAGTGAATGGTCGCCAAACTTTCCCCTTTTTCGACATGGTCTCCCACTTTTTTGTTCAACACGATGCCTACGGACAAATCGATTTCCGAATCTTTCGTTTCTCTTCCGGCTCCAAGAAGCATCGCCGCAACACCGATTTCATTGGCAATGATTTTTTTAATATATCCTGCTTCCTTGGCTGGAACATCCACTTTATATTTGGCTTGGGGCAATAAATCCGGATGCTCTGTAATGGACGGATCGCCGCCCTGGGAAGCGACAAAGGCTTTAAATGTTTCCAGGGCTTTTCCATTGTTGAGCACTTCCTCCAACTTTTTGCGCGCCTCTTCAATCGACTGTGCTTTGCCGCTGAGCAGCACCATTTGGGAACCCAGGGTTAAGCAAAGTTCTTTTACGTCCTCCGGGCCATGACCTTTCAAAACGTCGATCGCTTCTTTAACTTCCAAAGCATTTCCAACCGCATACCCTAATGGCTGGCTCATATCGGATAAAATGGCAATCGTTTTTCTTCCGACACGGTTGCCGATTTTCACCATCGCATGGGCCAATTCTTCCGCCTCTTCCACCGTTTTCATGAAGGCGCCTTCACCGACTTTGACATCCAAAACAATGGCATCCGCGCCGCTTGCAATTTTTTTGGACATAATGGAGCTGGCAATCAGCGGAATGCTGGGGACGGTACCGGTCACATCTCTCAAAGCATAGATTTTTTTATCTGCCGGTGTCAAATTTCCGCTTTGGCTGACAACGGCCATTTTGATGTCATTGACTTGCTTGATAAATTGTTCGCTCGTCAGTTCCACCTTAAATCCCGGGATGGATTCCAATTTATCGATCGTCCCGCCTGTATGGCCCAACCCCCGGCCGCTCATTTTGGCTACGGGCACTCCGCATGCGGCGACCATCGGGGATAAACAGATAGTGACTTTATCCCCTACACCGCCTGTGGAATGTTTATCGCATTTGATTCCTTGAATCGGAGACAAATCAATCGTATCCCCTGATTCCACCATCGCCATGGTTAAATCCGTCCGCTCCCGTTCAGTCATGTCTTGGAAGTAGATGGCCATCAGCAAACTTGCGGCTTGGTAATCAGGGATGGTGCCTTCCGTATAGCCTTTGACGAAAAATTGAATTTCCTCTGTTGACAGCTCTTTGCCATCCCGCTTTTTTTCAATAATATCGACCATTCTCATGAGACTCACCCCGCTATTTTAAACTTGATAAAAAACTCGTACCGTAAGCTGGCGCCGGAACCTTAAAGTTTTCTGCAACCGTAGCCGCGATATCCGCGAAAGTTTCCCGCAAACCTAAAGTTCCAGTTTCTTTAAATTGTTTGGAGTAAACGAGCAGTGGCACAAATTCCCGCGTATGGTCCGTTCCTTTAAAGGTTGGATCATTTCCGTGGTCCGCTGTGATGATCAGCAAATCGTCTTCCTTTAATAAGTCCAATACTTCCGGCAAGCGCGCGTCAAATTCCTCCAACGCTTTTCCATAACCGATCGGGTCCCTTCTATGTCCATACATCGCATCAAAATCTACCAAATTCAAAAAACTTAATCCGTGGAAATCCCTCTTTACCGTTTCAACCAACCGATCCATTCCATCCCCATTGTTTTTCGTCCGGATGGCCTCCGTCACCCCTTCGCCATTATAAATATCGGAAATTTTCCCAAGGGCGATCACATCAAAGCCATGATCTTTCAATTCATTCATTGTCGTTCTTCCAAAAGGCTTGATGGCATAATCATGGCGATTGGCTGTACGCGTAAAGTTGCCCGGCGTTCCTGTAAAAGGGCGCGCAATGACACGGCCTACCAGATATTCCGGCTGCAACGTAAGTTTCCGGGCAATTTCACAAATTTTGTACAGTTCTTCCAAAGGAACAATTTCTTCATGGGCAGCAATTTGAAGAACGGGATCTGCCGAAGTATAAACAATGATCGCTCCCGTTTCCATATGCTCTTTCCCCAATTCTTCGATGATGGCAGTACCGCTGGCCGGTTTGTTGCCAATCACTTTCCGTCCTGTCCGCTCTTCCAGTTGACGAATCAATTCTTCCGGAAAACCATCAGGGTATACTTTAAAAGGTTTATCCACTTGAAGCCCCATGATTTCCCAATGTCCTGTCATCGTATCTTTTCCAGCCGATGCTTCCTGCATTTTTCCGTAATATGCTTTCGGGTTTGGAACCTTTTGGACCCCTTTTATTTCCCGGATATTGCCTAAACCCAATGCTTCCATATTTGGCACATTTAGTCCGCCCATTGCCTCCGCAATATGGCCAAGGGTATCACTTCCGGCATCGCCAAATTCCGCTGCATCGGGCGCCTCCCCTATTCCAACAGAGTCCATTACGATTAAATGAATTCGTTTAAATAATTGCATCCCTTTTTCCTCCTTTGCCTTTCCATCTACGCACGAGGATGGAATTGTTTATAAACTTCCGAAAGTCTCGTTTTACTAATATGCGTATAAATTTGTGTCGTAGAAATGTCCGCGTGACCCAACATTTCTTGCACCGCCCGAAGATCCGCGCCATTTTCAATCAAGTGAGTGGCAAAACTGTGCCGCAACGTATGGGGGGTCATCTCTTTTTTAATATTGGCAGCGAGGGCATGCTGCTTCAATATTTTCCAACATCCTTGCCGAGTTAAACGCTTGCCTCTCCGGTTGATGAAAAATGCATCCGTTTTTACATAATTTCCTTGCAACAGGGGTCTGGCTTGCTGCAAATATTTTTCGCATGCATACAGCGCACTTTTTCCCAACGGTACAATCCGCTCCTTGCCGCCTTTCCCAAAAATGCGGACAAATCCCATCGACAGATGTACATCTTCCAAATTCAATTCGACGCATTCACTTATCCGCATTCCTGTTCCATACAGCAATTCAATCATGGCCACATCCCGTACTCCTTGGGGTTTGGATTGATCCGGCGCTTGCAATAATGCTTCGATTTCCGCAATGGATAATACTTTCGGTAACGTCTTCTCGATTTGAGGCATTTCAATATGGACTGTAGGATCATGATCAGCGATTTTTTCCCTTAATAAAAATTGATGAAACGAACGGATTGATGAAATGTGGCGGGCAATGGTGCGCGAAGATTTCCCTGTTTCTCTTAAATGTTCCAAATAAAGAAGGATTCTGGAACGGTCCACATCGTTTAAACTTTCTATTTTTTGCACTGTATGTAAATGTTCTATATAATCTTCCAAATCTCTGCGATAGGAAGCCAACGTATTTTCCGAATATTGCCGCTCGACTCTTAAAAAATGGAGATAATCAAGGACGGCTTCTTGTGCTTCTCTCATGATTTTCACCTGTCCCTTCTTAATTAAAATGATAGAGATTTATTTGATGGCATACAAGATTTAACAGTTTTTGTTTAAAGATTTTTAAAAGTCGCCCTGATTTTGCCTGAAGCCGCTAGCATCTCTATTCATCTTGCAAGTATTTTCAGAAATCTGCAAGTGTCTTTAGGATTTTCCAAAAAAATATGTAAAACCAGGTTTCTAATATTTGTAGGAATTGGAATAAGTTATCAATGAAGATGAACAAAAAACCCCTAAATAGGAGATTCCTATTTAGGGATTATTCATTTTCTATTGTTCCCTTTTCTTGACACCGATGACAAATTCCATGGAATGTGAGCCGATGGTCTTTGATAATAAAATTCCACCGTTTTTCTACTACCATTTCTACTTCTTCCAGCAAATCTTCTTGAATTTCGTCCACTGAGCCACATTCGATACAAACTAAGTGATGATGGAAGTGTTTTGCACCCTCTTGTCGAAGATCGTATCTGGAGACGCCATCTCCAAAATTGATTTTGTCGACAATTTTCAATTCCGTTAATAACTCAAGAGTGCGATACACTGTGGCAAGACCGATTTCAGGCGCTTTTTCTTTCACCAATAAATAAACGTCTTCCGCGCTCAAATGGTCTTCTTCATGTTCCAATAGTACTGCTACTGTCGCTTCACGTTGTGGCGTCAGTTTATAGCCAGCACTATGTAATTGCTTCTTTATACGATCAATACGGCTTTCCATATGACGCCCTCCTAAACACATTCCATTATAACAAAAGACCAATTTTAATTACAAGGTCAGGGTTAATTAATAATGTAAGAAATCACGAACATTTCCCCCAACCCCATCATTGTAAAGGCCATTACCAATGTAAAAAATAATTTCTTATTAAATACAAATTTACGATTCGTCCCTACTTTTCTCGTTCCAAAAACGGAACATAGCGCTAATAGTAAGATACAATAAATTAGCTGAAATGGAAACCACCAAACACTATAAACGAGAATGGACTCTTGCTGCGTCAGTAAAAAAACCGAACCAAAACCGAAAAATGTCGCCTTGATCGCTACCACCAGTTTAGCAAAAAAATGAAGATACGGGTGAGTGGTAAAAAATAATACAAATAATGCCCAAATCAGTATCGGCAATGCCGTTTGCCAAATTGTGACATCGGTCAACTCCAGCACTCTTGGATCCACCAATTTTATGAGATTCATAGACTTGTCCAAAGAAAAAGCTTGGAAACAGATGACGCCGCTGACGAAGCCAATGGCCAATAAAAAGGCATATTGAATGAAATAAATGGAACGAAACATAAGCATTTCCCCTTTCGTTGTTAACAGCTTATGCTCGTCCACGGGTATTATTAGTACGAAATTTGGTAAATTCTATCGAAATTTCGCTCTACATAATCTTACTTCTCGTTTAATTTATACCAAAGCACACTGAATGCCGTTTTCGCATCATAGATTTGCTGATTTTTCACCATTTCTTCCGCTTCTTCAAGGGTAGCTTCGATGATGGAAACAAATTCATCTTCGTCCAATTCGCGTTTCTCTTCAATTTTATACAAATCTTTCGCAACAAAAAGGTGAATGATTTCGTTGGCAAATCCAGGGGAGGTATAAAAAGACTGAATATGGGTTAATTCCTTGGCACCGTAACCCGTTTCCTCTTCAAGTTCCCTTCTTGCACATACGGCCGGCTCCTCTCCCGGTTCGAGTTTCCCCGCCGGAATTTCAACAATGGTGCGTTCCAACGCTTTCCGATATTGTTCGACAAACACAATCTTTCCATCCTTCGTGATTGGAATGATTGCAACAGCTCCCGGATGATGGATAATTTCCCGTTTGGCAGGTTTCCCGTTTGGCAAAATCACATCATCCACTGTTAATGTCACAACTTTTCCTTTATAAATCTCTGTCGAATGAACGGTTTTTTCTTCAAATTTTTTCATACCAATTCCTCGCTTGTCCTTCATACTGAATTCATTGTACCATTAGTGATAGAAAATGAAAGAATGAATGCAGGTGATTCCATGAAAAAAAGAAGATTGGGAACAAGTGACTTTGAGATTTCAGAAATCAGCTTGGGTTGCATGTCTTTGCCGGCTTCGGTGGAAGAAGCAAGGCCGGTGATCGAAACAGCAATCGAACAAGGCATCAATTATTTTGATACAGCGGACCTTTATGATAAAGGTGTCAACGAAGAAGTTGTCGGGGAATGTTTAAAACGGTACCGCGATCAAGTCTACATCGCCACAAAAGTGGGAAACCGCTGGAATGAAAAAGGCGACGGCTGGTATTGGGATGCCTCGAAAGAACATATCGAAGAAGGAATCAAAGACAGCCTGCGCCGATTAAAAACGGATTATATCGATCTATACCAGCTTCATGGCGGAACAATCGATGATCCGTGGGATGACATCATTGAAACGTTTGAGACATTAAAGAAAGAAGGCCTCATCCGGGAATACGGCATTTCTTCCATTCGCCCCAACGTGTTCCAGCCGTTCTTTGAAAGAAGCAATGGCATCTCCAACATGATGCAATACAGCATTTTCGACCGCCGACCGGAAGAATGGTTCCCGTTTTTTGAAGAAAAGAAAGTGTCCGTTGTGACGAGAGGATCCATTGCAAAAGGATTATTGACAGATGAATGGAAAAAACGGGTGGAAAAAGTGGATTCTTATTTAAATTACTCAAAAGAAGAACTCGTTTCGATTTTGGAAAAGATCGAGAAAGAATTTGGATCCGTCCATCCTGCCGCCATCGCTTTCAATTTGAGCGAACCCGCTGTGGCATCCATTGTCGTGGGGGCAAGAACGAAGGAACAACTGCTGGAAAACATCAAAGCTTATGAGGAAGCCCAAAGCATCGAGGATACTTCTTTCATCAAAACCATCACAAAACAAGAAATTTACACGGATCACCGATGAAAAAATATTTGTTTTTCGTAACCGCTGCGCTCCTCGGTTTATATTATCTTTCCAGCATGCCTTATGAACAGCAGACCATTGTTCCGGAATTGAGGGTATTGCTCCGCGATCAGCCTTTTTATGAACTATTAAGCAAAATTGAAGTGAGCTACTGGGGTCGGACGATTTCAGTTGAAACGAGAGGATATTATTATTTCATTGAATTTTTATTCCGCAAAACGATGCATTTTGTCGGATACGGAATTGTTGCTGTACTCTTATATTTACTATTCCGCAAACTGAAATGGATATTTCCTTCCATCATCGCTTGCATTTGCACTTTTTTCATTGCCGCATTGGATGAATATAACCAGACCCTTGTCGAAGGCCGTACAGGCATGTTTGAAGATGTGTTGCTTGATACGGCTGGAGCTGTCACTTTTGTTTTATGCCTAAAAGTTATATCCACTATAAAATATTTATGGAATAGGAAAAGGTCCGTGAATTGAATAGATAGACGATTGATTCACGGACCTTGATCAAATCAAAAAACATCCTTTCTCTTTTTAAGAAAAGGATGTTTTTTGATTTAGCGTTGAAAATGGATTTCCGCTCAGAGGTCAGAATCAGGTTTACACATACGCTCCTGCGGGTTCCCAGGGACACTTCGAAGCGGATTGACAGGGTCACTCCTTCCGTCTCTCCAATCAATTTTTACTAACTCCTTACTAATTGAAAATCCATAAAATAAATTTTTATTATTTCCGAAAAATTCACAATCTTTTACAAATAAAATATTTTTTACATCAAAAACAAACCATCACAAACCCCGAGTCCCTCTTTTGATTAAAAAATCCCCTTTCGTCCATATTTTCAACTCGAAGATTCCCTTTATAATTCTATTTCTATACAAATTATTGAAAATAAAATAGTTTATTGATAAAATTTCAAAGTTATCATCAATAGGATTGATGAATGTATTTAAAAATATTGATAACAAAACTGAAACGATTTTTCATTGGTTTTGGGGGCAACATAATGGAACAGAGAGAATTAAAGAGAGATTTGAAAAACCGCCATGTCCAGTTAATTGCCATTGGCGGAACGATTGGTACGGGGCTGTTTTTGGGTTCCGGGGCTGCGATTTCCAAAGCGGGCCCATCCATACTGTTAGTTTATTTAATCGTTGGAACTGCCCTATTTTTTGTGATGCGTTCCCTCGGTGAACTGCTTTTATCCAATGCCGGGTACCAATCCTTCACCGATTTTGCGGCAGATACAATTGGGCCGTGGGCAGGTTATGTCACAGGCTGGACCTATTGGTTTTGCTGGATTATGACGGCGATGGCCGATGTGATTGCCGTCGGTGTTTATGTCCGTTATTGGTTTGACATTCCTCAATGGATTCCGGCATTGATTGCCATTATCCTATTACTCGTTTTGAATCTTTTAACCGTGAAACTGTTTGGGGAATTGGAATTTTGGTTTGCCTTAATCAAGGTCATTACCATCGTCGCTTTGATCGCCATTGGCCTTTTTTGGCTGATCATTCGTTTTAAAACGGATTCCGGAGTTGTTTCCATTCGCAATATTTGGAGTTACGGCGGATTGTTTCCAAATGGGATAGCCGGATTCCTGTCCGCTTTCCAGATGGTCGTCTTCGCCTTTGTTGGGGTCGAACTGGTGGGCGTGGCAGCCGCGGAAACGTCCAATCCGGAGAAAAATATACCGTCTGCCATTAATAAAATTCCGATCCGGATTTTGTTGTTTTACGTAGGGGCGATTTTCGTCATTTTATGCATCAATCCTTGGACTGAGCTAAGCGCCGCCAACAGTCCCTTTGTACAAGTATTTGCTTTGGCGGGTATTCCCTTGGCGGGCGGCATCATCAATTTCGTTGTGCTGACATCCGCCGCTTCTGCCGGAAACAGCGGTTTATTTTCCACAAGCCGGATGATGTACAATTTAAGCAAGCATAGTCAAGGCCCGAAATTTCTATCAAAGCTGAATCAAAACTTTGTCCCGGGGAATGCGCTTGTTGTTTCCGCCATCGTTCTTTCCATCGGGGCATTATTAAGCTACGTCATTCCTGATACAGCATTTGGAGTGGTGACAACAATCAGCGCCATCTGCTTTATTTGGGTATGGAGCATCATCTTAATTTCACACATCATCTATACAAAGAAACACCCGGATTTACATAAAAAATCCCATTTTAAAGCGCCGCTTGCTCCATATATGAACTATGCCATTTTAATATTTTTTGTTGCCGTGTTGATTATTATGTTCATGTCCGAAGAAACAAGAATGGCCGTTATGCTCACACCAATTTGGTTCATCATGCTGTTTATCACATACGCCCTTCGCAAAAAACGTTGATGCGTTGGGCGTTTTTTTATTGAGTGGAAGTTGATTTATGTGAGGTTGCGCCAATATCCGCTTTCAACAACAGGAATGCAACGGAGGACCCACGCCGTTGAATACCGGAAGCACTCATCTCCGAAACAGAGGTTTTATGCAAAAGTAGCCGGTCATAAAAAAGGTGTCGCCTTTCCGCGACACCTGTCAACTAAATTTCGAGCCTTGATTTCCGTACTTTTCCAGCAATTCTTCAAAGCTCATATTCTTTTCCCGCTGTTTTCTCTCAAACTCAAGTCTTGCTTGCCGTTCTTCCTCTTTTTTTCTTTCTTCTTCAAGCAATTCTTTTTTTGCAGCTTTCAATTTTTCCAGCATTTCCTGGTTCAGTTGTTCTTGAAGGGAAATTCCTTCATTGTTTTCAATTGTTTTTTGAGAAGATTGTTGCTTTTTCTTTTTTGCCATCATGTTCACCTGCTTTAGTCTTATCGTTGAACGATGGTTGCAACTCCCTGTCCTCCACCGATGCAAAGGGTGGCAAGCCCCAGCTTCGCGTCACGTCTTTTCATTTCATGAAGAAGCGTAACCAAAATGCGCGCTCCACTCGCACCGATTGGGTGTCCAAGGGCAATTGCCCCACCATTTACATTCAGTTTATCAGAATCAAAGTGAAGTTCGCGATCCACAGCTATTGATTGAGCTGCGAAAGCTTCATTTGCTTCAATTAATTCGATTTGATCAAGAGTCAAATCTGATTTTTTCAATGCCTTTCGAACCGCTTCAGCAGGCCCGATTCCCATAATTGCAGGATCCACCCCGACAGCGGCATTGGCGACAATGGATGCAAGAGGCGTGATTCCAAGCTCCTCCGCTTTCTTCTTTGACATCACAACAACTGCTGCCGCACCGTCGTTAATACCTGAGGCGTTCCCGGCAGTGACTGTTCCATCCTTTTTGAAAGCAGGACGCAACGCGGATAGTTTTTCCACGGTTGTGCCCGGGCGAACAAATTCATCCGTATCAAAAATGATTGGATCCCCTTTTCGTTGAGGGATTTCCACCGGCACAATTTCTTCTTTAAATTTACCTTCCACGATGGCTTTTGCCGCACGGGCTTGGGAACGTGCCGCGAACTCATCCTGTTCTTCCCGCGTAATATGATATTGGGAAGCCAAATTTTCCGCCGTGATTCCCATATGGTAATCATTGAAGGCGCACCATAGGCCGTCATGAATCATGCTATCCACCAAATTTTGATCACCCATTTTAAAACCGGAGCGGGCATTTTTCAAAAGGTATGGCGCTTGGCTCATATTTTCAAAACCGCCGGCCACCACAATATCCGCTTCCCCTACCGCAATCGCTTGTGCCGCGAGATGCACGGATTTCAAACCGGAACCACAGACTTTATTGATCGTCATGGCTGGCACCGTTTCCGGAAGCCCTGCCTGAATGGCTGCCTGACGTGCAGGATTTTGACCCAGTCCAGCTTGAAGTACATTTCCCATGATGACTTCATCCACTTGATTTGGTTCAATACCTGCCCGGTGTAAAGCTTCTTTAATGACAATCGAACCTAATGTCGGAGCTGGAATGTCTTTTAACGAACCTTGGAAGGAACCGATGGCTGTTCTGACTGCGCTTACAATAACAACTTCTTCTAACATGAACTTCTCCCCTTTATTCAGACTCCAATCGCACACGATTTTGCATAATCTGTTAATATAATTATATCAGTATAAAAATTGGAACAAAACCGTGCAATTTTATTCTACCAGATGATATGTGAAATTTTGTTCTTTTACTACAAAATTTTTGTTCATTTGCGATATTTTCGAACTTTCCGAAATATATTAGTGGTTATACATAATTTGATATCAAGCGAGGAGGTGCTTATATTGAAAAAGAAAAAGAAAAAAATATTCTGGTTTTCTACGATTATTACAACGATTGCAAGCGTGCTCACTACGATTTTTGGTTTTGCTTTAACCAATCGACTCATGTATATCCAGAAAAAAGATGATGCTTTTATATTAGACAGGGAACTAAAAGCGAATCGATTTGATGAAAAATGGTTCAACAGCATAAAAAAAGATGAATTTACCATCGACTCCCCTAACGGCTACCCAATCAAAGGGATTTTTCTGCAACCATGCCCGACAAAAAATACGGTCATCATATGCCACGGGGTTACCGAAAACAAAATCAATTCGATCAAATATGCGCGCATGTTTGAAAGGCTTGGGTTCAATTCCTTTGTATACGATCATCGAAGACATGGCGAATCCGGCGGAAAAACGACAAGTTATGGATATTATGAGAAGTTTGATTTAGCGGCCGTTGTCAAAACGGTTCGTTCCGTCATCGGGGAAGAAGCCATCCTGGGCATTCACGGGGAATCAATGGGCGCGGCGACAATGCTTTTATATGCGGGATCCATTGGAAATCATGTGGATTTTTATATCTCCGATTGCGCTTTTTCAGATTTTGAAGAACTTTTGCGGCATATCGTCAAAAATTCCACCCGCATCTCGCCAAACATTCCAATCCATTTGGCAGATTTATTCCTGCGTTTCCGTGATGGATACCGATTTAAAAATGTAGCCCCCAAAGATGTGGTACCGAATATTAAGAAGCCGGTGTTATTTATCCATAGCATTCCCGATTCGTTCATCCCTTGTCAAATGACGGAAGAAATGTACGAATTGAAAAAAGGTCCGAAAAGATTAAAATTGTTTGAACGCGGTCTTCATGCCCAATCTTTCAATGAAAATCCGGTGGAGTACGAGGAAACGGTAAGAAATTTTTTGCAAGAATATGTGATGAATGAAAGAGAGAACGGCTAAGACGATATGGTTAACCGATGATTCCTCAAATGGCGCCCTCGTAACAGCAAGAGGGCTTTTGATGTGTTAAGTCATTCTTGTGGAAAAGTTTCTTTCACTTTATGACCGATTTGGTAAAGGGAATGCTATAAAAAATGAAAAATACTCAACCTCTGCGTATCAAGAGATTGAGCTTTTTCAATTCAATGAGAGAATGTTATTTCATCCAATGTACGCATGTTATAAAAAGAGATATATTGCCAAAAACATGAATAAGCTGCCAACCATGACAAATACATGCCATATCGCGTGGTTATAAGGAATATTTTTATTTTGGTAAAAATACGTTCCAATTGTATAACTTAACCCGCCAGCTAATAACACCAACACACCTTTGATCGTCAAATATTCAATGACTGGTTGAAAAACAAAGATGACGAGCCATCCCATCCCGATGTAAACGAGTAGTGATGTTCTTTTAAAACGATGGACAAAAAATTGTTTTAAAATAATTCCAATAACAGCGAATCCCCATTCAATCCCTACAAGCGTCCACCCTGCTGTTCCTCCGATGGCAATTAATGCGACGGGGGTATACGTTCCCGCAATTAAAAGGAAAATGGAGCTGTGATCCATTTTTTTTAGAAAAACTTTATGTTTTGGAATTGAATGGTACAGTGTGGAAGCCAGGTAAAGGAGAAACATCGAGACTCCAAAAATAATGTAACTAATAAGCTCCACTTTCGTTCCTGTACTTTGTGCTTTTCCAATTAATAAAATCAATGCTGGAATGGTTAAAAGTGCACCTATTCCATGGGTTAATGCATTCCAAAACTCTTCTTTTTTACTATATGAACGATTCATTGCAACAGACTGTGTCATCATCCTCACCTCTGTTTTTATTATGTGAATATAACATTATTTCAAACAGGGGAAGATGTAATGAAAATTATGTGATAAATGTCATATCCAACCAATCGTGTTGAAGATTTTAAGAAATTGAAAAAGCTTGTGAATCTACCCAATATAATTTCACAAGCTTAAACTGTTGCTAAATATAAATAAAAAGGTTATCCTCCTTCAGAATAAATTCCGATGTAGGACAACCTTGTATGATTATTTTTGCTTATCTTGAATTTTATTTAATTGAGCCATCATTTGACGAACTTGCTTTTCAGATGGTTTTCGTCCCATTTGTGCCATCATCACACGAATCATTTGTTCATTGATTGGTGGGTTTTCTTTTAAGTATTTCATCATGGATTGACGTGCCAAGTAAAAACCTAAAGCTACACCAGCCACTAACGCAACAATAATTAACAATATTGCTAACCAAGTATCCAAAATACTTACCTCCTTCTCAACTTATACCGCGAAAAACTCTCCACGTTGGATTATACACTATTCATACTATGGATTCTAGCTTTTCCACAGTTTTTCAAATCGAATGCACTATACATACCTTTTGTATTGTAACCAAATTTCTTGATAAGATAAAGATATTTTTCCAAAATATATTATTCGAAATTTTCTCATTTTATTGCACAAAAAAATCCGAACGCATTTGAAACACTCTCTGTGAGAATTTCAAACACCGTTCGGATGCGGCAATTTCATTTAATCCGACTTATTTGGAATTTTCAGTAATCCATTGTTCAATATATGGATATCTCTCAGCCACTGCCCGTTTTCCGGTAATCACTGAAACATGTCCAGCATTCACAACGTGCAACGTTTTGTTTTTGCTGGATACTTTCTCATTTAATGGTTCAATCTGATGCGGTAAAACGATATTGTCTCGAGTGGCTACGATATTTAATAAATTCGCCTTAATATTTGACAACAATACCCGTTCCCCACGGATTTCTAATTCATTGTTAATCAATTTGTTTTCTTGGTAAAAATCGCGTATCCATTGGCGATATGCCTCACCAGGGAAAGGCACACCATCATTCAACCATTTTTGCATCAGTTTCCAATTGAGCACTTTTTCTTCATTTTGAATGTTTGAAGCGACATTGACATAAACACCTACAGTATTTGATAAAGGATTTAACAACTTATTGCCAAAGTCAATGAATTCAAATGGGACATTTCCAAAAGTTTCAACAATATTATCCAATTTGAAGTAACGTTTATCCAACCAATTGGTATAAAGTCCTGCATCTTGGAAATCGATTGGGCTTGTCAGCAAAATCAGATTCCGGATTGGCAGTTTATTTTGATAGAGGGCTGTGAAAATGGCCGTCATTGTACCGCCCATGCAATAACCAAACATCGTGATTTCTTTGGCGCCGGAATGTTTCAGCACCTTTTTGGCCGCCCGTGGAATATAATCGACAATATAATCTTCCAATTTCATATGGCGGTCTTCGTAACCGGCTGTACCCCAGTCCAAAAGATACACGTCATGACCGCGGTCCGTTAAATATTCGATTAAACTGTTTCCAGGATATAAATCCAAAATATAAGGTTTATTAATAAGTGCATAAATCATCAATATAGGGACTTTATTCGTTTTTTCTTTATTCGGCTGATAACGGTAAAGTTTCGCTTTATTTTTTGTCCAGATCACTTCTTTTGGTGTTTGACCCACTTGCGGATCCGGATCAGTGAACAATACTTCATTAAAACGTTTCAACTTTTCAAGCGTTTCATTTTTTGGCAAGCTATCATACCATTCTTTAATTGGTGTTGTATCAACAGTAACCACATAATCCCTCCCAACAATCTTTCCGACAAAGTGTTACATATATAGGCCGCCGTTTACCGCAATTGCCTGGCCTGTCACATAATCCGCCTGAACCAGGTATAATACCGCCTGAGCCACTTCGCTCGGTTCACCTAATCGTTTCATTGGAACTCTCGCAATGATGTTGTTCAACACTTCTACCGGCATGGCCGCCACCATTTCTGTTCCAATATATCCAGGGCACACTGCATTTACGGTGATTCCTTTCGATGCCGTTTCTAAAGCAAGGGATTTAGTGAAACCCAAAATACCGGCTTTCGTTGCTGCATAGTTTGTTTGCCCAAAGGCGCCAGCTTGGCCGACGATGGAACTGATGCTCACAATGCGTCCATAATTTTGATCCATCATATGCTTTATCACTGCTTTGGTTGCGTTAAAAACACCATTCAAGTTGACGTTGATGACAGCGTCCCATTCTTCTTTCGAAATTTTTCTAAATGTACGGTCTTTCGTAATCCCGGCATTGTTGATCAAAATATCAATTTTGCCGAATTTTTCAACCACTTCGGCAGCAAGTTTTTCCGTATCTTCGTAAACAGAGACATCCGCTTGCAATGCATGGAATTTTCCGCCTTCTTCTTCAATCGTTTTTGCCACGTCCTGAATATGCTTAGGGCTGTTGTTATATGTGCCTACAACCGTTGCACCATTTCTGGCCAGCACTTTTGCGATTTCCGCCCCGATCCCACGGGATGCGCCTGTAACAATCGCCACTTTTCCTTCCAATGGTTTTAACGCATTTACCTTTTCTACTTCAAATACTGTAGTCGTCATAAAACAGTCTCCCTTTCTCATCATATTTTTCTATTTTAATAAAAGTATTATTTTGAAACCGTTTTATTGGCGGTAGCGGCCACTGAAGCCTTCGATTCTTCAGCCAGCTCCAACGTTTTGGTCAATAGATCTATGACTTTATCCAATTTCTTTTCCAACGAAGAAACGGATTTTTTAAGGCTGTCAATTTCTTTTTGGATCTTCTCCCGTTGCAAATCATACTCATCTTCCAATTGGTCGATTTTGGAATCTACATTAATGATTAAAGAAGCCACATTCGCGATTTCGTCCCGGGTAGGAATGTTCGCTTGTTTCAAATAGCTTTCCGTCATTTTATTGACAAGTTCTTGATATTGAACATATTGGCTTTGAATTTGACCTAAACTTTCAGCAAAGGACTTCTTTTCGAGGGTTTCTTGAATCGTCTCTTGCCATACACTTTCCGTTTTGTTATAAATTTCTTTCCATAATGTAAACACATCAAAGGATGATTGGGTCAAGGATCATCATCTCCTCCACTAAAATTTCTTTGTTATAAAAACAACATATTTTAATATATTATTTATGTATTTTTTTCATTCTTATGAATATATTACAAAATTGTGAACTTTCCTGAAAAAATGTTGTTTAAATTTTCAAAAAACAATTGACAAAGTTTACATATAAGTGTAAATTACATATATAAGTAAATAGCAGAAGGCGGTGTAAAAATATTGGTATCGAAAGATGAAAAAAAGAAGCCGAAAAGTCCAAGTATTGGTGCGCCGAAAAACTTTTTGATTCCGATCATGTTATTGCACTTGAGAGAATTTAATACCCATGGTTATGAACTGATGGAGAAAATTACGAAATTTGGTATTGAATCATTGGATCATGGAAATTTCTATCGCCTGTTAAGACAACTGGAAAAAGATAATTTGGTTACTTCCGTTTGGGATACAAGTTCCGGGGGCCCTGCCAAACGCATTTATTCCATCACAGAAGCCGGAGAAAAATATTTGGATATGTGGGCCAATTCATTGAGTGAATATCAAAAGCTGTTAAATCAATTTTTCAATTTATATAACCCATTTTTTTCAACAGGCAGCACCTTTCAATCGCAGCAAAAAGTCGAAGCAACTCCTAAAGAAACGAAAAAAACATCCGCAGCAACAAACACAGCCTCAACCAAAGCAAAAGCCGCAGCATCCTCTTCAAAACCTAAAACCACTCGCACTCGCAAAACAAAAGCTCAACATTCCGGTACACCTGAGGAACAACCCCAATCTTGATATTCGGATGTATGCATTGCAAAATGCATTCATTATAAATTAAATTTCTCGTTACATTAAAGGAGGAAATCAAGTAATGGCAAAAGAGCAAATTGCAAAAGGTGTAGATTTAGTATGGGACAGCTGGGTTAATAGCTTAAAAACAATCGAAAAAGTACAAGAAGATTTCGAAAAAAGAGCTCTACAAGCATTTAATGTTCAAAAAGAGTTCATTGAGTCTTCTGTGAATGCCATCAATGCTATTGAAGAAGAAGCAAAAAAAGCTTCCAAAGAGTGGCAAGAAAGACTTGAAAACAGCTTAAAGGAATTGGGCAAAGAAGGTCAGTTTGATGAAGTGTCAAAATGGCTTGAAAGTGTCCAAGAAATTACAGATAAAGCTCAAAACCTTGCATGGAAACCAAACAATGCGCTATTAGATCTTTTCGCCAACGCTCAAAAACAAATTGAAATCACGCTTCAACAAGCCATTGAACAACAAAAGCAAGAACGCATCGAAACATTAGGTAAAATCGAAGAGATTGCGAACCAATTGAAAGAGACACATAAAAAACTGTTGGCAGTCGCTGATTAATTCTTCCTTGTTTGCACTTATATATATTTTATATAAGTAAACATATCCCCTTTCTTAAATAAGATCCCCTCAATTCCCTGAAAACCCTGTTGCACATTCGGTGACAACAGGGTTTTCAAATTTTCCTAATATGACGCATATTTCACCGGCTTTAACCAACCACATTCGTATTCCTCTTTATTAAACGCAAGAAATGAATCATTGATTTGGCTCAGGCACTGAAACAGATCCAAATCGAGCATGCGCGATCCTTCACATATCGCTTCAATATAATATTCAAAAACCTTGATTTTAATTCGCCCTTTTAATTTATGTTCAAATCCCAAATAACCGTCCATCCAACGCATTGCAGGAAAACATTTTTGAAGATGTTCATAAATTTTTCCCTCTACATTTCCTTCCATAGGCTCACAAATGTAACTTAATTGCTTTTTTGCAGAGGACTCTTGCTCGTCATCGATTTTTGCTACCATCTCTAGCAGCATTCTTTCCCTTCCAAAGACAAATGACTGGTATTGTTTTTTTATGTTAAAGATTGAATAGATTCTCATCCGCTTGTCCTCCTTTCTGACTTCATTATAATTTAAAGATTTCGAATATTTTGTCAAAACTTGTCCCAATAATAGATTTTTTTTTGTCAAAATTCGATGAAAACACTACCTATTCAACAATAAAAAACTTTTATAAATCTCATTTTTGTAAAGGTTGATTTTAAAAATGTATACCCATTTCTTTCCCATATAAACCACACTTAGTCACTCGGTCTCAAGACTTAGGGGAAAATACAATTCAAGGTCGTTTTGAGAAAACAAGTTGAATTGTAACATGAAAGTACAATGATGAAAGGAGAATGAATATGAAAAAATTGCTTCTACTGCTTCTCGCAATCGTTTTAGTTTGCGTCGTACTCGCCACTTTAGGGCCACTGATGGGACTTGCTTTTTCCCTGGCATTCATCTTTCTTGGAATGCATTATTACGTCAAAAGCCGGTCTGTTGTCAGCAAGGTGCTTTGGATCCTCATCGGCTTGATCGGAATTATGATGGCCGTATCCAATATCCCGGCACTTTTGGGGCTTGTGTCAATCATCCTCTTATATGTTTTGTATAAACAATGGAAAAATGAAGAGGTATCGATTGCAATGAATGAAGAAGATCCATTCACAAACTTTGAAAATGAATGGTCAAAAATACAAAAAAAGGAGAGATTTTAATGAATTTATTCAAACGATTCCGGTATACGTTGGAAGCGGATTTGCACGCGCTATTTGATAAAAAAGAAGAGAAAAATCCGGTGGCGATGCTGAACCAGTATATTCGCGAAGCCGAAAAAATGACGGAGCAAACTGGCAAATTGTTAGAAAGACAAAGACGGTTAAAAGAAGAATTGGAGCAAAAATTAAAAGAGACAGGGAACATGCTGGAGAAAAGAACCAACCAATTGGAGTTGGCGAAAGCAAGCGGAGAAGAGGATTTGATTCTCTTTGCAACCCAGGAAGTGGAGAGCTATAAAAGACGCCAATTGACTTTGCTCGAAAGTTTGGATCAAGCAAACAAAGAATATATTCAATTGGAACAAAAATTTGAAATGATGAAACATAAAATTGAAGATATGAAAGTTCGACAATTGCAATTAATGGGGAAAGAAAATGTCGTCCGAGCCAATGTGAAAATGAACCGCGTATTCGATTCAAACGACATGGATTTCCAAAACCTCTCATCTTATATCGACCAATTATCCAATAAGATTGAGAAGAACTATGAATATTCCCAATTGGAAACCCGCTTGGCACTGCTCGAACAAAAACAGGCAAACACGTCCTCGAAGGAAACGGTCGAACCGTGATATAATGAAGAAAACGAGAAGAAGGGAATCTTCCCTTCTTTATTATTATGAACTTTCGCTTATCTTGAGGGAGGGGCCACTTTGAACCGTTTCACAACGAAACAGCTGATAACCGTATTTTTGATCATGTTGCTGATTGTTTTTGTAGAGCTCACAGTTTTCAATAACGGTGGCGCCTTCTTTCTCTTGTTGGGGGCATTTTTTCTTTATCGAAGTTTTGCCAAAGGAAAAAAAATCTATTTTTGGATAGGCGCCTCTTTTATTTTAGTTGCCATTATAACCATTTGGAGTCTGCGATTTTTCGTCGTCTGTGTATTAATTTATATTTTGTATAAACAGGCAACAAATCATCAAAAAGAAGTCAAAGTGGAAGCCCGGCATTTTGAATTGGGTACCGTTCAAAAAAATGACTTGGTTCTCCCCTCTTCCATGCCAATGGAACATTATAAATGGCAAGATATTCAGATTCAAAACTTCCTTGGGGATTACACCATCGATGTGACAGAAACCATTTTGCCAGCCGGCACTTCTGTCATCACCATTCGCCAGGGAATTGGGAAAGTAACGATCATTTTGCCTTATGAAGTGCCATTCAAACTTCAATATTCAACTCTGATTGGAGAAGCGAAACTATTGCATCATCCTCCGAAACGGTTATGGAATGAAAGGATTACTTTTGAAGATGGCGATGTGACAAACGCCAAAAGAAAACTTGTGATTCATATAGTCACATGGCTTGGGGATGTGGAGGTGATTCGGAAATGATATCACTTCTATTCCGCACCCTTATGATCTCTATCATTTTAATAAGCATGTTTTTTGGTGTTTTCTATTTATTATATGATGTTCCGAATGCTGCAGCGTGGAGCCCTTTATGGGAAAACACTTATAATGGCATGCCGCTTGGTGTCATCATTGTTTGTGGCGTGTTCTTCATCAGTTTTGTTATTAGTTTATGGTGGATGATTTCGGTAAAATCGAAAGAATTCATTACGCTGAAATATGTAAAGCAATTGGCTGAACCGGATTTCACATTAAAGCGCAACGTTTCTTATCCTTTGAGAAAAGCGTTAAAAGAAACAAATGAATTGATTGAAACTCAAAGAAAGAGCCTGCAACGCCTATCCAATGAAAAAGCGGAAGCAAGCGACAAAATCATCCAGGAACGGATCGTGGCGGAAAGACAAAGACTTGCAAGGGAACTTCACGATTCCGTTTCCCAGCAGCTATTTGCGGCATCCATGTTATTGTCATCGATTACGGAAATGGATACCCCTCCAGAAAACGCAAAACAAATATTGGTGCAAATTGAGAAATTGGTGCAGCAGGCCCAACTGGAAATGCGCGCATTGCTATTGCATCTCCGTCCAATTGCATTAAATAATAATACCTTGGCGCAAGGGTTGAAAGATTTAATTTTCGAACTGAAACAAAAGGTCAATTTTGACATCGAATATGAAATCGAGGAAATCAAGTTGTCGAAAGCGGAGGAAGATCATTTATTCCGCATCGCCCAAGAAGCGTTATCCAATACATTGCGCCATGCCAAAGCGACGGAAGTGGAGATGCTGTTAATTGAAAGAGACAACCTGGCCATTTTGAGAATCCAAGATAATGGCCGCGGATTTGATATGAATGAAGAAACCAACTCCACTTCATACGGTTTGAAAAACATTGCCGAAAGAGCCGTGGAAATCGGAGCGAAATATAAAGTTGTTTCCGTTCCCGGAGAAGGAACCATTGTTGAGGTGAAAGTGCCTTTGAATAAAGAAGAGAAAGAGTCGGAGGAAGGCGAATTGTCCGAAAAGGAAACGGGAGGTGCAATCGATGATTAGGGTGTTCATTGCCGATGACCACGAGATGGTCCGTATCGGTGTTTCCACTTATCTTTCCGCTCAACCGGATATGACCGTTGTGGGAGAAGCGGAAAATGGAAAAGAAGCAGTGGAAAAGGTTCTCCAGTTGAAGCCGAATATTGATATTATTTTGATGGATAACGTCATGCCTGTCATGAACGGAGCCGAGGCGACGCAGGAAATTTTGAAAGTGTGGCCGGAAGCGAAAATCATGATGGTGACCAGTTTCCTGGACGATGATAAAGTCTACCCCGCATTGGAAGCCGGCGCCATCAGCTACATTTTAAAAACGTCCAATGCAAAGCAAATTGCGGATGCCATCCGGAAAACCGTCCAAGGGGAATCGGTGTTAGAACCTGAAGTCACTTCAAAAATGATTCATCGGATGCGGAATACGGGCAGCCGCCCTCTTCATGAGCAACTGACCGAACGGGAAATGGAAGTGTTGCTGCTCATAGCCAAAGGAAAATCCAATCAGGAAATTGCCGATGAATTGTTTATCGCGCTAAAAACGGTAAAAACCCATGTGAGCAACATCCTCGCCAAGTTGGAAGTGCAAGATCGGACCCAAGCAGTGGTTTATGCTTTTCAAAACGGATTGGTGAAGTGATAGATTGCCTCCATTCCATGATGAAAATGGTCCATGGGAGACGATCTATAGCAAGGAAAATTTTCAGCTGTACCTTTTCATTGCAATCAGTTATCACACATTATGTATGTGGTCAAACTGCCCTTCTGTGACCAGCACAAAAGGGCAGTTTTTTATTCTTCCCATTTTTTCGCCTGAATGACAAAGGATTTATTTTCCGTGCTCTCCAACGAAAAGGAATTGCTGATTCCATCCGTTGCGTCTATCACAATACGCAAATGCTGCCAGTAAGGGAGATTCGCCCGATGCATGTAATATGGGAAATAAGGTTACTCATTTTCGCATCCGCCCTCCAACGACAAACAAAAAAATAAGCTACCCCTTACAAATGTACAAAAAGGGCAGCTTATTATAATTTTATTCCGCTAATTTCTTTGCTTGGATGATAAAGGATTTATTTTCGGTGCTTTCCAGGGAAAAGGAATTGCCGATTCCATCGGCCACATCGATCACCATCTGCAGATGTTGCCAGTACGGGAGATTGGAACGATGCATGTAATAAGGCACCCCTTCCATAACCTCTCCAATCTGTTCATCCTGGCTGCTTAGATAGAAGTCCTCTTTTTTCATACAGATGGGGGAAGTTCCATCACAGCAACCTTCCGAATGAACAAATATGAGCTCTCCGTGTTTTGCTTTAAGATGCTGTATCATGTCCATGGCAACTTTTGTGGCAATGACTTTTCGCATTAGAAGAAGCCCATTGATCCTTTATTGTAACCGACTAAAATACATTTTGTTTGTTGGTAATGGCTAAGCATCATAAGATGGTTTTCACGGCCAATACCGGATTGTTTGTAACCACCGAATGCGGCATGGGCTGGGTATTGGTGATAAGTGTTCGTCCAAACGCGGCCTGCTTGAACGGCGCGGCCTGCTTTATAAGCCGTTTCAATGTTGCGGGACCATACACCGGCACCCAAACCATATAATGTATCGTTGGCGATTGAAATCGCTTCATCAAAGTCTTTGAATGTAGTGACAGAAAGAACCGGTCCAAAGATTTCTTCCTGGAAGATACGCATTTTGTTGTGGCCTTTGAATACCGTAGGCGCTACGTAATAACCGCCTTCCAATTCACCTTCCAATTTGTTTTGGTATCCACCGATGAGGCATTCCGCACCTTCTTGTTTACCAATTTCAATGTAAGAAAGGATTTTATCCAATTGTTGTTTGGAAGCTTGGGCACCCATCATGGTTTCAGTATCTAACGGGTTGCCAATTTTGATTGCTTTAATGCGTTCCATCACTTTTTCCATGAATTTGTCATAGATGGATTCTTGTACTAATGCACGGGATGGACATGTACAAATTTCTCCGGAGTTTAACGCAAATAATACAAAACCTTCAATGGCTTTATCTAAAAATTCATCATCTTGATCCATGATATCTTCAAAGAAAATATTAGGTGATTTTCCGCCAAGCTCTAATGTTACAGGTATGATGTTTTCTGTAGCATATTGCATGATGGAACGGCCAACTGCTGTTGAACCGGTGAACGCGATTTTTGAAATGCGCGGGTTTGTTGCAAGAGGTTTGCCCACTTCGATACCCGTACCTTGAACAATATTCAACACGCCTTTTGGCAATAAATCTTGAATCAATTCAAGCAATACACAAATGGAAGCAGGTGTTTGTTCAGCCGGTTTCAACACGATACAGTTACCTGCAGCCAAAGCCGGAGCGATTTTCCAAGCGGCCATCAGAAGCGGGAAGTTCCAAGGGATGATTTGTCCAACAACACCCAAAGGTTCATGGAAGTGGTATGCGACTGTATCTTCATTGATTTCACTGATTCCGCCTTCTTGAGCGCGAATGGCTCCTGCAAAGTAACGGAAATGATCAACCACGAGAGGGATATCCGCATTCAACGTTTCACGAACCGCTTTCCCATTGTCCCAAGTTTCTGCAACGGCGATCATTTCGAGGTTTTCTTCAATGCGATCCGCGATTTTATTTAAAATTTGTGCACGGTAAGCGACAGACGTTTTTCCCCAAGCGTCTTTTGCAGCATGCGCCGCATCAAGCGCCAACTCGATATCCTCTGCCGATGAACGTGGAACGGTTGTAAACACTTTTCCTGTCACCGGAGAAATGACTTCTAAATATTGACCTTTTACTGGAGGAACCCATTCGCCGCCAATAAAGTTTTGATATTGATCTTTAAAATGTACTAGAGCACCTTGTGTGTTCGGATTTGCATAAATCATGCGTTTCCCTCCAAAATTTATAGATTATAAGCCGTTGCAACTAGTCCGTCACAAAACTTATGAACCTATCATGCTCCTTTTTTTGAGAAAATGCAAACGTTTACGCTTATAAAAAATTTTATTAATATATTTTAAAAATCTGATAAAAATTTAATTTTACGCATAATATATTTAAGCGGAAATATATTAAAATAATAATTATTTAAAATAATTTTAAAATAATAGCTATTCAATATTGCTTGTTCAATAAAAAAAGCATCCCCTCAATGGAGATGCTCTTTATATTTTTATAAGGATTTTACTTTATTCACGATATTTTCAACAGTGAATCCGTATTTTTCCATCACAACTTCCCCAGGAGCGCTCGCACCGAACTTGTCGATGGCAAGCACGTCTCCATCAGTGCCGACGTACTTGTGCCAACCCAATGAAGAAGCCATTTCAATCGCCAAGCGTTTTGTCACGGCTTTAGGCAATACGGACTCTTTATATTCATCGGATTGTTTATCAAAACGGTCGATGGAAGGCATGGATACAACCGATGCATCGATTCCTTCTTCACGCAACTTTTCTTGGGCCTTAACAGCCAAAGAAACTTCGGAACCAGTGGCAATTAAGATTGCATCCGGTGTTTCTTTCGTTGCCGGTGATACGACATAACCACCTTTTGCAACGCCATCTTTCGCCAATGTTGCCGTATTCTCAAGCACAGGCAAGTTTTGGCGGGACAATACTAGGACTGTTGGTTGGTCTTTTGATTGAATCGCCAGTTTCCATGCTTCACGGGATTCGTTGGCATCCGCCGGGCGAATCACTGAAACATTCGGCATTGCACGGAATGAAGCCAAATGTTCAATCGGCTCATGGGTTGGGCCATCTTCACCAACAGCGATGGAATCATGAGTGAACACATAAGTGACCGGCAATCCCATTAATGCGGACAAACGGACAGCTGGACGAACATAGTCGGAAAATACAAAGAATGTACCTCCAAATACGCGTAATCCGCCGTGTAATGCCATTCCGTTTAATGCAGCGCCCATTGCAAACTCCCGAACACCAAACCAAATATTGCGCCCTTCCGGCGATTGTGCTGAGAAGTCGCCGCCGCCTTTGATTGTTGTTTTGTTGGAACCTGCCAAATCGGCGCTTCCACCGAAGAAGTATGGGATTTTTTTCGCTAAAGCATTGATCGCTTCACCGGAAGAAGAGCGGGTCGCAATGGATTTGCCAACTTCATAAACAGGAAGCTCTGCATCAAAGTCTTCAGGAAGTTCACTATTCATTGCTTGAATGAACTGTTTTGCAAGTTCCGGATACTCATTTTGATATTTTTCAAATGTTGCATTCCATTCAGCCTCAGCTTGTACTCCAATTGCTTCTATGGCCGTTTTGAATGTTTCGTAAACTTCTTCCGGAATATCAAATGGCTCATGGTTCCAGCCGTAAAATTCCTTCGTCAATTTAAGTTCGTCCGCTCCTAATGGCGCACCGTGGACGTCGGATTTGCCTGATTTATTTGGTGAACCGTAGCCAATGATTGTTTTAACTTCAATTAATGTAGGTTTCCCTTTGGATTGTTTCGCTTTTGCAATGGCTTCATTGATGGCATCCACATCTGTGCCATCTTCCACACGCAAGTAATTCCAGCCGCACGCTTCAAAACGTTTTTGAATATTTTCAGAAAACGCTTTTGAAAGGTCGCCGTCCAATGAAATGTCATTGGAATCGTAAAGGACGATCAATTTTTCAAGTTGCAGATGTCCGGCCAATGAAATCGCTTCGCCAGCGACACCTTCCATTAAATCTCCGTCACCACAAAGGGCATAGGTATAATGGTCGACTATATCGTACCCCGGTTTGTTGTACATCGCTGCGAGATGGCGCTCAGCCATTGCCATACCTACTGCCATCGCAATGCCTTGTCCAAGGGGACCAGTCGTAGCTTCCACTCCTACAGTATGGCCGTATTCAGGATGCCCTGGCGTTTTTGAACCCCATTGGCGGAAGTTTTTAATTTCTTCCATGTCCAAGCCATATCCGCTTAAATGAAGCAAGCTGTATAACAACATGGATCCATGACCTGCGGAAAGAATGAAACGGTCGCGGTTGAACCAATTCGGATTTTTCGGATTATGGCGCATTTGTTTCGTCCACAATGTATAAGCCATTGGAGCCGCACCCATTGGAAGTCCTGGATGCCCTGAGTTCGCTTTTTCAATCGCGTCAATGGATAAAGTTCGGATTGCATTAATTGCTAATAAATCCGCTGTAGTTGTCATTTTTTGACATCCTTTCTCGTGCTAAAAATAGTTCCGTATTCAGTTTAGACAACATTTCCATAGAAAACAATCTATTTTTTAGGAATATTGTGTGTTAGCTTACATTTATTTGACATCACCAGGACTTCGTCAATTTAATCGGTTGCGGCGAAGTTGTTTTATTTTTTCCGGTGTAACATCATTTCCTTCAATATCAAAAATTTGCACGTTTTCGATGGTCTTTCTGAAAGATTCCCGGAAAGACTCCAAATATTCCTTCCGAAGCAATGTTCGCTCTTTTGCTTCCTCTTCCGTCAATTTGCCCTCTCTTGCTTTTCTTGTTAATTCATTGATACGGTCGATCTTTTCTTTTGGTAACATTCAATCACACCTTTCCCTTTCAATACAAAAAGAATATGAAAAAAAGACCCGAAGTGCAAGCAGATTAGCCTTCAAGTCTTTCTTTATATTCCATATATCTGCGGTGAACGGTTGCTTTGCTCACATCATATCCCAATCCTCTTAAAGTGGATGCAATTTCTTGAAATGTCAACCCCTTTTCCCGCAGCTTGACAATTTCTTCAACAGGAACTTCAATCCGGCCCCTTCCCTCACGATTATGTTTATTTTTGAAATTCCGTTCGGGACGATATCCGTTTTCAACGGCCCGGCGCATTCCCCGCTGAATTTTTGCATTATGTATTTTCCGTTGATACTCCTCTACAATCGCTAATATTTTCAACAGCATTTCGTCCATTTCGTTCAATTTCAATGGACCGGCATCATTAAGGGAATATACATCCGTCTCGCTTTTTTTAAGCAAATGCAGTACCGCTACCCGGGCATGTCCACGGCCTAATCGGGTTTCATCCTGTACGAAGACAGCAGAAATTTCATTTTCCGAAATATAATCCAGCATTTCAAGCAGTCCATCACGATCAACATCATAACCGCTGTGGCAATCTTCAAATATATTATCCACACGAAAGCCCAAACTTCGGGCATATCGTGAAAGCTCTTCCTTTTGCCGTTCCAGGGAAGTTTCCTGTTCAGCTTTTTCCGTACTTACTCTTGCATAAATAACCGCCTTGTTATTTCCCATTATCGTTTGCTCGCTACCTTTACTGATTGAATTTCATCCTCTTCATTAATGGCAATATAGATCGCATCTTTCGGAACCGGGATCATCAACGTTTCTCCGGCAATGATATGTTCTCCGTCAAGATTGTTTTCAACCGCCACCATCCGAATCCAATCCTCTTTCGTCAAATTTCCTTTATAGCGATCCGCCAATGTCCAAAGGGTATCGCCTTCTTTGATTGTAATTTGTTCGAAAGTCAATTCCCCTTCATCTGTAATAAAAATATAAGCAATTATGATTAAAGAAACAATAATCAGCACTTTTAAGTAATGATTTCTTTTTAACCAAGCCATAATTTTCTTCCCCTTTTACGAATGTTTGTTCCGAATATCTGTTCTTACTTTAATACGAACGTACGTTTTTGTCAAGAGTGTTTTTCGAACTTGTGTTTGCATTCTCCGAGATTCATTGCTATACTATATGTAAAATATGTAAAACTATTCACATTAGAGGTGACCACGATGGAAAAGCTGTCAAAAAGGCAAAGAGATATTTTGGAATTTATAAAGAAGGAAGTTCGGGCAAAAGGATATCCTCCATCCGTTCGGGAAATAGGTGAGGCGGTTGGGCTTGCCTCCAGCTCAACAGTACATGGTCACCTTACGCGCCTGGAACAAAAAGGATATATCCGAAGAGACCCGACAAAACCTCGGGCGATTGAAATATTGGATGGTGAAGAAGAACCGCAAAAACAATCAGTAATTCATGTGCCATTGGTTGGCCGGGTGACTGCCGGAAGCCCAATTACAGCGATCGAGAACATCGAGGAATACTTTCCTTTACCTGACGCATACGGAACAAGCAACGATCAATTATTCATGTTGGAAGTGATGGGGGATTCGATGATTGAAGCAGGGATTTTGGACGGGGATTATGTCATTGTAAAGAAAACATCCACTGCGAATAATGGGGATATTGTAGTTGCCATGACCGAAGAAAATGAAGCGACCGTGAAACGTTTTTATAAGGAAAAAGACCACTTCCGCCTTCAACCGGAAAACTCGGCGATGGATCCGATTATTGTGGATAAAGTGACCATCTTGGGAATCGTTGTTGGTTTGTACCGAAGATTTCATTAATGAAATAAAAAAACTCGCAATCTCTTAATTGGAATGCGAGTTTTTTTATTTTATTTTTTTCTACAGGCATGAACAAATGCTTCAAATAACTTCTTTGAAACCTCTTCGCCGCAAATGGCCAATTGTTCCGGATGCCATTGAACGCCCAGACAGAACGGAGCCGTTTGATGTTCCACCGCTTCCACTATGCCATCGCTTGATACTCCGACAACCCTGAGATCTGCCGCAACATCCTTAATCGCCTGATGATGGAAGGAATTTACTGAGATTTTGTCCGATTGAACAATTCGGCTCAATCGGCTTTGTTTTTGAAGCTGTACAAAATGGGACGTTTCAAAGCGGGGAGAGGTTTGGGAATGAAGGAGAACCTTTCCTTCCAATTGATCATAAATATCCTGGTAAATGGTTCCCCCAAGCGCCACATTCAATACTTGCAAACCACGGCAAATGGCAAGAATCGGAATATGGTGTTGGATCGCCAGTTTTGTCCATTGGATTTCCCGTTCATCCCGTTTCGTGAAGACCCTTCCCAACTTTGGAAGCGGTTCTTCTCCAAAGAAAATTGGATTGATATCCCCTCCGCCGGTAAGCAATAACCCATCAATTGTACAAATCATCCGGTCGCCAGCCGATTCTTCGGCATATGGCAGGCAGACTGGGACTCCTCCCGCATCCACCACCGCTTTCACGTACGCCTCATTAACCTTATATATCCCATCATCCCAATCCAACGTGATGCCAATTATCGGTTTTATGCAGGTTTCCTCCTTTATGGCTAAAATATTCCTGACCAAAGGCAAAGAGTTTGAACATTTCTTACTTTAAATGCTGCATATTCCGATTGTTTTCGACATCTTTTGCTTCATAGTGACAAAGGTTTGACAGAAAAAAGATTCATTTTTACTAATAGAGATTCGGACCGGAATAGAGCTTTCTGCTTACAATGGGAAAAGAGCATCTTCCAATTCCATAAATTATTATTTTCACTATAGCAATATTTAAAGATATTTCTTTTTCAATCACTAATAATTCTGTTAATTAATAGTTTTTTATTATAATATAACCAGTTCATCAAAAATAATAGGTCGTGCGGCCTTTTGGATTTTTAGAAAAAGTTACTATTTATCCATAAATACTATTAAGTAATTTTATACCATTGACGGTAATATTGAGAAATTTTATATTCATTATGTAAGATGTCTGTACTACTCCGATTCGAAGATCATTCTTCGACAAAAGTAAGACAGGCTATACATAATGCTGGGAGGTGTAGTCATGGAATTAGTAGGAAACTTATTACAATTAGTACTTGGTTTACTTAACAGCCTTTTAGGCGGTCTTCTTTAATCCTGACAAACAGAAAGTTTCTTTATAAGCTTTCTGGACAAGCTGTTCTTTATTTCAATTTGGAATACCCAGCTTAAGCTTTTAGCTGGCATAAGTAAGATATGGGATGAACTTATGCCGGCTAATTTTCTTTTCAGGTCAACATGCAAATGATGTCGACAAAATTCATCTTGCATAGTAAATCCTTCATCATCATATTTTTGAATTTTTTATGAACCATGTTTGAAGAGCCTTTTCTGATTGACAAAGGCCGTAAGTTGAATACTGTCTCTCTTTCCAATTTATAACAAGTTCCCTTTTATACATAACATCCTTTAAAAGGATCAAAGAACAGAGAAAGGGCAGTTACCCTTAAAATCAGTGTTCCAATTACACAATCCAATCAGTTTGCTGGTATAAAGTCCCTATCGGAGAGGTTGGGGCTTGTACCAGCTACTATTATTTTTGAAAAATCTCCCAACAACATAATTCTTTATGACTATTCATAGAGAAACATTACTTTATCATCTTTGGTTAGCTCATCAAACCATATGAATTTTCTGTTACAATATTACGCTTTCTTTATTGTTTTTACCATTTTTACGCTTATAATGTCAACATGGAAATTTTATTCGGTATCCGTTTCTTTTTGTCTTCAAATCTTATTAGCCCTGCCCATCTTCAACGAATAGCATAAACTTCTGATTTTCGTTTCACCGCTTATCCGCTTTTTGAATTTTTCCGGAAACCCTTCAAAATTCACACCATTGCATTTTCCAATAAAAAAACACCCCAAAAGTCAGCTTTTCCAGTCCAACTTTTGGGATGCGGATTCATCATCTATCCATTATCCACCATATTATTAAAGCTCCAAATCAGCAGAGGTTTCTACACTTTAAAACAAATTCCAATACCATCGGATCATTGCATCGCCGTAAAAATATACAATGATGGCCGCAACGGCAATGGATGGCCCAAAAGGAACCGGGACTTTGCGGCTTTGCTTGCGAACTTTGATTACAATGATTCCAACAATCACGCCAATAACACTGGCCAAAAACAATGCGAGCAATGTCTTCACGGTTCCCAAAACCAGCCCAATTAAGAAAAACAGCTTAATATCGCCTCCACCCATTCCGCCTTTTGAGATCACAGCAATGAAATATAAAATGCCAAATCCGGCCGCAGCACCGAGGAGGGAATCCCACCACGGTTCAAGGGGGGAAGCGATACGGCCGATGATCAGAAAAGGCAGAAAGAAAAGAAGCACTTTATCTGGAATGATCATGTATTGAATATCCGAAACGACGATTATGGCCAATAATGAAATGAAAAAGAGTGCAACGGCCAGTTCAATCGATAGTCCAAGCAACAGATAACTCCATACGAAAAGCACTCCGGTTAGTAGCTCTGTTGCTACATAAATGGGTGATATTTTGGCGCCGCATGTCCGGCATTTTCCATGTAAAAAAATGTATGAAAACACCGGAATCAAATCGATGGCGGTTAACCGTCTTTGACATTTCGGACAATGGGACGGCGGCGTAATGATGGACTCCTTTAACGGAACACGAAGTCCCACAACGTTATAAAACGAGCCTAGCACAATCCCAAACAGGAAGAAAAAAACAGAATACAAAATATCCATAAAAGCGCTCCTCACAATTCCAATCGATTACACATCCCCTTCATAATAGAAGGTTGTCACTTGGATTGTTGCTTCGATGCTGTCTTCCGGATTTTCGGCGAATTCATTTTCTTCACCTGGCAATGAAAAATCGATGATATCGATGTGCATGATACGTTCAATTTTTTCAATTTCTTTAATAAAGTTTACTAAATGCTGAAAGTCCGGAGATTGTACGTCAATTTCAAAGGTGATTAATTTCAATTCTGGCGGCAAGGATTCATTATCGATCGGAGAAACTGGTGCTTCATCTGATTCTTCTTCGTTTTCTCCTTGAGATGTTCCTTCATTTTCCCCATCACTTTCATCCTCTTCGGCAGAAGCATCCGGCCGGTCAAATCCGGAATCAGCAACAAGCGTATCATAGTTGTTAAAATCGATGGATAAAATTTTTGTTCCTGAGACGTATTGAGTTTCTTCTATATTTAATACCAAATCGTCCAAGTTTCTTGTTTGAGGCACTTTTTTCCGCATTTCAAAAATTGTTGCCTGATCGAGGTTTTTCGATGCGTTGATCTCCTCGATTTGCTGCTCGAGCGATGATATTTCCGAGCGGGTTGATTCAATGGACGATTCAAGAGATTCAACCTCTTCTTTTTTCGGCAGAATTATATAATAGTAGAAAGCAAATAACAGTGCTGCTATGAGGACGATCAACAATAAAGTGGTCGAATTTTTCCCACTTAATGACTTCATTGGTTACCACCTCCAGCAGCTAAAGCATTTTGATTGATCAACAAAGTAAATTTGACCGCATAACGTGGAATTTCATTGAAATTCGCTTTCCCTTCCACTTCCTGATTGCCAAGCTCAAAATGCTCTATGGATGAAACTTGTGCATCAAAGAAATATGTACTGCTTGATAATCGGGATAAATATTTGGAAATATCACTTAATGTTTCAAAATCCATGGACACTTCCGCCGTTTGCGCATCAAAGGCATATTCCCTCAAATAAGAATGTCCGGGCTGCAAACGAATCGTTTCATCAAGAATCGGTGAAACCGGATAAGAAATCGCTTCGACAAAATCAACCGATTGCTTTAATGAACCAGTGTCAACCGATATGCTGTCCAGTTCCGCTTGAAGCCGATTCCGCTCATCAATCACCCGCTGCTCCTCGCTCCGCAAATCGGCAATTTCACCACGATAATTAAAATACTGGAACACAAAGAATGCAACAAAGAGCAACGCGATAATGGATAATACAATGTATACAGTTTTGGATGTGGACTGCCTTCGATCAACTTTCGGCAACAGGTTAATATCCGGTATCATCATTTAACCTCCTTTAAGGCAAGTCCAAGTAATGCTGCATGTTTTGCCTTGAATCCTGGATAATGCTTTTTCATGAATTGGTCATTAATGAGTTTGATTGGCAACTCGAAATTTTGCTTCAAATGGGAATGGATGTTATTGAGATTCGGATTGTCCCCCATAACGATGATTTCATCGATTCCATTTTGTTCCTTGCTGATGGAGAAACGGAAGAAATCCATAATTCGCTCCAGCTCCAACATTTGATCGGTAATCAGCATGCGGTATTCATCAAACTCTCCCAAATAGGAGAAATCCAATTGATGTTCACCCGCTTCCTTCGCCTTCCATTTGCTCAAATCTGTATCCAGCGGCTGAAATCTTTGGAATTCAACATTCCCTTTTGAATAAATGGTAATGGACAATTCATTGATCAGCCAATTTGTAAGCAGATAGGTTTTTGTGTCATCCAAAAGGTTCATGGATTCGAGCAATCTCAAATTACAGAGGGCCCGGACATCCGCAGCTTCCGGGTACGTATGTATATCCAAAAGCAAATTTATGTATTGGTTCACCGGTTCGGAGTTGGCGGCAAACATCATGGCCTTGCCGTCCCCTTCCACCGGGTCAAATACATCGATCAACGGATCATCAAATGGAAGGTGAATCGAATAGCCAATCTCCATTTCCGCATATTCCCTCAATTTTGAAGGTTCCACATCGTCCGGATGATCAAATGTTTTCAATAGAATGATAGAATCCGGAACGATCATACGGATCTCCTGTTTTTTTCCACCCCATAATGAATGGCACTGTTTGAACACTTCAAACAAAGCCACCTCATCTTTTATTTCGGACTCGGCAATCACCCCTTCCGGTATGGCAATTTCAAATACTTCCGCCTGCGATAGATCCGGGCCCTTCATTACGAGGGAGCGAAGTACGTAATCGTTGATTTCAACGGAAACATTCGACTTTTTATTTCGTCTAAACATACGCAGGGCTCCTTTTGATAAAATTGTCAACTAATGAACATGATTATGAATTCATTAGTTTCTCAATGGAACACCCAACGACCACGTTAGGTGTTCTTTGAAAAACTAATTATAAAGTGGCTAATTAAATAGTATTAATTAGAGTCGTCTTCACCACCAGAGCCGTCTTCACCACCAGAGCCTCCGGTACCTCTTGTTTCGATAGTATGACCGCTAGCTGTAATTTCACTACCTTTCTTATCGTCATTATTAATATCTTGAATCGTTACATTATTAAACTTAACTTTTTTCTTTCCTGAGAATATCACGTCAGATGCATATAAAGTATTCCCACCTGAAGCTCTTGTAACTTCATATAAACCAATATTCTTTTCATTATCCCCTTTCTCAAATACTCCTGCAGTATCTAAATAGTTATCTTCTAATAACTTTTTAACTGTTACTTTTTCCCCATTCGATGAACCCTCTTCTGTAAAGTATAAATTAGCTGCATTAATAATATTGATCGCATCAGATTTCGCCGCATTGTAACGTGAATTTTCAAGCATATTTCCGATTGCCGGAATTGCTATGGCGGCAACAATCGCCAAAATTACAATTACTGCCAATAATTCAATCAACGTTAAACCTTTTTCATTTTTCAAACGTTTTTTCAATAATTTCATCATAGAAAATCCTCCTCCAGAATTTGTATGTAATTCGTTTTGATTATGTACAGATGATTCTTTCAACTGTTTCTCACCTCCTTAAAAGGGTTTGAATAATTTTTCCATTCTATTTCCATTACATTTGTTCATACAAGCTGAACATCGGCAAGAAGACCGCTGCAACTATTCCACCGACAATCACGGCCAAGAACAGGATCATAACCGGCTCTATCAACGACTTTAATGTATCGACACTTCGATCCACTTCCGCTTCATAAAATTCCGAAACCTTTTGGAGAATAAAATCGAGTGTACCTGTTGTTTCCCCGATATGTACCATCGACGTGACAAGCGGTGGAAATAACCAACTATTTTCCAATGGCTCTGCCAATGAACTCCCTTTCTCCAAACTTTTTCTGGCATCCCGAATCACTTTCCCAATGACCGGATTGCCGATCACCTTTTCCACAATCGTCAAACATTCCAAAATCGGTACGGCGCTGCTGAATAATGAAGAAAGGTTGGACATCATTCTTGAAAGTGCGGACTTTTGCAATAATGGTCCGAAAATCGGAATTCTTAACAATGTATAATGCACACCATAGTGAAATTTCCCGTTATTTTTATATAGGAAGTAAAACACCAATACAATGAGAAGAATCGCACCCAGCACGCTCCACCAATAATGTTGCAATATTTCGCTGATTTTGATGGTGAAGATCGTAATGGCCGGCAGCTCGGCACCCATCGACTCAAAGGACTCGATAAAAGATGGGACTATGACCACCATCATAAATACGGCTACCACGATGGTCAGTACGAGCAATACCAACGGATATGTCATGGAAGATTGCACTTTTTTCTTCAAGCTGTACTGCTTTTCAAATGTTGTCGCCAATTTTTCCAAAATCGTATCCAGGTTTCCGGTCGCTTCAGCGGACATCATCATGTTGACGAACAAATCCGGAAACACTTTTGGATGTTTTTTCGTCGCTTTCGAAAAAGAGAGACCCGACCGGAGATCTTCCTCCACCTGTTCCAATGCCCTCTTTAACGGTTTGCTTCTCGTTTGGCGGGCCAATATATTCGTCGCTTCAACGACTGAAACCCCCGCCCGGATCAATGTGGCAAATTGACGGCAATAAATGACGAAATCCTGATTTTTTACTTTTGATCTGCCCAGATTGAATTCTTTGTCAAGAATGTTCGAAGATTCATTGATTTCCCGGGGATTGATGCCCCGCTCCCTGAGCTTTGCGATTGCCGCTTTTTTGCTCGGGGCATCAATTTTCCCCTTCGTCAACTCTCCCCTTCTCGTCCTTCCAACATACCTGTAAATGGTCACCGGTAATCACCAACGTTCATGTATGGTTTGACTTCTTCCAACGACACTTGCCCTTTTGAAAGCAATTCCTGGATTGAATGTTGCATCGTATGCATACCCAACGCCCGGCTTGTTTGCATAATATTTGGGATTTGTTCAATTTTTTTACTGCGTATTAAATTTTTTACAGATGGCACGGCAACAAGAATTTCCGTTGCCGCCACACGGCCTTTTTTATCTTTTCTGACGAACAGACGCTGTGAAATGACGCCTTCCAATACACTGGCCAATTGCGAACGAATCTGATTTTGCTGATGGGGCGGAAAGACGTCGATGATACGATTGATCGCGGACGGCGCATCCAATGTATGAAGAGTTCCAAACACCAAATGTCCGGTTTCCGCAGCCGTGATTGCCGTTGAGATGGTTTCCAAATCCCTCATCTCCCCGACGAGAATCACATCCGGGTCTTGCCGCAACGCCGCTCTTAAGCCGGTGGCGAAATTTCTTACATCTGTACCGACTTCCCGTTGATTCACAATCGAATTTTTGTGAGAATGAATAAATTCAATTGGATCTTCAAGGGTGATAATATGTTTTTTCATTGTTTCGTTAATATGATTGATCATTGCCGCCAAGGTCGAAGATTTCCCGGAACCTGTAGGACCTGTGACCAATACAAGCCCTTGTGCTCTTTCTGCCAAATCAAATAGCACTTTTGGCATTTCCAAAGATCTAATCGTCGGAATTTTGGTAGGAATCAACCGGAATGCGATTGCCGGCGCATTTCGCTGTTTATAAACATTTACACGGAATCGAACGTTTTCATTGTATGTATAATTAAAATCGGCATCACCTTTTATTCGATATCCCTTCAACTTGTACTTGGGCAAAAGCTGATTGACCATCTCTTCAATTTCTTCGGCAGAGAATTCCACATCCCCAAATTTCTCCAACATTCCGTGGATCCGGAAAATCGGCGGTGTTCCGACAGTGATATGTATATCCGAAGCATTATTTTCAAAAGCGCTTCTCAGAATATCTTCTATTGAAATATTCATAGCTCATCCCTTTCTATTCAACCGTTGCCACGCGTAATACTTCTTCTGTTGTTGTCAATCCATCCAATACTTTCAAGAAACCGTCTCCTAGCAAAGTGCGATAACCTTCGTGCTTCATGTAAGCCATTATCGCCGCAATCCCTTTCCGCTGTGATATGTATTCTCTTACCGTCCGATCTATCGGCAATATTTCATGAATCGCAATTCTTCCTTTATAACCTGTATGGTTGCAGGCAGGACAGCCGCGCCCCCTGAGCACGTTCTCAATCTGCAAACCTTCTTTGGCAAACAGTTCCTTTTCCCTCGAGGTTGCCGGCACCGTTTCCGCACAGTCACGGCAAACCCGTCTTACTAAACGTTGAGCCACTACACCAACTACGGAAGATGCAATCAAGAACGATTCAATGCCCATATCTTCCAGTCTGGAAATCGATTCAACGGCATTGTTCGTATGGAGCGTGCTTAAAACCAAGTGTCCGGTCAGCGATGCCCGGGTTGCAATTTGCGCAGTTTCCAAATCCCTTATTTCTCCTATCATAATAATGTCCGGGTCTTGTCGGAGAATGGAACGCAATCCTGCCGCAAAGGTCAATCCCACTTCTTCTTTCACTTGAATTTGATTGATTCCTTCCAATCGGTATTCCACCGGATCTTCAACGGTAATGATATTGACGCCTTCTTTGTTCAGTTCAGATAAGGCCGCGTACAATGTCGTCGATTTCCCGGAACCGGTAGGGCCAGTGATCAATACGATGCCATTCGGTTTGGATATCATGTTTCTGAACAATTGTTCATTCAGTTTGCTGAATCCCAATTTATCGATGCTTGTTGCCGCATTGCTCAAATCGAGGATCCGCATCACAATTTTTTCTCCGTAAATTGTGGGCAATGTCGACAACCGGATATCCACCGGTCGGAAATTGATCGTCGTTTTAATGCGGCCGTCTTGCGGAATGCGATTTTCCGTAATATTTAAATTCCCCATGATTTTTATGCGGGCTGTAATCATATTTTGCATATGTTTCGGGATTGAACGTTCAGTTCTGAGAACCCCGTCAATCCGGTACCTTACACGGAAATCCGTTTCTTGCGGATCAAAGTGAATATCACTCGCCCTTAACAACACCGCATTGGAAATCAACTGATTCACCAAGCGGACAATGGGTGAATCATCATCGGTTATCTGTGTATCCGCCGCTTCGTTCGCATCAATGTTTATGTCAGCCATTGCCGCATCCATTGATTCCTGCAAATCGTAATATTTGGCAATCGTTCGATACAAATCGTCTTTCGCCGCAATGCCCGTCTCTATATGGCACCCGGTTGCCATCCTCACTTCTTCGATGGCGAAATAGTCCATCGGGTCCGCCATGGCGATGAACAATCTATTTTTATCCCGCCGTATAGGCATTACTTGCGCCCTTTTTGCCAATTCCGCCGGCACGAGTTGGAGCACTTCCGGATCGATTGGATATTGGCTCAAGTTGATATGGGGAACACCCAGTTGGAATTCGAGCACTTCTATCAGTTGTTGCTCTGTCAATATATTTTCACGGATTAAAAAATCTCCCAACTTTTCATCGCTTGACTTATTTTTCAATGCGTATTCGAGTTGTCCGGGTGTTATGACACCTGCTTCAACGAGCAAATCCCCGAGCCGCTTGCGATATTTCATATGTTTCCCCTCGCTTTCTATGAAGTTACTAAATTCCCACCCTTGTCATAGTAACTTCCAGGAGGTAATTCGTCTTTATTTTTGTCCTTGTCTTGATTGGAATTGCCGTCAGTTTTATTGTTGTTTTGTTCAAAATCAGGCAGTCCGTTTCCATCCAAATCCAAGTTGTCCACGTTGCCGGAATTTGGACCCGTTTCTTCTTCAGCCGATTCTTTCGGTTGAATGGCTGATTTTAACACGATCCGGTTTGTCGGCGCATAATAATCACGACTAATTTCTTCAGTTTTTTCTTCACCGTTGCTATCCGTCATTGTTCTTGTAACGGTCACCCGAAGTCCTTGTTTTCCTTCTTGAATCAATCTGGAACTTCCCATCGGCAAATCTTTTGAAAATCTGTTGATGATTCGGGGAGCAATCGTTTGCTGTTGAACGGAAACCCGAACCGTTACATCTTTCACACTGGAATACAACTCTACTTTTAAATTTTCTCCTTCGACGGACATTTTCAGTAAATATGGATGTTTCGATACGTTGATAAATTGCAGATCTTTCTCACTGAACGCATCTACGGAGACGTTCAATCCCGGCTGTAAATAACCAGGTAATTCTTTTTGGGCATGTCTCTCCATAATTTCGATATTTGCCTGCAAAACGGTGTTGTAAATCATCGATCCGACAAAATTTAAACCTTCCGTATTTGCGGAATCCGTCAAATTTTCCAACACTGTTAATAGTGAAAAAGCTTCGTTCGGCTCTAATATGTATTCGTTCAATTCTTCCGCCAATGCTTGTACACCTTTTGTATTGGCTGGAATTTTTTCAATGGACAATGCGATTCTCTCATTCTCCAATTGTGTGGTGTCTGTTACAACCGCCTCAATTTCATGAGACTCCAAGTATGATGCTTGCGCTAAAACCCGTTTATATGTATCTTCCGTATCCCAAATGGTTATGTATGATATTTGTTCTTTGATAGATTCACTATCTGAAATATGTATCGGAATATGTACAACCTCTTCTGATTTCCAAAAAAGATAGAAAGGTTTATCTGTTGAATCTCGATATTCATCGATCGCCCGATCAATATCAAATATGATTTCTTGCGGGTCAATGCTCAGTTCTTCACCTCCACCCCGGATGACGATCGGCTCTGATGCCCATTCATCAATGGCATTTTCCAGCACTTTTTTTATTTCCTGATCTTTCAGACCGGAAACATCAATGCCACCAATGGTAGAACCATTCGATCGCTTCTCGTCCGCAAAAGCTGTCAAATAGGATTGTGCCGGAATCAGTAAGCAAACCAAGACAGCAGCCACCAGGACGAAGGTGAAAGCTTTACGTGATTTTATAGTTTTCAAACTATCCACCTCATTATTTTATGTTATTTTTTTATTATTTTTAGTTGAAAAATACTATTTTTTATTCCATTTTTCCCTGCCTTTTCTAACTCAAAAAAAGAATACAATAATTTTCAAACTTTTGTATCATACTTTTTTCCTATTTTATTAAATTTTTTTAAAAATCCGACAGAAACATGTGCAACTAACTAATTATTTTTACATAAACTGGAATTTGATGTTATACTTAATATAATAGTACCCTTATACTAAGCATTATATTCATTTAGACTTTATTATTTTTATATAATTTTGTACATTCCTTTTCATAATTGTTACAATTTTTTGCCTAACCAAGAAAATCATGAATTTTAAATCGAAATTTGTGACAATGAAGGGACATTCTTTTTGCACCACTGGCATTTTTTTGTGTTTTCGTTTACATTGAAAATAGATTTCATTCCATACCGAAGTAGGTGTAACTTATGAAATATCTTTCCAATCAAAGAGGCGGCAAACCTCTCATCATCACAGTCATCACTCTTGTCATTATTTCTCTTATCTCTGCAGTTGCGATTGTTTATTTTACAATCAAAGATCAAAACATCGAATTTTCTGAAGAAGAGATTGCCGAGGCGACCAAAGTGGCGGAATCGGAATTGGATAAGGCTTATGCCGTTGCAAAAGAATATCCTTTTGAGAAACGGTTTGAAGCGATACAATCAATCGGTTATCGCGAGCCAAAGGAAGGCGAATACGCCATCTTCACTTTTGAAAAAGATTATGATGAAGATGATGAATATTACGTAATATTAAAAATGAAGCCCCATGCGCAATTTGAAAATTTATCAGTAGTGACTGTAGCCATATTTGATAAGAAAAACGGCGCTCTAATCGTGGAAAAACAAAATGTATTGAAATGGGAAAAGTAAGAAAATCAATCTTAAACTCTTCCCGTAAAACCGGAACAAACCCTGCCTTTCGCGATGCAGGGTTTGTTTTTTTATTCAAAGGGTATATATAAATATATCTTTCGGACTATTACATTTTCTTGGTTTCTTTTGCAATAATATAAAAGAATCATTTTGTCAAAGAATCTCAAAACAATTTCTGTTTAATCTAGTAGATTTGTTGTTTGGAATAAACTATATTTTAGTTGTTCTATTTCTATTTTCACATTATTGGTTTGATTTTTTTATCTACTACGACTAACTATGACTTAAGGAGTGGCAAAATATGAAGCTTAATGAAAAGGGGCTGACCCTCGTCGAAGTGGTCGCCAGCCTCCTTATCATAACGATTGTTTTATTAAGCGTTGCCCAACTCGTTATTCAATCGAATAAGACCAATTCGATTAATAACGAAAAATTGGTTGTGATTGATTTGGCGGAAACCATTTTGGAACGGCTGAAAGCGGAAAATCACATCGTAAAAGAGGCAATCGAAACAGCTTCCAATCCGGATCAGGAAGTTGAAATCCCCTTAAGCTCCATTAATATGGAAAATCTTTCGACCAAAAAAATCGATGGGAAAGATTGCTATTTTGTTGAAATGAATCATGAAACATATCAAGTGAGCGCCTATGCGAGGAAAGCAAACAAACAAGAAATAAGCGATTTCGGCTTAAGACCGGTTGTTGTAAAAGTAAAACGGGTGGAGATCATTACGAATGGAACAACCAGCATCAAAGATTTGATTGGAAAAAGCGAAATAGAAGGATATGTTGAACTATGATGAAAAATTGGAATTCAAAGGGAATGACATTAGTAGAAGTGTTGGCGGTATTGGTGTTGGGTACAATAATTGCCCTTTTGGCTTTCAATGTGTTATTTGGCATGTTCTTTAATCACAAAGAAAAAATAATCACTTCCGCCAATGTACGGGATGTCGCGGATTACTATTTGGAGAATTTGTCAAATTATATTTTTTCCCTTAGTGAAAACAATGTGGAAAAAATCGTTCAATCGGAGACTGAAGGGTATTATATCGTCGAAAAAGATTCGCCGGCAAACATCACCGGATTTAAAAAGGATGACGGAATGGTTTCACTCTATGTCGGAGGTGAAAAGATTGAATCCTCGTATCCAGACATCAAAATTTCCGACTTCCCTAATACAAAAATTGTAAAAGAAAGAAACAACATCTATAAAATCACTTTGACCCTTGAATACAACGGTAAATCCAAAACTTTTAATAAAGAAGTCCATTCTATACCTTAGTTTTTAAGGAGGGAACATAATTGAAATACATAAAATCCCAAACAGGAAACACCCTGCTTTTTGCCATAATGGTATTAATGCTCGGTTCAGTCATCGCGCTCACGTTAATCGGCATGTCCATCAACGGCACCGCCCGAAATGAACACCGGGAAAATTATAACCAGGCCAAAAAAAATGCGGAAAGCGGGATTGAGCATTTAATCGCCAGTATGGAAAAGGATTTGGAAAGTATAATCCCATCTCCTGGCATTAATCCTACTTTTTCATTAAATAATTTTAAAGAAAGTTATAAAAAAGACATTTTAGGTAAATATAAATGTTCATCTAAAAACTTTATACATAATGAAGATGGAAAAACAAATTACTCCACTTGTATCGAATATAATGATAATGACATAGAAAAATTACTGGATAAGAATAATTTTTATGTTCCAATTACAATCAGAAGTACAGGTATTGCAAATGATGAAGAAAAAGAAATAATCGCTAAAGCAAAATTCGGTGCTACATATAAAAATTACCCCAGCTTTCTAGACTTTGCCGTGGCTACTCACCCGAGCACCGTTTCAAAGGGAGATCCAAACTTTCAGAGTGAAAGTATAATTTTTAACGGCGGTTTACAAATAAAAGGAAATGTGTTTACTAACGGAAATATTGCAGTTTCCAATCGTGCATATGCGCCTATAATAGACGCAAATAATGTCGGAAATCCATGGAAAGAAACAACTTATCCCGAAATTACAGGATTTAACGGTAAACCTGCGGAAATTTATTTGAATACGGACAAATCACTCTTTGAAATGAAAAAATATGAATTTGATGGTAATTGTAAGCGTTCCAAAGAAGTTAATGGTTTAATCAAATCATTAGGAGATTTGATGGACGCATTAGGGGACATCCCACAAGGCCTTATTAACCTTGTATCAATTATCACATTCGGAAATTTTAACATACCTGATCGTTATTTTACATATTACGACTTGCAAGTTTACAATTTTGACGAACATAAAACTGATGACGATAAATGTTTTTATAAAAAACAATCTATAGAGGAAATCAATAGTTTTCTTACAGGAAAAAGCAATGTAAAAATTAAGAACACTGTTAAAGAGTTAGAATCAGTTGCTATAGCTGGAGATAACTCTTTCATAACAAACGGTAAAGACAATGTATTGAAAATAGTTAATCAAAATGGAAAAGTACTTAATGGATTGCAATATATTAATCCAAAAAATAACAATTATAATGTAAAAAACGGAAATATCTTACTTATTGATAAAACACTAAAAGGAACCAGCTATATCACTACTACCCAGAGCAGCATAGATACCATTAATACTTCAATTACAAAAGATGTAATAAAATTATTAGACCAACTTGTACCAATAGTGGGTTTAGGTTCTCATCTCGAGAAATTATTAAACGGTGATTCAGATTCCTTCTTATTGGATCTTGTAAACGATTTAGTTCATCTAATACTACAAATCTTAGGTTTGGCTGACAATGAAACAAATGGATTAGAAGGACAATATTATATTCATAATAACAATGAGCAAAAAAAATTAGTAATTGAATTGCTTAAAGGATTAGGTTTATTAAGTTCTTCACAAAATCCTGATGAAACACGATTACTCGATTTTCTCCTTGATAATGAAGGATTAATCCAAAAGGGAAAAGCCATAAATTTGGATCCTGGTCTTTTAGGAAGCAATGATTTTAATTTAAATGGAGTTTATTATATTGATGGTGATGTAAGAATTTTCAACTCCAAGGTTAATGGAAATGCTATACTTTTTGTTAACGGAAATGTCGATATAAAAGACTCTCAATTAAACAATAAGAATGATAATAATAAAATTCTCATCTTTGCAACAGGTGATATCATCTATCAATATAGTTCAGAACGAGGAAGCCGAATTACAAAATCCTACTCAAATGATAACTCCTTTGTTGTAAATGCTTTCTTGTATTCCGACAAAAAAATCGAACTGCATGGCACTGTCTCAAAATTTCATATAAAAGGCGGAATCGCAGCAAACCAAGTGATATTAAGTGGCGTAAGAGGTGATGTAGATAAAATTCTATTTGGTCCGAATATGTTCAAAAATCCTAAAGATGAAAGCAAACCTTCACGTTTAATTATCGAGCACGACCCAAAAGTGTGGGAAACTTTTGTCAAACTTACAAAAGACTACTCTACAATGCCTGAATATCATGAATTTTTCCTAGAACCAACGACAATAACATCAAGAAAATAATTTAAAATCAATCTCCCAACTTTATGGTTGGGGGATTATTATTATGCCGAAAATTGTTATCGTATAATTAATATAATAGTTTTAATCACAAAAAATTTTTGTATATTTTTGATACTTATTTTTGTGAAGACAATTGAGTTTGCAAAACGATATTATTAAAACGATAAGATAAAAACCACCCGATTCGTTTTATTAATATAGTAATAATATATCCATTGAAACAAAAACTTATCGTTATAATAACTTGATAAAGAAATTCAATGTTTATTTTAACATTTCACAAGAAATAAGTTGAAAATCATACAGCAAATTATATCTTAATATACTAAAATTTCACAAGATCTTTATAGGATATCTGTTTTTTTATAAGTATAATATGATTGGAAGAATGAAAAAAATTTATCAACATTCCCCTATAAATATCCATTCGAAGGGAGATAACTTATGAGAATCCTCCGCTCACAAAAAGGAAACGCCTTTGTGATAACCATCATGGTGTTGTTGATTGCAACGGTTATCGGGACAACCTTGATCACCTTTTCCATGAATGGGATCACACGCAACGAACACCGGGAAAAAACGAATCAGGCGGCCAAATTGGCAGAAGACGGAATTGACCATATCACTTTAAAAATCAACAAAGAATTGGAGCAAGCGATTGAAGAAGTGCTGGAAGACACGAAAAAGAAGTATTATAAGCTGAATTTCATCAGCAAGTCGCAATTTATAAACGCATTCAACGACAAATTTGATGATATTTTACAGAAGTATGAATGCGATTCAGGAACCCATGTTATGAATGAAAACGGTGAAAAAAAATACGATGCATGTTACATAAAAACTCCCGCCAATCCTCTTGACACCATCCGGACTGTGAAATTCAAAAGCGTCGGTACGGCTAACGATGCCACAAAAACGGTCGTTGCCGAAGTCAAACTCGGAGCCGTATACTCAGATGTCCCGAAAATACTGAATTATGCCGTCAGTACAAGCGGCGATGGCAACCTTATGTTAAATGGCGGGGTCAGCATCAATGGAGATGTAAAAGCCGATGGAAATATCATCGTCTCAAACAGCGCATACATACCAAGCCCACTGATTGAAAGACGTTGGAAAGACAGTACATACCCTGCCATTGGCGGGGAAACGGTTTTCCCTTCCGAATCGAAAAATGCAAAGTTATTTGTCAATCCTTCAAACGGACGGCTGTTTGTCATCAAACCGGAAGCATTGGACAACTGGAAAGGCTGCGACAACAAGTTCTTCGACCGGGTCAATTATAATGATGTATTTAAACATAACTTCCATGAAATGAAGGAAAGCAATTGCCTTTATGATATACAATCCGTGAAGAATGTCACTTCCTACTTATTCAATGAAGATCTGCCGGATCTGATGGAAACGGGGACAGCTGAGCCGTTTGATGTGGAAAATATGGTCAATATCGGAAAAATGGCGCTTGCACAAAAAGTGATCAAAAACGATAATGAATATTCGGTTTACAAGCTGCCTGTAAATTCGTCTTACTACGCCAAAAAGCCGACTTGGTTCAAATATGGTATCCAAACCATCATCGATGGAAAAACCCATGAAATCAAGGGCGAAAATGGGAACGAATATTTCAGATTGACCGCATTATTAGGCAATAACAATTTTATCGATCGTACAAAATATACGCTGGACGGGAACTTCCATTTATACGGTTCCAACATCATCATCACCGGACTTTACTCAAGCAACACGTTTAAAGGGAATTACTATATTTCCAACAAAAAACCTGTTATAAACATCGATCCGGATGATGAAAAACCTGATGAGAGCAAAAGTTATGAAGAAAAGAAAGGAATTCCGCGGGCATCCATCCGAATAGAAGATGGCAAGCATACATTTGATGGCAACTTTTATTTGGACAAAGGTGTCATCACAAATAAAGCCCTCAATATCAATCGCGGCGAACATACATTTAAAGGCGTGTATTTTGTCGATGGGGATCTTGAAATCAACGGAGTGCTCGGATCTCCATTGAAACCGGCCATCATCAATGCGGATGCAATATTTTTTGTGAATGGCAACGTGGACTTGAAACATGTATTGATCAATACTCCTGGCGACAGTGGATTGATCATCTTCGCTACAGGCGACATCACCTACAACTACGCAACAAGCCAAGGAAACAATTTAGAAGATTATTTCAATGAAAAACAGCAAGAAATCAATATGTTCCTTTATTCCCAAAAAGGGAAAGTGGAGTTGCACGGTACGGTCTCCAATTATAAAATCAACGGAGGCGTCGCCGGGAAAAATGTATTTTTAACAGGCATCCGAGGCAGCATCGAGAGAGCAAGCATCAAATCAGGCTTCACAAGAAACTTTCCGAGTGTCCGCGAACAAGAAAAAAGCGAATCCAGACTGATGATCGATTATGACGAAGATATTGTCACAACCTTCCACAAGTTGCAGAATATCGGTATCACCTACCACGATTTGGATTCTTTCAAACCGATTATGGTTTCGAGAAAATATGAAAATTGATGCCCCATAAAACGAAAACATCCTGCTTTTGCGCATTAAACCAGCGAAAGCAGGATGTTTTTATTTCACATTATTTTATTAATACATTTTCAAATAATGTTCTCTCTCCCAAGGATGGACAGTGGAACGATACATTTCAAATTCGATTTCTTTCGCTTCTTTGAAGTTTTGGTAGATGTGTGGTCCAAGGGCGTTTTTCACCACTTCATCTTTCTCCAACAAGCGGAGGGCATCATCCAATTGCCCCGGCAAGTTTTCAATTCCGTTCTCACGGCGTTCCTCTTCCGTCATCACATAAATGTTCCGGTTGATTGGAGCTGGTGGCGTCAATTTGTTTTTAATGCCATCAAGTCCTGATGCCAAAATCACCGCCATTGCCAAATATGGGTTGGCTGAAGGATCAACGGAGCGCACTTCCAAACGTGTTGAAACTCCGCGGGAAGCTGGGACGCGAATCAACGGTGAACGGTTTTGTGCGGACCAAGCCACATAAACCGGCGCTTCGAAGCCGGGAACTAAACGTTTATAAGAGTTCACTGTAGGGTTTGTAACGGCTGTAAAGCTTTGCACATGTTTCAATAAGCCCGCCATGAATTGCATTGCCGTTTCGGATAATCCAAGCTCAGTGTTTGGATCATAGAACGCATTGTCTTTACCTTTGAATAAGGAAACGTTGCAGTGCATTCCTGATCCGGCTTCACCAAATAATGGTTTCGGCATGAATGTTGCATGCAGACCATGTTTGCGCGCAATTGTTTTTACCACCAATTTAAATGTTTGGATGTTATCGCAAGCTGTGACTGCATCCGCATATTTGAAGTCGATTTCATGTTGCCCCGGAGCCACTTCATGGTGGGAAGCTTCCACTTCAAAGCCCATTTCTTCCAATTCAAGGACGATATCGCGACGGCAGTTTTCACCAAGATCTGTCGGCGCCAAGTCAAAATAACCGCCATGGTCATTTACTTCCAACGTAGGTTCGCCGTTTTCGTCCAGTTTGAACAAGAAGAATTCCGGCTCAGGCCCCAAGTTGAAATGACTGAAGCCCATTTCTTCCATTTCTTTTAATACGCGTTTCAAATTTGTACGAGGGTCTCCTAAGAACGGCTCACCATCCGCAGTATAAATGTCGCAAATAAAACGTGCCACTTTCCCTTTTCCTGTTGTCCAAGGGAATACCATGAATGTATCTAAATCAGGATATAAATACATATCAGATTCTTCGATGCGGACAAATCCTTCAATGGATGAACCATCAAACATCATTTTGTTGTCCAAAGCTTTATCCAATTGACTTACAGGAATTTCAACGTTTTTAATTGTTCCTAAAATATCTGTAAATTGTAGTCGGATAAATTTTACTTCCTTTTCTTCAACCAATCGATAGATGTCTTCTTTTGTGTATCGACCCACAATTCCACTCTCCTACTTAAATTCTTTAGTATAAATTATTATTGATAATATCGAGTAACATCTGCATATCTCAACAAAGGTTTATGGGAACGGGATTGGGCATTTTTCATTTCCTCCCGCAAGATGCTGCGGATTTCTTCATCAGAAAGCTCTTTTCCAAACTTTCCATCCTTCGCCCCTTTTTTCATTTCGAATATTTTCTTAATTCCCGCTATGTTTAAACCTTGTTCAAGAAAATCTTTGATTTCCAAAAGCAAATCAACATCATTTAATGAAAACATCCGCTGATTGCCTTCTGTACGATGAGGGCAAATTAGACCTTGTTCCTCATAATAACGGATTTGCCGCGCGGACAAATCTGTCAGTTGAATCACCGTACCGATTGGCAATAACGGCATTGATCTTCGAATTTCACTTGTCCGTTTATTTTGATATGACATGTCACTCCTCCCTAATGATGAACATTTTACTATCTGGCATATTGTTTGTCAACGTCATGTAAGGAAACCTTACATTGACAAAAATTTTTTCATTTTTAAGAAATTCATTTCATAATTCATCAAATTTATTGCCATTTTCACTTTTTCCACAAAAGAAAAAACTGTAGAAATAAACGAATGTTAATTTCCACAGTTTTTTCCCATCAGGTTATTTTCTTTTTCCCCGGTATAAACGTCCAAAGAAAAAGAAGAAGATATTGATAAAATCCAAATATAAACTTAATGCCGTCTTAACAAGTTCATCTTCTTTTACATAATAATTCCGGATCAAATTAAAATCATAAACTGTATATAGCACAAAACCAAAGACGATGATGGCCGCAATAAATACATGGACCATACTGTCAACCGGGATGAAAAAATAAATGATGAAAAATAGCATAAATACAAGCAATATCGCTGTGAAATATGTTGCCCCATTCGGAAAATGCCTCGGCATTTTTAAGCCCAAAAGAGCAAGTGTGATGAAGAGAACCGCCGCTCCAAATAATAGCGAGTACACGAATGCTGTTCCCAATATTCCGATAAATAACTGTGCCAACCAATAGAACATGATTCCTGTAAAGAAGGGGATCAAATATAAAATTCCGTTGGCCCATAGCATGTTGCGGGTGAAAACGACAATGAACAACAAGACCAAATTGACCACCGAAACAATAATTACGATGGAAGACGGCAAAAACATTCCAACAATCAGGCTTATCGCCGTCAATCCCCACATCAAGGCGAAATGCTTTAAAACAAGACTCAAATGATGGCCATACATGGCAACAACTCCATATGATCGTTTAGTTCAATATATTTTTAACCGGAGTTGTCTATTCAATCGAAATGGTTTTTCCGATATACTCAATGATCGGTGTTTTATTGGTGATGGTGACTTTTGTGACACTTGCCCCCTCAATTTCAAAATCCCAAATGTTCTTTATTGGCAACCGCAAAATCGGCAGAATCAGAGCCCGAATGGCGACACCATGGGAAACCGCCAATATTTTCCCTGAGTCGAAGGCATTCGCGCAGGATTCAAGAAAATCGCCCATCCGGTGGACGACCTGGTGAAAGCTTTCACCTGTATCAGGGATGTATTTTTCAGGGTGATGGAAGTAATGATTGTATCTTTCGAAATCATTTTTTTCAATGTCTGCCAACCGTTTCCCTTGCCAGCTGCCCAGATGGATTTCCAACAGCCTTGGATCTTTCACGATTGTCAAATAGTCCCCTACCAACAATTCAGCTGTTTGTATCGCTCTATTCGAGGTGCTGGAGAAAGCCGCAGCAAATCGAATGCCTTTTAATTGCTGTTTTAAATGGGTAATTTGTTTGATGCCATGTGGAGACAAGTTGGAATCCAGCCAGCCTTGCAGCCGACCTTCCTGATTCCACTCCGTTTCACCATGGCGAACGAAAAAAAGCTCGAGTTTATTTTCCATACCATTCATCCATTACTTGTTGAAATTTTTTCATCGCTTCTTCCCTTTTCACTCCGATTCGAAGCCATTTGCCATCCATGCCGATAAAATTTTCCGTATGTCTCAATACTATACCGTTGCGGAGACAATAAAAATAAAAATCCCTTGTCTCTTCCGGATCTGTCAGTTGGAAGCAGAGAAAATTCGTCACGCTGTTTGTCGTCTTACATTGGTGTTTCCGCAAAAAATGTTCGAGGTTTCTTTTGATGCTGGCATGTTTTGCAATACTCTCACGGCGGAAGTTTTCATCTTCAAGGCACATTTTCCCGATTTCAATGGCTAATGCGTTGACATGCCAATGGGGGAGTCGGCTTTCCAATTCTTCCACAAGTTCTTTTCGCCCAACTAAATACCCCAATCGGATGCCTGCGATTCCATACATTTTTGTCATCGATCTTAAAACCGTCAAATTGGGATACCGTCCGATAAGTGGTATGACGGATTCCGATTCTTCGGTCCAATCCATAAAAGCTTCATCGACCAGGATTTCACACCCTGTTTCTTCCCCGCAAATTAGAAGCTCTTCGATGGATTCCTTTGGGATAAGGGAGCCGGTCGGATTATTTGGATTACATAAATACAGGCAAGCCGCTTCTTCCATATGCTCTTTGATTTGTACAATCGGGAGCCGGTATGTTTCGATTTCTTGCACCACCAGTTCAATCAGTTCCGCTCCTTGGGCTTCCAACGTCATTTTATATTCAGAAAAAGTTGGATGGACGATTATCACTTTTCGATTGGAAAATCTGCCTGCAAAAAAGGTTAACAATTCCGCTGCGCCGTTTCCCAAAAGAAGGGTCTCCCGTTGAACATTTAATTTCTTTGCCAAAAGCGATCTTAACGGTTCCGCTTCCGGATGCGGATAAACAGAAATTTTGTTCAATAATTGGAACCATTGTTCTTTAATCATTGGCGGAAATCCGAAAGCATTCACATTCTCACTTAAATCATAAACCATTTCAGGCATCGGAATTTGAAAACGTTCGTACAGGGATTGGAAATTAGCTCCATGCGGTGGATATTGCAACGATGACACCCCCAATCAGGATTGTAAAAAGAATGGATGCAACAAACATCTGTTGAATGGCAGCTTTTATATGGTCGGATGCCAATGGGACATCTGGTGTTCCCATATAGGCGCGAAACGACGGCACCCCATGATAGGAGTTGTATCCTCCAAGACGGATGCCCAGCTGATAGCTTGTTGCCGCCTCCAAGTAACCGCTGTTTGGACTCGGATGTTTTTTTGCATCCTTCAGCCATAAACGCAACCGTTCTGCCAATGGGCGGTCGGTCTTCTTTTTTGTGAATAATAAAATAATGAGTCCTGTTATTCTGCTTGGAATAAAATTTGCCACATCATCGAGTCTCGCGCTGAATTTTCCGAACTCTTCATACTTTTCATTTTTATAGCCGATCATGGAATCCAATGTATTGATCGCTTTATACGTCCATAATCCCGTCGCGCCAAAGAGGCATGCATAAAATAACGGCGCTGTGACCCCGTCGCTCGTATTTTCCGAAACCGTTTCCACCACTCCGCGCACGATTTCCGGCTCATCCAGATGCTCCGTATCCCGGCCGACAATCCAGGATAATTTTTTCCGGGCTTCTTCAAGGTCACCTCGGGTTAAGGCCATATATACTTCCATTGCCGCTTCTTTTAAACTTTTTTGGGCAAGACCCATCCCTATCAATACTCCTTCAACAAGGATGCCAACCATCAAATGGATTTGATACGCAGCATAGACGATGAAAAAAGTCGTAATGGCTACAATGGCAACTACGAGAATTCCGGTCATGGCTCCTTTGAAAATTCGGTGGGATCCTTTATTCCATTTTGTTGTAAGGAATCCAATAAAAGAGCCAATCCACCGAACGGGATGGGGCATTTTTGGAGGATCTCCCAAAATCAAGTCCAACATTTGCCCAATAATGACTGCCAGGATGGTCATGTCAAGATTTTCCTTTCGTATACTTAAGATATTCATCAACGGCGATGGACAATGTTTCGTAAAGGCCTTTTCCAACAAGGGATCCCACTTTTGTAATGGAGCCTCCGTATTCATGAACTTCCCCTTTTTGGGTGGAGGTGATGCAAATGCTGTCTGTGGAAGTGCCAGTCGCAACCGTTCCGGTATTTTTATCGATAATCTTTTTTTCCGAAAGTACTTTGGTTTTTGTTTCCACCGCGCAACAAAGCGCCTGAATCAATGCTTCATCCGTTAAACAGCCGTTAATAAAAATAAAAATATTGATTGTGCCAATTGCCGGTTTATAGGAATACCGGTGGGAACGGGTAACATCAACCGCATTATTCAATCCTGCGGTTACCATCACAACGATGGACGTATCCCCATCTTTAAAAAAGCGCGAAAAAGCGAATTTCATATCGACCGCCGTCATCATGGCAACGGTCTTGTCCAAAGGAAACCCTTTGGATTGAAGAAATTGTTTCATTTCTTCATGGGCATCTGATGGAAAATAGGATTTATCAACGGTGCGATTGATAAAATATTGATAATTGCCGTAGCCGGCGTTGTGCATGGCCGAACTGAAGGTCCTCAAAGGTCCATCCGCTTCAATCGCAACATATTCTCCGTAATGTTTGATCGAATCCAATGTGATCATGATTTTCCCTCTTTTTCAAAAAACTCTATTAAGTAAGTTAACATAAATTTCTTGATTTATAAACAATCGGAATCGGCTGAAAAAAGGATGGATGGATCACTTTTTCTTAATTGATTCGTACCGATGCAATATTGCCGAGTTGAACAGTTTCAGCAAAGGAAATAAAAAAGCAGCTCAAATTGAACTGCTTTATTCAACATTAAAAGGATTTCAGTTTTTGAACCGCACTGCATACAGCATATTTGACGTGCTCGTACGTCAATCCTCCCTGCACATAGGCTGTATAAGGGGGACGGATGGGACCGTCTGCAGTAAGTTCGATGCTTGAGCCTTGGACAAAAGTGCCCGCCGCCATAATGACATCATCTTCATATCCAGGCATGTAGGATGGCACCGGTGCGTAATGGGCATTGATTGGGGAAGCGGCCTGAATTTCCTGGCAAAAGGCTATCATCTGCTCAGCCGTCTGGAAGGAAACGGATTGTATTAAATCGGTCCGGTATTCCGTATAGTGAGGGGTTGTTATCATTCCCACCTCTTCCAACATCGCAGAAGTGAAAATTGCACCTTTCAAACTTTGAGCAACTACATGGGGCGCCAAGAAAAATCCTTGATAAAAATCAATCAATGTATTTAATGAAGCACCCGCTTCCGCACCTATTCCGGGACTCGTCATCCGAAAGGCGCATTTTTCCACCAAATCGGCTTTTCCGGCAATATATCCTCCTGTTTTTGCAAGGCCTCCACCCGGATTTTTAATGAGGGAGCCTGCCATTAAATCCGCCCCAACTTCCGTCGGCTCAAGTTTTTCGACAAACTCTCCGTAGCAATTATCGACAAAGATGATGACGTCCTGCTTGATTTCCCGCACTTTCTCACACATTTCACGAATCTGTTCAATGGTAAAGGACGGTCTAGTGGCATAACCTTTCGAACGCTGGATGGCCACCAATTTTGTCTTTTCGTTGATGGCTTTCCGGACGCCTTCCCAATCGATTTCCCGATCGCCAATCAAATCGATATGGCGATAATGAATACCGAAATCTTTCAACGAACCCGTATCTTTTTCCCCCCCATCCACTATGGATTGAAGGGTGTCATAAGGTTTTCCGGTAATATAGATCAATTCATCCCCCGGACGAAGCACGCCGAATAAACTTAACGTAATGGCATGGGTCCCGGAGATAATTTGGCTGCGGACAAGTGCACTTTCCGCACCAAACACTTCCGCATATACGCGCTCCAAGGCATCTCTTCCCTCATCATCATAGCCATAGCCTGTGGATGGATTCAGGTGAAAGTCGCTCACTTGATGCTTTCTGAAGGCTGCCAATACCTTTTGCTGATTGAAAAAAGCCGTTTCATCCACCCTTTCATGGTATGGCTTTATTTTTTCCTCGATCTTTTTTGCAAGTTCTACAACTTCCGGTTTTAAGTTTGATACAAACATGATTGATACTCCTGTCTAATTGACTTACATAATTTATCCTATATCATCTTATCAGTTCATTGTAAGGAGTCAACTGGAATATTTAAGTTTCATCATTCCATCGGAACATGTTCAACTTACTTGCGGGGATACGAAAATAATTGCGGCTCCTCCAAAGATGCTTGAAATCCCCCGAAAAATAAAAAGGGGGAGCCCCTGAAGAACTCCACCTCCTCCCCTTATTTAAACTCCAATTCTCCGTCGTATTCGAGCATTCCGCCTTCAAGATTGATGACATTGTATCCATTTGCTTCCAAGAACTCACAGGCTTTTCCGCTTCGGTTTCCTGAACGGCAAACAATAATATATTCTTTTGATGGATCCAATTCCTCCATGCGTTCAGGGATGGAACCAAGCGGAATATGTACGGCTCCAGGAATCATCCCATTCGCCACTTCAAAATCTTCACGTACATCAATAATATTCAAGTCCTCATTGGCATCCAATAAATTGATCAATTCTTCCGTTGTCATTGTTTTCATTATAAAACCTCCAAAAACTTTCGTATGTCCCTAATTATAATCGACAATAGAAAAATCGGCGAGTATGAAAACTGCCGATTTTTCTCTGCAAATTGCCATGGAGTTCCATCAGCATGATGGTTTCTTTAAGCCAACGATCTTTGACCAGGTCCCCCGAAGATTCATGCCCATAACCCCATGGAATAGACTGCCATTTGCGCTTCAAATAACCATCCGATTATTGTTCTTCTGATTGAAGCTGAACATTTTTCGATGGTGAAAATGTTGAAATGGCATGTTTATAAATTAAATGCTGCTTGCCTTCCGATTCAATTAACACCGTAAAATTATCGTAAGATTTGATGGTTCCTTTTAATTGGAAACCATTTAATAAAAAGACTGTTACAAAAGTATTGCTTTTACGCAAATTGTTTAGGAAAGTATCTTGTAAGTTCATTGATTTCACACCGCACACCTCATCTATTTTTTTCTCTAGTGTAAATTATTCGATAACGATTTTTTATTTTCCTTCTTTATTATAAAAAAATTTAGACATTTTTATAATTTTTTCCCAATCATTTCCTATCCATTGTACATCCATTTTATTCCGGAAATACGTCAATTGCCGTTTCGCATAACGGCGGGAGTTTTGCTTGATTTGTTCCACCGCTTCTTCCAACGTGATACGGCCATCCAAATAGTCATACAATTCTTTGTAGCCAATGGCTTTCACGGCCTGTACATCGCGGATATTTCTTTCCCATAAACTTCGGACCTCATCAAGCAACCCCTGTTCCATCATGAAATCCACCCGCTCATTGATGCGTTTATACAATTCTTCCCTGTCAATGTTCATTCCGATAATGAGATGGTTGTACAACGGAATATTGCCCCGGTTCAGCTCTTCCGACTGTTTGGAGATTCCATGCAGTTCAATCAATTCCAATGCCCGGATGACGCGGCGCGTGTTATTTGGGTGAATGGACTTTGCGGTTTCAGGGTCCAAAGCGGCAAGTTTTTCGTGCATGGCTTTTGGGCCGATTCTCTCCAGTTCTTCATAATATTTCTTGCGCGCTTCTTCATCGACCTTTTCCTCAGTAAATTGAAAATCGTATAAAACCGCCTGGATATACAAACCTGTTCCGCCAACGATGATTGGCAATTTTCCTCTGCTTTGGATTTCTTCTATTTTATCTCTTACCAATCGTTGATATTCCGCAACAGAAAAACTTTCGGTCGGCTCCTTGAAGCTTAATAAATGGTGAGGGATTCCTTCCATTTCTTCTTCCCGGATTTTTGCGGTGCCGATATCCAGCCCTTTATAGACCTGCATCGAATCACCGTTGATGATTTCACCATCGAAAGCTTTTGCCATTTTAATGCTTAAAGCCGTTTTCCCTGAAGCGGTAGGACCAACGATGGCCACTACATCAATACATTTTTGTTCTTCCATTTTCTTAACCACCGTACTATGACTTCATATACCAGTTCTTTGTTTTGTTCATTTAAAATTTCATGGCGCATGCCTTCAAAAAGATACACCGCAACCTGTTGAAGGCCGGCTTTCGTCAACTCTTCAGCCACTTGGAAAACGCCTTTTCCGTTATTTCCCACGGGATCCGCACTGCCGCTGATGAAGAGGACCGGCAAATCTTTGCGGATTTTTTTATTTTCCTCTTTGCTATGGATTAATAGTAGCCCATCGGTTAAATCTTTGAAAAATTGATGGGTAGGGATGAATCCGCAATATGGATCTTCCACATAGGTTCTCACTTCTTTTACATCACTGCTCAACCAATCAAAGGGCGTAATGGCATTTTCAAATTGTTTGTTGAAGCTCGAGAAAGCCAATTCGTTCATCAACTTGCTTTCCTTTTCTTTCCCCTGAATGCGGGCAAGAGATTTGGCAAGCAGGTTTCCCATGTAATGCAAAGCAGTGGTTGATCCTGTTCCACAAAGGATGCACTGATGAACAAGGCTTGAATGGAGCTGGATGAATCTTCTGGCTATAAAAGATCCCATGCTGTGTCCAAATAAAATGCAATCCAACCCTTTGATCATGGTTTCATTCATGACTTCATATACATCTTGCACAACCCGCTCAAAACCATCTTCCTCACAAAAATAACCAAATTTTCCGCCCGCTTCTCCCGTTTTTCCGTGCCCGCGATGATCATGGACAATCACCCGGTACCCTTCCCGGCATAAAAATCGGGCAAATTCATCGTACCGTTCACCATACTCGCACATTCCATGAAGTATATAAAAATTCCCGATAGGCTGTCCTGCATCATAAATTCTTGCAAAAATTTGTTGTCCATCACTCATTTGTATCCAACGTGTCTCTTTCACCGCAATCCCCCTTCGCCTCTCGGATCATTTGATTTAACTGCATGGTATAAAAGGTTTTTTCCCTTTCAGAATAGCCAATCCTGTCGCTCATTATATCAATGACTGCATCTTTCGTTTTTTCCACCATTGCGATATCAAAATACATGAGGCCTGTTCTGCGGATGAAGAAATCAGCCGGTGTATAAGCCATTTCATCGTAAATGCTGTAAAGCAGTTGAGCGAATAACGCTTTTGGAAGTTTGTCTACTGGTTCTTCCTTGTCCAATAAATCAAACACCCGGTCAATATTTGTTCCATACATTTGGGCAAGCCCTTTCGCTTCTCCGAAATTCAACCCGAATTTGGCCCCTTCCATCGCCTTCTTGTTTACAAAATACTCAAAATTGGAGGAACGGAGCCCTTCAGCGCCGGACAAAGCCAATTGTTTCGTCATGCATTTTTTCGCATGACGGAAACGATGTTTTTTGACGATCAGATCAACAATCCGCTCTGCCATGATCCGATATCCGGTCAACTTTCCGCCCGCAATGGTCATCAACCCGCTTTTGGATGTCCAGATTTCATCTTTTCTGGAAATCTCGGACGGATTCTTTCCCTCTTCAAAAATGAGCGGACGGATTCCTGCCCAAGTGGATTCCACATCTTCTTCCTTAAGGGAAAGGGAAGGGAAAATTGAATGAAGGGCATTTAATAAATAGGCCACCTCTTCACTTTTCGCCACCGGATGAACCGGATCTTCTTCATAGAAGGTATCGGTTGTTCCGACATATACTTTATTCCCCCTTGGAATGGCAAAGACCATCCGCCCGTCGTCCGTATCGAAATAGATCGCTTGTTCCAAAGGAAGCACTGACTTGTCGAACACGATATGGATGCCTTTTGTCAGTTTCAAAGATTTTCTGCTTCTTCCATTGCGATTGTCTTTTTCTAAAATTACGTCGACCCAGGGCCCGGCGGCATTGACGATTTGAGTGGCATGTATTGTAATGGTTTCACCGGTAATTTCATCTCGGACTTTTGCTGCAACGATGCGGTTCCTGTCATAAACGAACCCTGTGACCTTGGCATAATTCAAGCAAAGGGCCTTATATTCCACCGCTTTTTTGATGACTTCAAGTGTCAATCTCGCATCATCGGTTTTATATTCCACATAAAATCCCGCGCCAAGCAATCCTTCTTCTCTCAAAAAAGGGGCAAGTTTCAAGGTTTCCTTTTTCGAAAGCATTTTCCTCCGTTCGGATTTCCGAACCTTTGCCAAAGAATCATAGAGTTTCAATCCTATCGAAGCGGAAAATCTTCCTAATGAGCCATTTTTATAGATGGGAAGCAGCATTTTCTCAGGAGTTGTAACATGGATGCTATTTTCATAGACGATTTCCCTCTCTCTTCCTACTTCCGCTACAAGGCGAAATTCCAACTGTTTCAAATAGCGCAAACCGCCATGAATCAGTTTCGTTGAACGGCTGGAAGTGCCTGCGGCGAAATCTTGCATATCGACCAACGCGACAGACAGGCCTCTCGAAGCCGCATCCAACGCAATACCGGCACCGGTGATGCCTCCGCCGATGACGAGCACGTCAAAAGAATAGGTGTTCATCAAGTGTATAAGTTTGGACCGATCTTGAAATGAAAACATCCGCTCACTCCTCTATCCAAATATGCCGCTTCCTTTTACATGACCCGCTTGAACATTTTTTCGATTTCATAAGTGGAAAAATGGATCATGACGGGACGTCCATGCGGGCATGTAAAGGGATTCTCCGCTTTTCTCAGGTCTTTGATGAGCGTCTCCATCTGCTCTTTTGTCAAATAATAATTCGCTTTGATGGAGCGTTTGCAGCTCATCATAATCGCCGCTTCCTCCCGCAGTTTTTTCACATCCGCTTTTTTCGTTTTCAATACTTGTTCGATCAATTCTTCAATGATTTCCTGCTCGAACCCTTTTGGGAACCAGGTAGGATGCTCCCTGACGACAAAGGAGGAAGGCCCAAATTCTTCAAGAAACACGCCCACTTCTTCCAACGCTTTCTTGTTTTCCTTTAAAATCAACGCTTCATCTTGCGTGTAGTGGAAGGTTAAAGGCAAGAGCAACGTTTGCCGCTCGTTCGGATCCACTTCTCCCACTTTTTCCCGGAAATATTCATATTTGATCCGCTCCTGGGCAGCATGTTGGTCAATCAGATAGAAGCCGTCTTCCATTTGCGCAATGATGTATGTTCCATGGATTTGACCCACCACTTCAAGGTCCGGGAATGGTTCTTTTATCTGCTGGAGGGATGTTTCATGTGTGGAATCTGTTGATTCTTCATGAAACTCAGTCAAAGGATCAGCATTTGTTACCGGCTGTTCATCATAAACATCTTTTGGCTCCGGCCATTCCTCAACAAATTCTGTTGGAGTAACAGCTTCATTTTCTGTAGCCGGGCTTTCATTCACTACCGCCGATCCACCTTTTAAACGCTCAACGATGTCATTAATTTTGGATTCATCAATCGTTGGCTGTTTCCAAATGTTTAATTGCTCATTTACAGGGCGGACAATTTTCTCTTTTTTTTGCGCCAACGGAACGTTCATATGTTCCCGGATTGCATTGCGGATCGTGTTTTCAATCAACGGCAGCAAATCTTCTTCTTTACTTAAACGAATCTGAAGCTTTGCAGGATGCACATTCACATCCGTCAAATAAGGGTCGCCTTCAATGTACAACACAACGATTGGGTATCGTTCAATCGGCAAAAAGGTATGGTACGCATCCACAATGGTTTTTTGGATGACGTAATGTTTCACCCATCTGCCATTGACGAAGATGGAAATATAGTTTTTCGATGCCCGGGTAATTTCAGGCAATGTTGCGTAACCGTATATCGTGTAGTCCTTCGATTCCCCACGGAAAGGAATCATTTTTCTTGCGTTTTGCATTCCATAAATGGCTGCCAGCACATGTTGGACATTCCCCCGGCCATTGGTTTGAAGGAGAACTCCCCCGTTGTGGACAAGCTTGAATGCAATATCGGGATACGCTAGGGCTAAACGGTTCATTAAATCAATGGAGTGTCCAAGTTCCGTTTGAATCGTTTTTAAATATTTCAGCCGTGCCGGTGTATTATAAAACAATTGGGAAACGGTAATTTCCGTCCCTTTTCTTAAAGGGCCCGGCTTTTTCGAGACAATCGTTCCCCCTTCCAGCTCCAGTTCGACTCCCGATTCCCCATCGGAAGTGACTAAACGCAATTTGGAAACGGCGGCGATGGAAGCCAGCGCTTCCCCCCGGAACCCGAGGGTGCGGATGCGAAACAAATCCTGTTCCTTTGAAATTTTCGATGTCGCGTGTCTGGCAAAGCAAAGCTCCGCATCTTCCTCATCCATGCCGCTTCCGTTGTCGATGACTTGAATGGAGGAAAGCCCCGCTTCTTCAAGGAACACTTCAATGGATGTACTGCCGGCATCGATGGCGTTTTCCACAAGTTCTTTCACGACGGAAGATGGCCTTTCCACCACTTCTCCTGCCGCAATTTTATTGGAAAGCCACTCATCCATAAGCCGAATTTTTCCCATCGGTATCCCTCCTTATTACTTTAATGATTGCTGCAATTTGTAAAGAAGATTCATTGCATCTATTGGCGTCATCGATACGATATCCGCTTTTTGCAATTCTTGTATGACTTCCTGTTCATGCGATTTTAACGTATTTTTCTTCTGTTTCGGTTCTTCCTCTTCGAATAAGGACAATTGGAAAATCTCTTCTTCCTTTTGGGATTTCAAGTGGTCCACTTGCTGGGATTCAAACTGCTCGAGCAGCGTTTGCGCCCGATCAATGATCTCCTGCGGCATGTTTGCCAGTTTCGCCACATGTACACCGTAGCTTTTGTCCGCCGCCCCTTTTTTCACTTTATGCAAGAACACGACATTGCCATTTTTCTCCACCGCACTCACATGCACATTCTGCAATCGTTCGAGCTGGTCCTCCAAGGCGGTGAGTTCATGGTAGTGCGTGGAGAATAGGGTGTTGGCCCCAATATGATTGTGGATATATTCCATCATTGCCTGGGCAAGGGCCATGCCATCGTAAGTGGATGTACCGCGCCCAATCTCATCAAATAATAATAAGCTTTTTTCCGTTGCGTTTGTTATGGCATTTTGGCTTTCAAGCATTTCCACCATGAAAGTGGATTGCCCACTGGCCAAATCGTCCGCAGCACCTATGCGGGTAAAGATTTGATCCGTGATAGGCAGGTCGGCTTCATCGCAAGGTACGTAACAGCCCATTTGCGCCATAATGACAATCAACGCCACTTGCCGCATATACGTACTTTTCCCGGACATATTCGGTCCGGTAATCAGCATCATATTTTTCTCTTCGGTTAAAACGCAATCGTTTGGCACATACGCTTGTTTATTCAACATTTTTTCAACGACGGGATGTCTACCGCCAATGATTTTTAAGCCCTTTCCGTCGTGGAATGCAGGTTTCGTGAATTGATATTTTTCGGAAACTGCCGCAAAGCTTAAGAACACATCCAATTCGCTGATGAGTGAAGCGAGTTGCTGCACCCGTGGAATGTATTCTTTCAGCTGTTCCCTCAACTCCACAAAGAGTTCATATTCAAGGGCCAAACTTTGTTCTTCCGCATGTAAAATTTGCGTTTCTTTCTCTTTCAGTTCTTCCGTGATGAAGCGCTCTGCATTGGCAAGGGTCTGTTTTCTGTAATAGCGGTCCGGATCGATATTGGCAAGATTCGATTTCGTTACCTCAATGTAATAGCCAAACACCCGATTAAAGCCGATTTTCAAATTCTTTATGCCCGTTCTTTCCCGTTCCTTTTGTTCCAGCTGCGCAATCCAATCTTTTCCGTTTCGCGCAATATAGCGAAGCTCGTCCAATTCTTTATTGTAGCCTTCCCGGATGACATCCCCTTCTTTGATGGCCACAGGCGGGTGATCGGTAATGGCCTTTGAAAGCAGTTCTTCTATGTCACAACATGCATCCATTTTATTCGCAAGGTTTATAAGCGTCTCTTTGCCGCTTTCCAAGAGTTTCTCTTTAATTTCCGGCACTTGTCTCAAAGATTCGCGGAGCTGGGCCAAATCCCTGCCCCCTGCATTTCCAAATGCCACCCGGCCGGCAAGACGCTCCAGGTCGTAAACATTTCTCAACAGCTCTCTCAATTCATCCCGCAGAAAAAATTCATCGATCAAATCCGAAACGATGCTCAATCTTTCTTCAATTTGCATGCGGTTTGCAAGGGGTTGATGAAGCCATTGTTTCAGCTTTCTTCCCCCCATGGCTGTCACGGTTTCATCCAAAATCCATAAAAGCGTTCCCTTCTGATCCTTTCCACGAATCGATTGAAGCAATTCCAAGTTCCGTTTTGAATTGGCATCAATTTGCAAATATTGTTTGGATTCGGTATATGTAAAAGGCTGGATATGGGATAAGGAGCGCATTTGTGTCCGTTCAATATACTGAAGCAAATATTTTGCAACCCCATAACAGTTTTTTGGAAGATGGATCAAATATTGGGCCGCTTTTTCTTCATCCATTTCATCATTTTCTATGGAAAGCACAATGCCGAGATTCGTTGCCTGTTCCTGGAGAAGCAGCTTTAACTCTTCCGTCACGACCAGTTCCCGAATATTGTATGCTTGGAGTTGTTGGAAAAGCCCTTTTACTCCCCCTTCGATGATGAAGGAATTCCCTTCCCCGGTGGACACATCCAAATAAGCAAAGGCAAATTCATTCTCGGTCAACCGCTCGGCACAGCCGATGAAGATGTTCGATTTGTTGTCGATGGTTTTGCCTTCCACCAGCGTTCCCGGCGTAATGACTTGGATCACTTCCCGCTTTACAACGCCTTTTGCCTGTCTCGGGTCTTCCACTTGCTCACAAATGGCCACTTTATACCCTTTTGATACCAACGTTTCGATATAACTTTGGGCTGAGTGGTATGGAACGCCGCACATCGGCACCCGTTCATCTCCGCCTGCATCCCGGCCCGTTAATGTGATTTCAAGTATTTGTGATGCTTTGATGGCATCATCAAAAAACATTTCATAAAAGTCGCCTAGCCGAAAAAAAAGAAAGGCGTCTTCATATTCCGATTTAATGGTTAAATATTGTTGCATCATTGGTGTATATGTAGTCATGATATTCCCTCACTTAAAATTCTCTAACATATTATAACATGACGAAAAATGTTGCGATAACCTTGGAGAAACGCTTTTTCCAAACATTAGGAGCACCATCTTATTCTATTTTTGATGGTGCTCTCAATGAAGATTATTGAAATGATGAGGAATCGCTGTCTCTTGACTCTTTGTAATCAAATTCGGATGAGCTTGAAGAAGATGAAGAGCTGGATGATTCATCTTCATCATCGTCGCCAAAATGCCATTCTTCTTCAAATTCGATTGGATGAACGGATACAACGATTTTTGTTTCCCCAATGACTTCCACTAAAAATTCACGTTCAATCACAATGTTGAAACTGTCACCTTTTTGATTGATAATCGCTTCAATGCAGTTTGGCTGTTGCAACACTTTTACGTGTACCTCATTGGAATCGATGATCTCTTCATCGCGGTAATGTAATTTGATTCTGTCTTTATAATGAATCGTTTCTGTATATACAGCCGTTTTGGAATGGTTATTGTAAGCATACCATACGTTCACATCGTATTTGCCAGAAACCTCTACATATTTTCCAACTTTTTTTGCGGAGTAGTGGTGGTTAATGACCCAGCATCCCAAAATGCTTGTTGGCGTGTTAGGTGGACGTAGAGTTTCACTCGATTCCGTACGCTTTTTCCCCTTCGCGATGACCGCTTTTGTCACGATTTGACGCAAACGTTTCACACATTTTCCTCCTTTACATCTCGTCGAACTATTGTATGCGGCAAATGCCCAATTGGTGAAATTTCATGTTGAATTTCAAGGAAAAATGTAATATCCGGTCGTTCCCTGGAACAAAGATTTTCATTAGTGCATTAGCCTAACAAACATATAGTATTAAGGGAGGCCGATATGTGTTCCAGTTTGCGTTGAATTTTCCGGGGAAAAGAAAAAGCTACAGGAAAATCATGCTTGATTTTCCTCGTAGCTTTCATTAAGAGCAGCTGCCAGGGCTGGAGTATTTCACTTTTGATCCTGTTTCGCCTGTCAGCAAATTGCCGCCTGTTGATTCGATGATATCGTTCGTCACCGTCGTCGCGATGGCATTGGATACCAATTGCAGCAAATCGTTCACTTCCAACTGGGATTGTTTGAATTGCTGCACAACCGGGATTTCATCGATTTCTTTTTCGATTTCTTCGATTTTTTTCTCAACCAATTTTAACGCCTTTTCCTTCCCTAAATGTTGGAAGTTCACCGCCTGCTTTTGAAGGGATTTCAAGCTGGCAAGTTTTTCACGGACAACTTGGTTTTCATTGATTTGTGCTTCCGCTTTTTTGAAAAACTCCACTTCTTCTGTTTGGGCAATCATGTGGGCAATTTCTTTTGCTTTTTCAACGATTTCATCTTTTGTATAAAGTTTAGTTGACATTATACATTCACCTCATCCCGTTTTACTACTTCCACGAATTCACCGCGGAGTGAGTAGGAACTTGCTTTCGTGATTTTCACTTTCACCAACTGGCCAATCAATTCTTTTGGCCCTTCGAAGTTGACCAATTTATTTCTGCGTGTATAGCCAGCCAATACATCACTGCGTTTTTTGCTTTCACCTTCAACAAGCACTTCAACAATTTGGTTTTCGTATTTTTTCAATGCGGCTCTGGAGAATTCCTCCACAACCTGATTCAATCGATATAAGCGGTCTTTTTTCACTTCCAATGGAACATTGTCTTTCATTTTTGCAGCCGGTGTTCCTTCACGAGGTGAATAAATGTAAGTGAACGCTGATTCAAATCCTACTTCACGATATAAATCAAGCGTTTCCTGGAATTGCTCTTCCGTTTCATTCGGATAGCCGACAATGATATCTGTCGTCAACGCCACATTTGGAATGGCGGCTTTGATTTTCCGGACAAGCTCCAAGAATTGTTCTCTCGTATATTTACGGGCCATGATTTTCAAAATTTCATTGGAACCTGATTGAACAGGCAAGTGGATGTGTTCCACCAGGTTTCCACCTTTCGCCAACACTTCGATCAAATGATCGTCGAAGTCGCGAGGGTGGCTCGTTGTGAAACGGATGCGCGGAATATCAATTTTACGCAATTCATCCATTAAATCGCCGAGACGATAGTTGATATCCGTGAAATCTTTGCCATAAGCATTCACGTTTTGGCCAAGAAGCATGATTTCTTTATACCCTTGTGCCGCAAGTTCCCTTACTTCCTGGATGATTTCATCCGGTCTTCTGCTGCGCTCTTTTCCGCGAGTATATGGAACGATGCAGTATGTGCAGAATTTATCGCAACCGTACATAATGTTTACCCAAGCTTTGATGGAACCTTGGCGGGCTTTTGGAAGGTTTTCAATAACGTCCCCTTCTTTGGACCAAACTTCAATCACCATTTCTTTGGACATATAGGCTTCTTTTAAAATGTATGGCAAACGGTGGATGTTATGGGTACCGAACACCATGTCCACATGTTGATATTGCGTCAAAATTTTATTGACAACGGATTCTTCCTGGGACATGCATCCGCATACGCCAAGAAGCATATCCGGTCTTTCACGCTTGTATTTCGCCAAAAGTCCCAGTTCACCAAATACTTTGTTTTCCGCATTTTCACGAATGGCGCATGTATTTAATAGAACGACATCCGCATCCTCTACAGTATCTGTCGGCTCATAGCCAAGTTGAATGAAAATGCCGGCCATGACTTCCGAATCGTGCTCATTCATTTGGCAACCGTAAGTGCGGATATAGAATTTGCGGCCATCCCCCATTCCCCGGAATTCTTCGGGAATTTTAAAATCTTTATAATATTTCACTTCTTCTTTTCCGCGTTTTTTCGCATCTTTCAAAGAAGGAGCGGTAATTACCCGTTCAAAATATTTGCTATAGTCTTTTTCCGTTTTTTGCGGTTTAGGCTGTGTTGTCTGATTATTCGCTAGACGTTGTTCTTCGTTCATTGATTATGAATGACTCCTTTCTACCGGATTCATAGAGGAATCCCATTTTAATATTATAACGAATAGTTCTATATCAGGACAATAAGAACCATACAATTATGCTCTTTTTGACATATTTATTGTTCTTTCAAAAACTGTTCATATTGCTCCTGATCCCTTTCTTTTAAAATGGTCAAAAAGGTTAAGCAATTTTGAACGGCCGCATGCCAATTCATTTCATAACGCAGTTCAAATTGATGTTTTGACATCTTTAACACCGCAGTAAAAAGCTCTGTCGGTTCAATCTTTTTTTCCTTTGAATACGCCAAAAAGGCGAGAAAATTTTTGTGATCTTCCACAGTCAATTTTTTTTCATCTATCAGCTTATCAATTTGTTCCCGATTTTGAAAAGAATTTGCTTTTTGAAACAGCTTGGCAATTTGTTCCTCTTGTTTTTTCTTTTTGAAGGAGAAGAAATCAATGACATTATTCAATGGAAAGACCCCGATTTCGTTCGATTCATTTTGCGTCCTTATCTTCCATATTACCCTCTTTGGAGAATAAATTCGAATAAAAAAATGTGGAAGAATTATGTGATCAAATAATTTATATCTTTCAAAAAATCGCTCATAAGCATTATTTTACATGATGTTTTTTTATTATCAAAAGCAAATGATTAACATTTGTTTTCCAGGAAAATTTCTTAATAAAAACAATGAAGTACCATCCACAAAAAACTGCAACAGCAGTTCTTCTGTTTGGATGGTACTTAATGCCGACAAAGTAAATTTTCAGGAAAATTACTTTATTACATGAATTCTTTCACCAATTCGTTAAATTGATCTTCGCTGATTTTTAAATCCATATCCACGAGCGGTTTTTCCGAGAAACCTTCCAATTGTTCCTCATATGGTACTGATTCTGGATCCTGATAGACAATTCCCGTCACAAGCCCTTCATTTTCCATCACAGTTTGCATTGCCAGTTCACGGTTATGAGGATCGTAGCCTTCAATCTCATCCAATTTCGTCAAATGTTCTTTAAACCATTCATACGTATTCACTTTATTGTACGTTACGCAAGGGCTGAATACGTTGATGAAAGAGAAACCTTTATGTTGAATTCCAGCTTCGATCAATGCGGTCAATTCTTTGATATCAGATGAAAATCCTTGGGCAACAAATGACGCACCTGCTGATAAAGCGAGTTCCAACGGTTTTATCGAAGGCTCTTTTGACCCTTGTGGTGTTGACTTCGTTACGAAACCGTATGCGGAACGCGGTGAAGTTTGGCCTTTCGTCAAACCGTAAATTTGGTTATCCATGACGATATAAGTGATATCAATGTTTCGGCGAATGGCATGAACCGTATGGGCCATCCCAATGGCGTAACCGTCCCCGTCCCCGCCTGTTGCGATAACATTCAAATTGCGGTTGGCGATTTTCAAGCCTTGGGCGATTGGCAAAGCGCGACCGTGTGTGCCATGGAATCCATAGGAATTGATATATCCGCTGATTCTTCCGGAACAGCCGATTCCGGAGATGACCGCCAATTCATGAGGTTCGATACCAACGTTGGCAGCTGCTCTTTGAATGGCCGCCTGTACTGAGAAGTCCCCGCATCCAGGACACCAGTTAGGTTTTACGTTATTACGGAAATCTTTGAATGTTGCCATCAGTCAAGCAACTCCTTTACACGAGTTTTTAGTTCACGAGGCAAGAATGGAGTGCCGTCATATTTCGTAATATTAAATGTTTTATCATGAGCGCCGATGTTCATTTTCATGATATTGGCCAGTTGCCCGGTCGCATTGTTTTCCACCACGATGACTTTTTTCGCCCGTTCAACATAAGGCCGCAATTCATTTGCCGGGAATGGATGAATTAAGCGTACATGCACATGGTTTGTTTTAATGCCTTCTTCATCCAATTGCGGCCGGACTTCTTCAATGGCACCTCTTGTTGAGTTAAAACCAACGATTAATACATCGGCTTCTTCATGCGGCGCATCCACATAAATCGGATCTTTAAAGTTTACATAATTTAATTTGCGCAAACGCTTGTCCATTTGATTTTTGCGGTTTCCAGGAGCTTCCGCAGGTTTTCCGGTTTCATCATGTTCGTTTCCTGTCACGTGATGGATTCCGTGAAGCTGGCCAGGCACCACACGCGTTGAAACGCCGTCCTCTGTAACTTCAAAACGTTTAAAATCTTCTTTCGGATCTTTTTCAGGCAATTCTCCAAGATTCAATTTGCCTCGGCGAATTTCGATTTTTGAGTAATCGAAAGGTTCGGCCGTCTGTTTACCTAAAGACAATTGCAAATCGGTCATCACAATGACAGGCAATTGCAATTCTTCCGCAATATTGAATGCTTGGATTGTATCGTAAAAGGCTTCTTCAATTGTGGAAGGAGCAATGACCACTTTCGGAATTTCCCCATGGGTGCCGTAAAGCATCGCCATCAAGTCGGATTGTTCCTGTTTTGTCGGAAGCCCTGTGGATGGTCCGCCCCGCTGCGTATCAACAATGACAAGGGGCTGCTCTGTCATACCGGACAAACCAATGGATTCCATCATGAGGGATAAACCTGGACCGGCTGAAGCTGTAAAGGAGCGCACTCCCCCAAAATTCGCACCGATTGCCATTGTACATGCGGAAATTTCATCTTCCGTTTGGATGACCGTACCGCCAAATTTCGGAAGCTTTTTAATCAAATATTCCATGATTTCAGAAGCCGGCGTAATTGGATATGCTGCCATGAAGCGCGCTCCGGCGGCGATTGCTCCCAATGCCACAGCATCGTTTCCGATCATGAACAACCGGCGATTGCCGTCAGCCGGTTCCAATTGCCATTTTCCAACTTTGTCGCCAATCAATTCACAAGTGGCTTCATATCCGCGGCGGATTGCCTCCATGTTCTTTTTGACCACTTCTTCCCCTTTGCGGCCAAAAATTTCATCGACAACTTCCTGGAAGTTTTCAATCGGCAAATTCAATAAAGCAGCAGTAGATCCAATGGCCACCATGTTTTTCATTAATGAAGTGCCCAGTTCGGAAGCGATTTCAGTAAATGGCACCGCAAAAAGCGGGGCTTTCGAATCTTCTGGATTTACAGGCTCAAATTTGCTATCCGCTAAAATGATGCTGTCTTCCGTCAATTCCTTATAATTGACTTCAATCGTTTCCTGGTCGAATGCAACCAAAATATCCAAATCGTCCGCAATTGCACGAACCGGTGTCGGGCGAACGGTAATTTTATTGTTTGTATGGCCCCCCTTGATGCGGGAAGAAAAATGACGATAGCCGTACAGATGGTAACCTAAACGGTTCATGGCCATCGCAAAAATTTCGCCAGTACTCTCAATCCCTTCACCTTGTTGCCCACCGACTTTCCACGAAAGCTGATGTAACATTTTAACATCTCCTTAAAACATTTAATTGCATACATTATTTCTTATCTAAATATAACATGAATCCATTTCCTTGAAATAAGAAAAACCGTCAATAACTTCAATTTCAGACCTTTGACGGAAAAGTTTTGTTCAATATTTTGTAACGACTTTCCTTTCATTAGAATGCCTGATTTGAAAAAGAAGATGTATAAAAGTAAAGGGGCAAAAGCGAAGGATTAAGCAAAAAAAATAACGGAGAAAAACGTTTCCGTTTCTCTCCGTTCATCCATTTGGAAGCCAAGCTTCCAATCGCCACTTTGAATGATTTATCGCTGGCGTTTCTCAACTACAAGTTTTAGTGCGGTACGATCTTCTCCGCCAATTTGGATGTCCGCAAAGGCTGGTGAACATACTAAATCTGTTCCGCTAGGCGCCACAAACCCGCGAGCAATGGCAACTGCCTTCACCGCTTGGTTCAAAGCACCTGCACCTACAGCCTGCATTTCCGCATATCCTTGCTCACGAATTACCGCAACGAGCGCACCTGCTACAGAATTTGGATTTGAGCGAGATGATACTTTCAATGAATCCACATTTATTCCTCCCCATACTTGCTTTTTTAATGATTTTGAATGAATCTTTCTCTCTGGCATTCATTCAAAGGACTTGAACTTGTGTCCGTAGCACATTGTATGCAGCATAGTAGAAAAATAGAATCATTTTGGAAGGGAATCATGCAAAAACTTGGGATTCAGCCTTGGAAAGGATAGTCATCGTTGATGTATATCCTTTCGCAGGAAATGGCTTTTCCGGTTTCATTGTCGATATCCACGAAAAAGCCGCTGAATACGTCTCTTCCCGATTTTGGCACTTCGAATCGGGCAGGCAAATTTGTTTGGAATTTGTAGATGACGCTTTCTTTTTTCATTCCCAGAATTTCGTCATATGGTCCTGTCATCCCCACATCAGTTATATATGCGGTACCCCCTGGAAATATTCTTGCATCCGCCGTTTGAACATGGGTATGTGTTCCAACAACTGCCGATACCCTTCCATCCACGTACCATCCAAAAGCAATTTTCTCGCTCGTTGCTTCGCCGTGAAAATCAATAAATACTAAAGGGGAGATTTTTCTCGCTTCTTCCACCAATTCATCCGCCATCCGAAACGGATCTTCGTGGGGAGGCAAAAATACGCGTCCGTGTAAATTGATTACCGTTAAAATGTTGCCGTTTTTCGTGATTTGAACGGCACCCTTCCCCGGTGCCTCTTTTGAAAAGTTTGCAGGTCGAATCAAATATTGGGCTTCATCGATAAACTCAAAAATTTCCTTATTATCCCAAGTATGATTGCCCATTGTAATGACATCAATACCCATTTGAAGTAATTGCTGGTAGATTTTTTGAGTAATTCCGCGACCTGCCGCCGCATTTTCTCCGTTCGCAATAACCACATCCGGTTCATATTTTTTCTTTAATCTTGGCAAATATTTTTCTACCGCTTCCCGACCAATGGAGCCGACGATATCACCGATAAATAGTACCTTCAATCTTACTACCACACTTTCTATAAAATCTATTCAATTTTACCATTTTAACGCCGGTAAATCTAATGGAATGTTATTTTGGACGATTTCGAAGGATTTTTTATGAAAAAGAATGATACTTATTGTTTGCATAATGCGCTCCATTCATGACAAAAAAGACAAGGGCATGTATACCCTTGTCCAAATAGGATGTCAATCGGCAAGCAAAGATTGGACTGGCAAAAAAAGTTTCCTTTGATATTTTCAAAAAAAGTGCTTTATTGACGAAAGAAGTTCAAAAATTATGGAAATCAAACTTGACTTTGAATACGTCCCGATTTATTCTTCACTTTCCAATCGAACTCTGGCAGATGGCTTCAATTTTCCACAACGAATACATTCATCAGAGAAATAACTATATTTATGTTTTCTGACCAATTTGCAATATAACCGCATAAACAATTTCATCTGATATCCGCTCCCCGTTTCCAAAATAAACCCATCTACCTATTAATTTACTATTCTTTCCGGAAAATATGAATATTTTTCAACTAATTTACTAAAAAATTTTTTAAAAAATATCTTTATGGGGTTTTAGAATTATCTATATGAAATATATACTGGATCAACAGATTCATCACCACCTTTAGAACTATTATACTCACCGGATTATTGTTATTTTTTTGATTATTTCATCATCATTGATATAAAAAATAATCTTCGAAGATTCCGAAGATTATTTATACACATACACTTTGTTAGATTCAGTGGAGTTCATGAACAGGTTTCTTTTCCGATATTATCAACAAATAATATCACAATTCAACAATAATATTACTATATAATATTTAACGTTTGTAAAAATATATTACTAAAACATTTTCCACCATTTGCGCTTGCTTATTTCTTCCGGTTCATAAATAATCAATGGTTCATTGGATAAAATTCGGGCATTATTTTCAAGGAGAAGATCGATTGCATCATGTTCTTTCTTTTTTTCCAACACCGCAAGACCTTCGTTGAATAAAAACGGTCTGGATGTCACGTGATGGGCATCCGAACCATAAGTATGCACAAGATTCGCTCGGACCAAATCCAAAGAAAGCTGTTGGGTCTTTTTCCCAAAAAAACCTGCCAGACTTCCGGCTGTTATTTGTGCCAGAGCCCCTTCACGTATCAATCGTTCAAGACGTTCGGGTTTTTCCACAATGGCTTTGTTCCGCTCCGGATGGGCGATGATTGGTGTAATATCATGACGCAACAGTTCATGGATCATATTTTTTGTATATAACGGGATTCCACTTGAAGGCAATTCCAGCAATAGATAGTTTGAATTTGCCAAAAGATGGACTTGATTTGAGACACACCGTTCAACGATTTTTTCTGAAATGCGCACTTCATGGCCAATATGAATCGTAAGCGGTACTTGGCGTTCATCCAATTTCATCTTCAATTCCCGGATTTGCCCAATGACCACATCGGCAGGAACATCAAATTGGGGATGGCTTGCATGGGAAGTCGAAATGATATCGGTTATGCCCTCATTAACGGCTGCTACAAGCATTTCAATCGACTCTTGGATGTTCTTCGGACCATCATCCACTCCGTATAGTATATGGCTATGTATATCCACCATTTTTCCACCTACTTTTTTGTTTTATCCTAAATTTACCCATATCTTTCCATTATTTCAAGGACTGATACACCTATTCTCCCAGCCCATTTCAAAGATAAAAAAAGAGTAAAGGCATTCCGCCATTACTCTGAAGCACCATAATAATAGTAATAATAATAATGCCCTTTTTCGATTACCGCGTTATTGATTACTACCCCAATAATATTTGCTTTTGACATATCCAATAATTCTTTTGCCTTCACGATGCTTGCCTTTTGTGTTTCTCCGGAGCTGACAATGAGAATTGTCGCATCGCACCGGTTGGAAAGAATTTGTGCATCAGTTACCGATAGTACAGGTGGAGCATCAAAAACAATCAGATCAAATTCTTCTTTTAAACTTTCCATAATCAAACCCATTTGTTTTGAAGCGAGCAATTCGGCAGGATTAGGCGGAATCGGTCCGCTGGTGATGGCATAGAGCCCTTCGATGTATGTTTCCTGAATGGCCTCTTCCAGTTCACATTGCTTTGTCAACAAACTGGACAAGCCAAAGACATTTTTCAAACGGAATGTATAATGGATGGTCGGCTTACGCATATCCCCATCAATCAGCAACACTTTCTTCCCTTCTTGGGAAAATACCGCCGCGATATTTGCGGAAACCGTTGATTTTCCCTCTCCCGCACCTGCAGATGTAATTACGATCGTTTTCAAGTCTATATCCGGCATGGAGAACTTAATGTTTGTCCGGATTGTCCGAAACTGTTCGGAGATGAAGGACTTTGGATTCGTTTCGACAATCAGTTTCCGAGCCATGGTTTTATTATTCTTTTTCTTTTTTCTTTTAAACATTTACATTTTCTCTCCTAACTGCTCGTTTAGATTTCACAGTTAAAGGAACTTCGGAGTTCGCATCTGTTATCTTGCTTACAAACCCTAAAATCGGTAATCCCAACAATTCTTCAACATCATGTTCCGTTTTAATTGTAGTATCCAAATATTCAAGCAAGAAAGCCAATCCGACACCTACCATTAATCCAATGACTAATGCAATCGCCATATTCAACATTTTGTTCGGCTTGACTGGAGAAGGATTCTCGGGCAATTCCGCAGGGGATAATATGTTTACATTATCCACGTTCATCAACTCTTTGACTTCCTCTTGGAACACTTGAGCCACCGTGTTTGCAATATCCACCGCAAGAAATGCTTGTTCATCCTGCACGCTGATATTGACTACTTGGGAATTATTCGCGTTCGAAACAGTGATTTGATTCGAAAGCGCTGATGGTGTTGTATTCAAGTCAAGAATTTCGATCACTTTGCTCAAAATGACCGGACTCTTGATAATAACGTTATATGTGTTAATGAGCTGCAAATTCGTTTGGATATCCGTAGTTTGGATTTGAGTTTGCTGATCACTCGTTTTCTGGTTCACTAGTATTTGCGTTGATGCCTGATAGATCGGTGTCAAAACATAAAAGCTGATGATGGCAGCTGCTAAAGTTGAAATGATGGTGATACTGAGAATTAATACGATTCTTTTCTTTAAAACTTTGAATATATCATATAAGCTGATTGTTTCTTCCACAGCGGTTCAACCCCTCCCTTGATATTATATCTTAAATGCTTTTTCATTGGGCGCGTTATTTCAAATTTGTATTTGGCAAATATTATTCATTTAACCAAGATTCATTTATAAATACTCTTTCGCTTTTTTCAATAAGTTGCTGCGGCGCTCTTCTTTGGCTGCATTGTAATCATCCCGCAGGCTTTGGGCATGGGCTTTGCTATATCCGTTTTCTTCCAATTCATTTTCAATGATGGTCATAAGCGCGTTGAAAGCGGCATCTGTTCTTGCTTCCAGTCCATTGGCAGCTCCCATGTATTTATTATAAAAATAGCCTATATCTATGCTTTCACCATTCGCTCTCTTCGCGGAATATTCATCATACGCTTTTTGAATAAGTGCATCGAGATTGCTGTTCGCCTGATTTTCCAATTCTTTTAGAGAAGGAATATATTTTTCTTTAATTTCCGAAACGGTGAGTCTCTGTTGCTCTGAATCTCCTGTTACTTGATTCGGGTCATTTTCAGAAGGGGTTGGATCCTCGGATTGAGTATCTTCATTTTGGGCACCGTCCGAATTCTCTTCAGCCGGCTCATCTTTTCTTTCCTCGATTATATTTCCCTCTTTATCAACAACGATTTCGGTGCCGTCCGGTAAAGTGATGACATACGGATCTTCAATAATTTCCTCAACCTCCGGATCGGCTACATCATATTCTTTGAATTTGAATATATATATACCATATCCACCGATACTAACGACCAACAACACAAATACAAGCAATATGTATTTCCATACTCGCTTCATAAAATACTCCTTTTCCTGCCTTGCTGTAATTCTTGTCCAATCAAATTCCCCAGAACACCCGTGTTCTGGGGAATTTGATATTGCTTTATTTAGAATAATAGATTATTAAGGTGGTGGCAATAGTTATATTATTGTAAATGAATGTTAAATTTACTTGGGGTTGAGTCATTATTAAATTTAATTTCGACAGTCAAACCAAGCGCCAATGTAGCTGCATATTCACTTACATTTTTACTTTCTAGGTTCCAATAAGCAACCCTTTCCTTTACATGGACAATAACATCTTCAATCAATTTACTCAATTTACTGATCGAATTAATGTCATCATTCTTTTTATATTCTGCAATAATATTATCAGAACCTCTTTTTACAGTTATACTATCAATTTCGTCAAAAGTAGCACCAATTTCGCTACTATTATTATTAATAAATGCCTTTAATTCAGACGCTAATTGAATACTTGAAGTATTACCTAATAATGTAATTACTTCAGAAAACGTTTTGTCACTATCTAAAGTAAATTCGATCTTCGAATCAGAAATACTTTTAAACTTACCAATTTGCGGTAGTACGGCTTGTGAACCGCCTCCACCTCCACCGCCGCCTCCAGGAACTGGGGCAGGTGTTTCTTCTACAGTATTACCTGATTCATCTACAGTTTCTTTAATGTTATCTTTTACTTGGTCATAGTTTGCAATCACATCACTAGGTTTTTTGCCATCTGGAAGAACCAATTTTTCAATTTTTGAATTTGGATCCAATGTCAATTTTGTTCCTTCAGACACTTTCAATTCTTTTACTTCCACTGACTTTAATGTTACTTGAAGATCGTCAGCTACCGTCAACTCATCAACCACTAAGTTTTCCACTTGCACTCCGCCGGCAGTGATCGATACATTTGGAATTGGATATCCGCCTGCATTGAAGGAAGTGTTTGGAGCCACCAAAGTCAATGCTTTGATGCCAACAACTTTACCAGTTCTTGCTGCCACTACGTTGCCCAATGAAGCCACTTTTGCCGCTTGAAGATCTTCCACAATCAGTTCAACTTTTGCATCTTTTAATGCGGCAGCGTTGTTTGCATTAAATACTTTTGCAAGTTCTCCTGTAATTTCGAACGTACCATTTTTAGTGACCAATTTGCCGTCTTTGATTTCAGCGACTGTTTCCACCACTGTTCCTTTTGCTTCTTCAGCGCGAACAACAAAGGAAGCCAATTGGCCGCGTGTTACCGGATTTACAGGTGAGTATGTAGTAGGGGTTGTCCCAGTTGTCACCTTATTTGCATAAAGCGCGGCAATATATTCTTTATATTCAGAATTTGCAATATCTTTGAAAGGAAGATTGTTTGCATTCCCTGTCAATTCAAATGCTCTTGCAATGATTTTTGCCATTTGTCCGCGAGTCAGTGTTGCATTCGGTTTGAATGTGCCATCCGGATAACCGTTGATGATGCCCGCATTTGCCAAAGCGGCAATTTCACCATAGTAAGCATAATTTGTTGGAATATCTTTGAAATTTGGGTTTTTCACATTTTTCGTATCCAAGCCTAAAGCTTTTGCGATAATTTTTGCTGCATGAGCACGGCTGATTGACTGATTCGGTTTGAAAGTTCCGTCCGGATATCCAGTAATCACTCCACGTTCCACCAAATTCATTACATTGTCATAATGTACGTTCGCCGGTGTCAAATCCGAAAATGACTTTGCTGCATCCGCTTGAGCTGGTGCAATAGCAACTACTGCTGCTGTCGTCATTGTTGCGGCTAGCGCAATGTTATATAGCTTCTTATTTCTCATTATCCACTTTTTCCTCCTGTTTACATATTTTTTCAAATTTCAATCTTTATCAATCATTATAACACAATTAGAACAGTATATTTAATAGTTTTTTAACATTATTTTAATTTACTATGAATCTCCCCAACAAAATAACTAGATTTTAAAGTTGGTAAATAAAAAAATTACCCTCCTTTGACTACCGTCAAAAGAGGGATGGTTTTACTTCGCATATTCTACTGCACGAGTTTCCCGAATAACCGTCACTTTGATGTGACCTGGATAGTTGAGTTCTTCCTCAATTTGTTTACGGATATCTCTGGCAAGTCGATGTGCTTGTAAGTCATCAATTTTTTCAGGTTGTACAATGATCCGGATTTCCCGGCCTGCCTGAATGGCATAGGATTTTTCCACACCTTCATAGGATTCTGAAATTTCTTCAAGTTTCTCCAATCGGCGAATGTAGTTTTCTAGTGTTTCACTACGAGCACCAGGACGGGCAGCTGAAAGGGCATCTGCCGCCGCCACAATGACAGCAATCACACTCGTTGGTTCCACATCACCATGGTGGGAAGCGATACTATTAATTACAACTGGGTGTTCATTGTATTTCGTTGCAAGTTCAACACCGATTTCCACGTGGCTTCCTTCCACTTCATGATCGATGGCTTTTCCGATATCGTGCAACAATCCAGCACGCTTCGCAAGCGCCACATCCTCGCCCAATTCAGCAGCCATCAGCCCTGCCAAATGGGCCACTTCGATGGAATGTTTCAATACGTTTTGGCCATAGCTTGTCCGATATTTCATGCGGCCCAAAATTTTGATCAAGTCTGGGTGCAAATTATGGACGCCGACTTCGAAAGTTGTAAGCTCTCCCGTTTCACGGATATGTTCATCCATTTCCCGGCGTGATTTTTCAACCATTTCTTCAATCCGTGCCGGATGGATTCGTCCATCTTGCACCAGTTTTTCAAGGGCAAGACGGGCCGTTTCGCGACGAATCGGGTCAAAACCTGATAAAATAACCGCTTCCGGCGTATCATCAATAATCAAATCCACACCAGTAAGCGTTTCAAGGGTACGAATATTCCGTCCTTCACGGCCAATGATTCGTCCTTTCATTTCGTCATTCGGCAAGTTGACAACCGATACAGTCGTTTCCGCCACATAATCGGCCGCAAATCGTTGCATAGCCAATGCCAAAATTTCTTTCGCTTTTTTGTCAGACTCTTCTTTCGCACGGGTTTCAGCTTCTTTGATCATCATCGCAATTTCCGTTGAAAGTTCCTGCTCTACTTGTTTCAAAATGAACTCTCTTGCTTCTTCTTTAGATAAAGAAGCAATTCGTTCCAACTCTGACTCCTGCTTTTTTACGAGCTCTTCCACTTTACTTTCCATTTCTTCAATATGCTGTTGTCTTTCGGCTAGAGCCTCTTCTTTTCTCTCTAGACTTGCTTCTCTCTTATTTAGAGCATCATCCTTGCGATCAAGATTTTCTTCCTTTTGCAATAACCGGTTTTCTTGTTTCTGAAGCTCAGCACGTCTTTCACGAATTTCCTTTTCAGCTTCAGTCCGAAGTTTGTGAGTTTCATCTTTCGCTTCCAATAGTGCTTCTTTTTTCAGCGCTTCCGCTTCTCGCTTCGCTTCATCTATAATGAGCTCAGCTGAGTGTTTCGCACCATTTACTTTCGATTCATTCACTTTTTTCATATAGAAATAGATAACAGCGGCACCGACGATGAGCCCAAGCAAAGCGGAGATCATGTATTCCATACGAACACCTCCTCTTGCTATTATCACATGCAATTTCAGTCGGCTCATATATTGATAACAATTCTCAACATATTGCCTATTTCATTTTATCATTGAAAAAAATTATACAGTCTAATTGTATAGTTCGGAGTTTTCTCTGTCAAGGATTGCCACTGCTGATGGCATTTGATTTTGATTGTTGCTTCCTTTTTTCAGGATAATAAAATACGATAATTATTGGTATTTTTTCAATATAAAAACATTGGTGTAAAAAGGATCAAGAAGTTTATGGTTTCCTTTACGAAAACTTTCTTTTACCATTTTTCCATTATTTGATTATTTTTATACATATAATAATGGAAAAGGCGGCTTCGGATCATTTTTAAGGGTCAAAAAATCTATTAAGCTCCGTCTACAATAAAAAAGCGAATCAGATTATCGTCGTCCTCTGATTCGCTCTTTAAAAAGCAATCCCTTATTCTTCGTCAAATAATGGCAATTCTTCCGCCACTTCTTCATCGTCGTCATGGGCAGCGATCATATATGTGTTTGATGCCATGCCAAAAGATTCACGGATTTTTTCTGCAATTTCATCCCGGATTTCCGGATTTGCTCTCAAGAATTGTTTCGCATTTTCCCGTCCTTGGCCGATTCGTTCATCGTTATAGGAATACCAGGAACCGCTCTTTTGAATGATGTCCAATTCCACACCGATATCCACTATTTCGCCTTCTTTGGAAATGCCTTCACCAAACATAATATCCACTTCAGCTGTTCGGAATGGAGGGGCAACTTTATTTTTTACCACTTTAATTTTTGTTTTATTTCCCACCATTTCACTGCCTTGCTTAATTGTTTCCGCACGGCGGACTTCCAAACGGATGGAAGAATAGAATTTTAAAGCGCGGCCACCAGGTGTTGTTTCCGGATTTCCAAACATGACACCGATTTTGTCGCGCACTTGGTTGATGAAAATGCAAATCGTATTGGATTTATTGATAACCCCTGACAATTTTCGTAAAGCTTGGGACATGAGGCGGGCTTGTAATCCCATGTGAGAGTCGCCCATCTCGCCTTCAATTTCCGCTTTCGGCACCAATGCCGCCACAGAGTCGATGACGATGATATCAATGGCGCCGCTTCGCACCAACGCCTCAGCGATTTCCAATGCCTGCTCTCCTGTATCTGGTTGGGAAAGAATCAATTCATCAATGTTGACGCCCAATTTTTGGGCATAAATTGGGTCTAACGCGTGTTCTGCATCGATAAATGCCGCTTGTCCGCCTTGGGCTTGCACTTCCGCAATCGCGTGCAATGCCACCGTTGTCTTACCGGATGATTCAGGACCATAAATTTCGATAATTCGGCCTCTAGGATATCCGCCAACCCCCAGAGCTGCATCAAGGGCCAATGAACCGCTTGGAACTGTGGAAATTTGCAGGTCTGTTTTTTCGCCAAGCTTCATGATGGAGCCTTTGCCGAATTGCTTTTCAATTTGTTTTAACGCCATTTCTAAGGCAGCTTTACGATCACTCAAAACATTTCCTCCTTAAAAAACGTATCTGTATTGTTCTGTTTCTACTATACTTCTTTTTTGAGAAATAATCAATAAAAAAGCGAACGTATTTTCGTAAAAATAAAATTTGAGCCCATTTTCAGGCTCAAATTTTATTTTTCACACTTTTTTATACCCTTTTTCCTCAAGCAATCGGATCAAATAACTGAACGTATATTTTACCGCGCGTAACCGGTTTGTATTTCGGAGGCCAGAAAGCCGGAGTTTTTTCGTCACCACATCATCCCCAATGGCAATGCCGATCCAAACCGTTCCTGCCGGTTCTCCATCGTGAGGCTCCGGACCGGCAGCACCGGTCAATCCAACCCCGATATCCGTGCCGAATTTTTCACGGACATTTTTCGCCATACTTGCGGCACATTCGCTGCTGACGATGCCATGTTGATCCAGCAATTCTTTTGGTATGCCCAACTGGTTGATTTTTGCTTCTTTCGTATAAGTGACCATTCCTCCAACAAGGGCTCCACTGACACCCGGGATTTCCGCCAGTTCCGATTGGAATAGCCCGGCCGTCAAACTTTCCGCTGCTGAAATGGTCAATTTGTGATGAAGCAGCATTTCAACCGTTTTTGAAGCCAACGTATCATCGTCTGTACCATAGTTGTATTTTCCGATAATCGATAAAATTTCCTGTTTCTCTTCATCAATTAATTTCCATGCCTCTTCTTTTGAATCCGCTTTTGCCGTAATGCGCAGCATCACTTCTCCGTCAGAGGCGAGCGGGGCGATCGTCGGATTTGCTTGGGCATCCAAAATATGTTGAATTTCCGTTTCCAACTCCGCTTCTCCGATACCATAAAACCGGAGAACATGGGAAAGAATTACCCCGCCTTTGCTGATGAGGGAAGCAAGCCGCGGCTTTGCTTCAAATTGAAACATCGGCTCCAGTTCCTTTGGCGGACCAGGCAACAATATGTAAGTCCGTCCATCCTTTTGAAGCATCATGCCGGGAGCAAGGCCGTGATGATTCGGCAACACTTCACTTCCCTGCAAAACCAGGGCTTGTTTTTTATTATTCTCCGTCATTGTCCGGCCTTGGTTTTTAAAAAATGATTCAATGGTCGCCAACGCATTTTCATCATACACAAGCGGCACTTTCAAATGCTCGGCAAGCGTTTCCTTTGTCAAATCATCCTTCGTCGGTCCTAATCCGCCGGAAAAAATGATCAAATCAGCGCGGGATTCAGCAATTTCAATCGCTTTTTTCAATCTTCCCCCATTATCGCCAATCACAGAATGAAAATAAACATTAATGCCTATTTCGGATAATTGGGCGGAAATAAATTTCGCATTCGTATTCGCAATTTGACCTAAAAGCAATTCGGAGCCCACGGCAATTATTTCGGCATTCATCTTTTTCCCTCACTTATTTGGAATTGACAAAAACATGTCTGTTCAAATAGAAGTAATCCCATCCGGACCAAATGGTAAAGAATAATGCTACGTAAAGCATGATGTCATCAAATGGTATGCCGAACAGTGCAAAAATAGTATTGTGCAAAAGCAAAGCAACGATGGCAACGATTTGCGTCCATGTTTTGATTTTTCCCAATTTGCTGGCGGCGACAATTTTTCCTTCCCCGGCCAAAATGGAACGCAAACCGGTAACGGCAAATTCACGGCTTAAAATGACAATAACCACCCATCCTGGAGCTAGTCCAAGTTCCACCAACAGGATGAATGCGGAAGTCACTAACAGTTTATCTGCAAGAGGATCCAAAAATTTTCCCAAATTTGTGACCAGATTATATTTCCGGGCAAAATGTCCATCGATCCAATCAGTGCATGATGCAACTATAAAAATCAGTGCACCTACAAAATGGTGGACAGGCATTTCCGCCCCAAATAATTCCATTGTTCCCCAATTAAAATCAAACATCATCACAATCACAAAAATCGGAATCAATAAAATGCGGGAAACGGTTATTTTATTTGGTAAATTCATCGTTCTCTACAACCTTTCATCAGAAAGAAAATATTGGTACATCCCATTATTTACTATACAACTTTTGGGCGAAAGAAAATAGTCATCTTCATTAGATGACTACTGTTCCTCGCTGAATTGAATAATGATATTTTGCGCACTTAAGTCTTGAACGTACTTGATTTCTTCACCGTTTACATAAACTTTTGCATTATTGGAGAAACCAAGTCGAATGCGGGCATAACCGTTCGCTGTGGAATCATGTTCCACCACTTCGCCCTGTTTATATATGCGATCTTCCACCTGTTCGTTTCCATTCGCGTCACGAATGCTTACCCATGTATCACCCAATACTTCCACACGGATGAGCATTTTGTCAGTTCCGGACAATTTATAGACCGTTGATACCCCATCTGGCTGCACTTCTCCCTCGGAAATCACTTGAGCTGTTTTTTCATCATCTTTTTGCTCTTCCTCATCCGCTTCTGTTGTCGGTTGTTTGTCAGAATTTTCCTCTTTTCCTTTTTCCTCATTATCTTTTGCAGGAGGTGTTTTAACTTCCGTTTGTTCGTATTCAAATGAATCGCCATTCTCCGTCACGGATTCATCTTCGGTAGAAGGTCTTTGGGAGAAAAAGAACCAAAGAACAGCAATAATAATGATAATGAATAAAGCGACGACATATTTCGGCAAATTTTCCATCAATTTATTTGGAGATGCGGTTTTTAATCTTTTCCGTGTTGGACTTTGGGAGAATGATTGGGCAACTTCCTCTGTTTGATGACTCGGAATTTCATCTTTATATTGCTCGAAAATTTCTTCCGGATCCAGGCCAACCGCTTCCGCATATTGTTTAATAAACGCACGGACATAGAAGGTTCCAGGCATGATGGAATAATTTCCTTCTTCAATGCCGATCAAATATCGCTTTTGAATTTTAGTTATTTCTTGCAAGTCATCTAAACTGTAACCTTTAGATAATCTCGCTTCCTTTAGGCGAGTTCCAAGCTCTGTCAACCATAACACCTACTTTATCTAATATTATTAAAATGAGAAAAAGTCATCGTTTGCAAAAGTGTCATTTTTTACAATCGCATCATAAACTATTTCTTCGTCCGGATGATGCCGCAATTCAATAATATAGTCAAAATCTTCAATGGAGTATTCGGAATGTTTCACAAAAATGTCGGGATGTTCAATCACCTTTACGCTGGGCATTTTCATCACTTCCCGAACAAGCCGCAAATGCCTTTCATCTGTCGACATTCTAGTGACAACGCCATCGAGGATAAATATATTATTTGTATTAAATTCATCCCCTATCAGTTGTTTTCGAACCGTTTGCTTAATCATTGTGGAGGATAAAAATATCCATTTTTTATTGGCACAGACGCTTGCGGCAACAATGGATTCCGTTTTCCCCACCCGGGGCATTCCGCGGATGCCGATCAACTTATGTCCATCGGTTTTGAACAATTCAGCCATAAAGTCGACCAATATGCCCAGTTCATCCCGTACAAAACGGAATGTATTTTTTTCATCTGCGTCTTTTTCAATATATTGACCGTGGCGAACTGCCAAACGGTCGCGAAGTTTCGGCTCCCGGAATTTTGTGACGCGGATATCATCAATCGTATTGACAATGGATTGAAACCGTTTGATGGATTCTTCGTTTTCGGCTTTTAACAACAAACCTCGACGCCCTTCGTCAACACCATTAATCGTTACGATATTCACTTTCAGCATACCAAGCAATGAGGCGATATCCCCTAATAAACCTGGACGATTTACTTGAATTTCATATTCGAAGTACCATTCACCCATCCACAACCGTCCCCTTGCAATAGAAACGAAATTGATTACCTACAAGTTTCATCATAGCGGATTTTGTATGTATTGAAAAGTTTACAATGCGACAAAATTGTGCCAAAATCGGACAAAATTATGCTTTATTTTACATTAAGTTCAATTTGAATGAAGAAAAAGGAGGAAAATCCCCCTTTTCCTTTTTCAAAAATAGAGCATCAGTTAACTTTTTTGTCTTGCACCAATTTCATGACACAGCTTGCCAGTGCTTGCTTTTCCTTTTCATCAGCCACTGACCATAAATCAGCCAGAACCCGCTCCTGCTCATTTTTCGGGTCCACATTTTTTGCCAAATACTCGCCGATTTGTACAGCCGTTTTTTCAATTGTGTTGCTGGATAATCCCATATTTTTTGCATTTTCAACTTGTTTTCCCAAGAATGATTTCCATTTTTCCCAGTTTTGTAATATTTCCATATTCTCTCCTCCTTTTCGACATTAGTATGGTCAAGCAACCAATTTTATATGTACCAACCACCATTTAATCGAATAATTTGTCCCGTTACATAATCTGCCTGACCACTAATGTAAAAGGAGACGAGATTCGCCACTTCTTCCGGTTCTCCAGGGCGATGGAGCGGAATTTCATCATAAATCGCCTGTTTTTCCTCTTCCAATAAATGTGAGTTCATGTCGGTATTGATGATTCCCGGTGCGATGGCATTGACCAATATCCGCTGGCTGGCCGCTTCTTTCGCATAAGCTTTTACAAAAGCGTGCTGGGCCCCTTTCACCGTGGCATAAACGGTTTCGTTGGCGGCACCCGCTTCTCCCCAGATGGATCCGATGAACATGATATAACTGCTGCCGTTTTGGCGTAATTTTTTTGACAAAAGCGCAACAAGGCGAATCGGATTTTGCACATGTTCTTTCCACAACTTATCGATGATGCTTGCCGGCGTATCTTCAAGCAAGCCATAATATGCCGTTCCGCCGGCAAAAATCACCGCCTGGACAGAGAAGATTTGATTCGCCAATTGCTCCGCTCCCCCATCAACGGAAAAATCTGCCTGTACAGGAATGAATTCCGATTGCGGATAAGCGGCTGTCAATTCCTTCATTAATTGGTCCACTTTTTTCCGGCCTCTGAAATAATGCAAATAAAGCGACCAGCCATCTTTAGCCAGACGCTTTACAATCGCACTGCCAATCGCACCGGATGCCCCGATCACAAGTGCAAATTTCTTCATTGTTGATTCCTACTTATCGGTAAAATTTTAAAGATTGTTTGTTGGGATTCCCCTTGAATCGATTGGAAAGCTTCTTTTACATCTTCCAACGTAATTTTTTCAATCACCGGAACTACATCAAATAAATTCATATCATTAAATTTATATCTTGTAAATTGATTCGCAATATATTCCAAAGAATTAAGCGCTCTTAAGAAAAAACCGATTTTTTTACGCTTGATGCGTTCAATGGATTCAACATTGAGCATTTGCTCCGCGTGATTTACGGTATTCAAGATTTTTTCAACGAGTGCGTCAGGATTTGGCGTATCGGAACCGATTAAAGCAAAACCAAAACCTTTCTCCAACGTGAAATCGTAAGCAAAGGACTCATCGATTAAACCGTTGTCATAAACATCTGTGTAAAATTCCGATGCACGGCCAAATAAGTTTTCCAATCCGATTTGGATTGCAAGCTCATGCTTCAGCATTTCTTCTCCGCTCAAGTTGGTTTCTTTCGCTTTCAGCCCGACATACACTTTTGGTTGTTGGACATCCATTTTGATTTCCCGCTCTTTGATGGCCACTGCCAACGGTTCTTCATCAAAATAGCGTTGGATTTCCGGCGCTTCTTTGAAAGACTTTTTATTTTGGTTGTCTTCAATAAATGCCATCATCTCTTTCGGATCCACATTGCCGACGATGAAAAGCAGCATATTGGAAGGATGGTAGAACGTATTGTAACAAGTATATAAATGTTCGGCTGTAATTTGATCGATCGATTCAATCGTTCCGGCAATATCAATTTTTACCGGATGATTGTGATACATGTTTTCGATTGCGCCAAAATAAAGCCGCCAATCCGGCTGGTCATCGTACATCGTAATTTCCTGTCCAATAATCCCCTTTTCCTTTTCCACCGTTTTTTCTGTAAAATACGGCTCCTGCACAAAGTCCAATAATGTTTCCGTATTTTCAAAAATATGGTCCGTCGCAGAGAATAGATAAGCGGTTCTTGTAAAAGAGGTGAAGGCGTTTGCGGAAGCCCCTCTTTCACTGAACTTTTGGAATACGTCGCCTTCTTCTTTTTCAAACATTTTATGTTCAAGAAAATGGGCGATGCCATCCGGTACGGTAATGGGCTCCTTTTCACCAATCGGTGTAAAAGTGCGGTCAACAGAACCGTACTTTGTTGTAAAGGTAACGAACGTTTTGGAAAATCCTTTTTTAGGCAATATATAGACATCCAGCCCATTGGCCAGTTTTTTATAATATAATGTTTCATCCAACTGTTGAAATTCGATGGTTTCCATTATTCCGCCTCCTTTCCGCAGAGGAAGTACGTAGCTTCATGTTTCAATTGAGATGCCATTTGTTGCAGGTCTTCTTTTGTCACCTTTTCCCAACGTTCCTTCCATAATTCCACGGAAAATTCTTCATCCAAATCTTTGTATTGGTCAAAAATATCAATTTGCCCGCGAGGCAAATCCAAGGCTTCACGCAATTGGTTGACGAGCATCGCTCTCGTTTGATTCAATTCCAAGTCGGCGATATTCCCCTTTTTCATTTCATCCAATTGTTCAAAAATGATATCAATGGCTTTTTTCTCGTTTTTCGGTTCAATCCCGGATATGACATAAAGGAGTCCGTAATGCGGCGAATAAGAGCTGGAAACGTAATAACATAAGCTTTCCCGTTCGCGCACATTCATAAATAATTTCGAATGGGCATAACCTCCAAAAACGCCATTGAAAATTTGCATTTTCGGAAAATCAGGATCCCCGAATTTCACCGGTGTGCTGAAGCCCATATGCAGTTTCCCTTGTTTCATATCCTGAAATTCTTTTACATAATCTTTCTCCGGTTTTGAATCCTCATTGATGGTTGGTTTTTGAGGAGTACGATCTTTAAATTGAAAAGCTTTTTTCATTTTTTCTTGTATCTCCTCAACGTCGATATCCCCTGCAACGTAAATGTCGATTTTATCGTTGTCGATCATCGACTGGTAAGCCTCTGTCAATGACGCCGGTGTCACTTCTTTCACCGTTTCGATCGTGCCGCTTGCAGGGATGGATGCAGGATGATTCGGACGTAAAATTTGCGTCAAACGCTGTTGGGCATAACGGGTTTTATCATCAAAAACAGATTCGATTCGCTGAATGACGATTTGTTTTTCCCGTTCAACGATGGAAGGGACAAATTGACCGTTTTTCCAATTCGGTTGAAAGATGACGGTTTGAAGCAAGTCAATCACATCGTTTAAAACCGGTTGGTTGGACAAATATTGGTCATTTACCGTTTCGACATTCAGCATGACCGTATGTTCCCCGCCGCGTTTCGAAACGTCGAAATACAGCATCGTTCCATATAAATCGTCCAAATAACTGCGAAATTCCGCCGACTTCCTGAATCTTGCATTGCTATGCTGCAACACGTTTGAAAGTACGGCCCGTTCTGCTGCGGTTTTTGTCGTCAATGGTGTTCTCCATTTAAAGGAGAAATTGACCGTTTTAAATTGTGTCGTTTTTCTTATATGTAGCGAAACACCTTCCGCCAATTTCGTCGTCTGAAACAAAAAAATTCCTCCTGACTTCCCAATATTATGCATAACCTCATAAATAATTTTCTCAAGAGACATGTATATTATTCAAAAAAACTACGAATTGACCACTATTACTACTATACATGGAATAAATTAGTTTATGTACAACATTTTTATTTTAATAGAAAATTTTCCATTTGGCATTCAAAAGCACTTAAATCTCCTCATTCACGGGATTCCAGCCAAGCTTTGGCCAAAGTTTCAACCACGGGAAAAATGCTTTCGATTGGAATCGCTCCAAACCCTACCATTACAAGATGATTGGTTGTTTTCGTCTGATAACATGTTGAAACCGGATCGATGGCTATTCCATTTTCCGATGCAATTTGAACCGCCCGCCCTTCTTCTAGCCAAGGAGGGAGTTGAATGATGATATGAAGTCCTGCTGTATCGCCAAAAATTTTAAACTCATCCGTCAAATTGGTTTGTAATGCCGCCAATAATTGCTTTCTTTTTTTGCGATACAATGTACGCATTTTTTCAATATGCTTTGCAAAATACCCGGAACGCATAAATTCAGCAACAACCAGTTGATCGATTCTCGATACGGTCGGTTTTTGATTTTGATAAAACTTTTGAAATTCCCCTGCAAGAGGTAACGGCAATGCCATATAACTCATCCTTATGGAAGGGATGAGGGTTTTGGAGAATGTGCCAAAGTAAATCACCCGTTGAAGTTGATCCAGATTTGAAAGCGGCGGTATCGGTAACCCTTTATAACGGAATTCCGCATCATAATCATCCTCGATCAGATATGCATCCACTTCTTTTGCCCATTGGAGAAGCCGTGCTTTTCGTTCAATAGGCATCACAACCCCCAAAGGGTATTGATGGGCCGGCGTTACATAATACAATTTCACCATTTTTGAAGGAACAGCGGCTCCAGCTGGATCAATCGGTACATATTCAATATCATAATGCATTTGCTGAAAAATCGAAGTTGCCCTAAAATATCCGGGTTCCTCCACCGCAACCGGAATATTGCCAAAAAAAATGCATAATGCCTGCAACTGCTGTTGTGTGCCGCTGAATAGAAAGATTTGCTCCGGTTCGCAAGCAATTCCCCTTGCCATATGTAAATATTGGGCAATTTCCTTTCGCAGCGATTCTTCTCCTTGCCATGCACTATTGTGGACGGGATGGCTTTGCAATTGGTTTTTATATATTTTTTCCCAAATTTTATAAGGAAATGCCTCCGCATCTACCTGTCCGTTTTTTAAATTAAATATCGTTTTCTCTTCAGCGGGTTTGATGGACGGCTTTTTCGTTGCAGGAACGCGCAGCCATTCCTCATTATATTTGGCGACAAAGTAGCCGGAACGTTCCACGCTGTACAGGAAGCCTTCGCTCAATAATTGTTCATATGCGTTTTGGACCGTTTGGATACTGATATTTAATTGTTCCGCAAGTTTTCTTTTGGAAGGCAATTTTTCATTTGGATTTATTTGCTTATTGATGATTTTTTCCTTTAATTGTTCGTAGATTGCAATATACTTGGGCACCCCATCCGGAAATTGAAACTGCAGCTCCATCGGCAACCTCCTGGTATGATGAAAAATTCGTAATTTGGTTATTTCAAAAATACCAAAGGAGGTTTTTAATGGCAACAAAGGAGTTGATACAATGGAACATATTATTTTGGAAAATGATATCGTTTTGCTTCGGCCAATAGAATCGGAAGATATCGAAGCGATTGCCGAAGCGGCGAAGGATGAACGTATCTGGGAACATATGCAGGTTGATTTGGCAACGAAAGAAGCGGTTGAAAAATATGTGGGAAAAGCGGTTCAAGAACGGAAGGAGCAAGTTTCCTATGTCTTTGTCATCATCCATAAGAAAACCAATCGAATTGTAGGCTGCACTTCATTTTTAGATCTCGTTTTGGACCATAAAAGGCTGGAAATTGGGGGAACATGGCTGAATCCATCGGTATGGCGTACACCGGTCAATACCAATTGCAAATATTTGCTACTCTCCTATTGCTTTGAGCAGTTGCAATTGAATCGGGTTCAACTGAAAACTGCCCATACAAATAAAAAATCCCAAAGAGCCATCGAAAGAATTGGAGCCACAAAGGAAGGCGTGCTTCGAAATCACATGATCAGGCCCAACGGAACCATCCGCCATACGGTAATGTATAGCATCATCAAAGAGGAATGGCCCGCTGTCAAAGAAAGATTCCTGCATGAATTGTTGTAATTGTGTCACAGTTTTACAGGATGGGAAGCGGCAAATAAATAGCTCTACCCTGGAACAAAAGAAGCTGCCCGAAAAGTTTCTTCCGGACAGCTTTTGTTTATTCGTTGATATTGGAAATCAGCACTTGTCTTGGACGGCTGCCGTCGGGAGGACCGACGACCCCGCGGGCTTCCATTTGATCGATGATTCTTGCGGCGCGGGAATAACCGATGCGGAAGCGGCGCTGCAGCATGGAAATGGAGGCGGATTGCATTTCCACCACCAATTTCACCGCTTCATCATATAACTCGTCGGTTTCCTCTTCAAAGCTTTTTTCCGGTTCATCCGTTGGGATCATCGTTTCATCATATTGGGCTTTCTGTTGGGAAATGACATAATCCACAACCGCCTGCACTTCCTCATCGGAAACGAATGCCCCTTGAACACGGATTGGTTTGGAAGTTCCCGCCGGCATAAAGAGCATATCTCCCCGTCCCAATAGCCGCTCTGCCCCCCCCATATCAAGAATCGTGCGGGAGTCCACAGCACTCGATACGGCAAAGGCGATACGGGATGGGATATTCGCTTTAATGACCCCGGTAATGACATCTACGGATGGTCTTTGGGTTGCGATAATCAAGTGAATACCTGCCGCGCGCGCCATTTGAGCCAAGCGCGTAATGGCATCTTCCACGTCATGGGATGCCACCATCATTAAATCCGCCAACTCGTCAATCACCACAACGATATACGGCAACTTCGGCATTTGTTCATCGTGTTCCTGATTGTAACGTTCAACATAGTTGTTGTACCCTTTGATGTTTCTTGTTCCGGTATGGGAGAACAAGTCGTAGCGTCTTTCCATTTCGCTGACAACCTTTTGCAACGCCTGGGACGCTTTTTTCGGATCCGTCACAACGGGCGCAAGCAAGTGCGGAATGCCGTTGTAGACATTCAATTCCACCATTTTCGGGTCAATCATCATCATTTTGACTTCATGCGGTTTTGCACGCATCAAGATGGATATGATGATTCCGTTTATGCACACACTTTTCCCGCTTCCCGTTGAACCGGCGACGAGCAAGTGAGGCATTTTGTCCAATTCCGCCAAAATGGCCTGTCCTGTAATATCCCGTCCAAAACCGATTAATAGTTTTGCATCCGGTTTATTATTTTCTTTCGATTCAAGGACTTCTCTCAGTGTTACAACGGCGACTTCACTGTTCGGCACTTCAATACCAATGGCCGACTTTCCGGGAATCGGCGCCTCCATTCGGATGTCCTTTGCGGCCAGTGCAAGGGCCAGGTCATCCTGTAAATTGACAATTCTACTTACCTTTACCCCCACATCCGGCATGACCTCATACTTTGTCACAGCCGGGCCCAAGTGTACTTGCACCACTTTCGCTTTCACACCAAAGCTTAAAAGGGTTTGTTCCAGCTTTTTCGCGTTTGCTTGAATAATTGAATATTCCCCGCTTTGATCATGCTCAGGGGGAACATTCAATAAATTCATCGGCGGCAAGCGATAATCCTGATTTTCCACATTCTTTTCAACAGACTGCTGAATCGTTTCTTCAATGGATTCGTCATCCGTCACTTCTTCCGGCTCTTCCCGCACTTTTTGAATATTTTGGGTGAAGGCTGAAATGATTGGTTCATGATCCTCTTCATCCTCTTCAATAATGGATAACGGAACTGTTTCTTCATTTGCCACAGCCATTTCTTTTAATGCTGATTGTTCACTTGTTTTCGCCCGCTTTTTGGCATTCTCGTCCTTATTCAAAGAACGGCGTTTTCTTTTTTTCCGTTGTGGCAGTTTTATTTTGAGGTTTGGAATTTTCTCGGCAATCATTGGCACAAAAGCTTTTCCCGTCACTAAAACAATTCCGATAATGAACAATAACACGGCGACCACCCGAGCTCCGGCGGAACCGAATAGAATGTGGAACATGCTGAATAATAATGCCCCAATAAATCCGCCGCCCAGAGCATTGCTTCTGTTTACAATCCCGCCATCCGTAATCATGATCCGCCAAGTTTCTTTCAAGACCGATTTAGATTCCAAGGCATCCTGTTTATATAACTCTTCAATAAGTACACTATGGCTAAAAATTGACAGACTGAAAATCATCATGATGACACCGAGAACAACCCGGTCCGTAAGCGGGATTTTTTCACGCTTGACCATCAATAATAATGCGAATAGTGCAAGAAATGTCGGAATGGCAAAGTATAAATTGCCTAATAAAAACATGGAAATATTTTGCGCCGTTTTGCCGACAAAACCATATTCGAAAAAGATGATGATTGAAAAACCAATCAACAGCAATCCAATGATTTCAAAATAGAGGACGGAAATGCCGTTTTTTGCTTTCGTTTTCGCTTTTGTTTTCCCTCTCGTCTTCCGTTTCGCCAAATTGTTCACCTACTTTGCAATCAACCATCAACAGTATGAGAAACAGGATTTCCTTGACCGCGGGATCGCGGTGAAGAAAATCCTGTCTTTCCGGGCTGGCTTAGTATTCCATAATAATTGGGATGATCATTGGTCGACGTTTCGTTTTTTGGAATAGATAAGCGCTAAGCGTTTCACGGATTTCTTGTTTAATATTCGTCCACTCAAATGTGTCTTTATTAACATATTTTTCAATGCAGTCACGGGCAATTTGCGTCGCTTCAGAAATCAATTCTTCCGATTCGCGAACGTAAACGAAGCCCCTCGAAATGATTTCCGGACCGGAAGCGATTCTCTTTTGGGAACGGTTAAGGGTTACAACCACTATGAATATGCCGTCTTGGGACAACAATTTTCGATCCCTCAACACAATGTTTCCAACATCGCCAATACCGCTTCCATCAATTAATACATTTCCAGCCTGCACTTTTCCGCTTATGCGCATTTTCCCATTTCGATATTCAACAACATCGCCTTTATCTGCAATAAAAATTCTTGATTTATCAATTCCGACTTGCTGTGCCAATTTGGAGTGCGCGATTAACATACGGTATTCGCCTTGGATCGGGATAAAGTATTTTGGCTTCATTAAATTTAACATCAATTTTAAATCTTCCTGGCTGCCATGTCCGGAAACATGGACTTTTTTGTCGGCAGTCAATACCGTTGCACCAGCTTTGGCAAGATTGTTCATCGCATTGGACATTTGCACTTCCATTCCTGGTGACGGTGTGAATGTAATCAACACAGTATCCGTATCTTTTATACGGATGTCGCGATGTTGTTTTCGAACGATTTTATCAAGGGCGTCAAGCGGTTCCCCTTGATTGCTTGTCACAATAATGATCAATTCATCATCTTCATATTTGCTGATTTCCGTAATTGGAATCAATGTATTTTCATCAATCGATAAATATCCAAGTTTCACGCCGATATCGATGACTTTTTCAAGGCTTTTCCCCACGATAGCGACTTTCCGGTTTGATTTTTGTGCTTGGTTGAATACTTGTTGAATGCGGATAAAATTCGATGCATATACTGCAACAATGATACGGGCAGGGGCAGAGTGGAAGTATTTCGCCAACTTTTCTTCAATCACGGTTTCACTTGTCGTATATCCTGGACGTTCAGCTTCCGTTGATTCGGAAAGTAAAATGAATACCCCTTCTTCACCCAGTTGAGCCATTTTCGCAAGATCCGGCTTGAATTTTCCTTTTGCCGACTGATCAAATTTGAATTCTCCAGTAAACACAATTGCCCCTTCGGAAGTGTGGAACACGATGCCCAAAGAGTCTGGAATGCTGTGTGTTGTATGGAAAAATGTTACATAAGTCGATTGGAAATTCATGCGACTTTTGTTCGTCACTTCAAAGAATTTCACTTGATGCGGTGCCGGAAGCTCTTTTAAATGTTCCTTTGCAAGTGCAATTGTCAGTTTCGAACCGTACACAGGGGCATTTATTTTTTGCAAAACATAGGCAATGGAGCCAATGGCATCTTCATGGCCATGGGTTAAAAATATTCCTTTAATCCGATCTTTGTTTTCTTCCAAATAAGTAAAGTCTGGAATAACGATATCAATACCAAGCATTTCATCTTCCGGGAACATCAGTCCGCTATCGACAATAAAAACTTCGTCATCGATTTCGATCACGTACATGGATTTACCGATTTCTCCCACTCCTCCAAGCGGGATGATCCGAATGACTTCATTTTTTGTTTTTAACACAATCTTTCCTCCTAATATTATCCCGAACGCACAACCACTTATTTATCATTATACGGTGAGATGGGTGGAAGTACAAATAAAAAATGGGATTTCAAAGGGGGAAATTAAAAAAACCTGCCGTCCAAACAACTCAGAATGGAATTGTTTGGACAGCAGGATTTAAATACTTTGTTTTACATGTTCCCAAACTTCATCAAATTGACGCTTCTCTTCTTCGGTCATCTCAACCAGCGGCAGACGAACCCGTGCGACTGAAAAGCCTACTTTGCCTAATGCATATTTCACCGGAACCGGATTCGGACATTTAAACAGCTGTTTAAAAAGCGGCAATAAAGCTTGATGCATTTTCGCTGCCTCGTCTAATCTTCCTTCTTCAAAGGCGCGGATCATCGCCTGCATTTCATTCCCGACCACATGGGAGGCAACGGAAATGACGCCTTTGCCTCCGATGGCCAAAAGGGGCAGCGTCAATGCATCATCACCGCTGTAAACGAAGAAATCTTCATCGGTCTTTGCTAATATTTCAGCCATTTGATCCAAATTTCCGCTTGCTTCTTTTACGACTTGGATATTAGGTATTTTGCTTAATGCAATCGTTGTGGCGGCTTCGATATTGGTGCCCGTGCGCCCTGGCACATTGTAAAGGATAATGGGTAAAGCCGTTTCTTTTGCTACTGCCTCAAAATGTGCATATAGACCGCGTTGATTCGGTTTATTGTAGTAGGGAGCCACCAGCATGACCCCATCCACACCGAGGCTTTCCGCCTTTTTCGTCATCTCGATTGTTTCTTTTGTATTATAAGTGCCTGTTCCCGCAATGACGGGTATCCGTTTATTCACCTTTTCAACGGTAAATCGAATCAGTTGAAGTTTTTCATCCATTGATAAAGTTGGCGATTCACCGGTTGTTCCGCAAACAACAATCGAATCGGTTCCATTCGAAAGCAAATGTTCAATCAATTTCTCTGCCGCTTCGAAATCAATGTCACCATTTTCTTGAAACGGTGTCACCATGGCAGTAGCGATCCTACCTAAATCCAAATCTAACACCCCTTATAGTAAGTTATCCTCCAGCATTGCTTCAGCGATTTGGATGGAGTTCAATGCAGCACCTTTCAATAAGTTATCTGCAACGATCCATAGGTGGAAGCCTTTTGGATGATTCAAGTCTTTGCGAATTCTTCCGACATACACCGGATCTTCATCTTCCACAAAAATCGGCATCGGATAAACTTGGTTGTTGATATCATCTTGCAATACTACTCCAGGAGCGTCTTTTAAAATATCAAAGAGTTCTTGTAGACTCGCCTCTTTTTCCACTTCGATATAAACAGATTCCGAGTGTCCGGCAACTACCGGAACTCTCACGCATGTTGCCGCAACTTCCAAATCAGGCAAATGCATGATTTTTTTCGTTTCATTAATCATTTTCATTTCTTCTTTTGTATATCCGTTTTCTGTGAATACATCAATTTGAGGAATCACGTTGCGGGCGATTGGATAATGTTTTGGTTCGGATTTAACCGGCAACACATTCGCTTCTACATTTTTTCCTTTCTCCCATTCTCCGCTTTGCACGCGAAGTTCTTCAATTGCGGACATTCCTGAACCGGAAACCGCTTGATATGTGGAAACAATGACTCTCTTTAGACCTAATTTTTCCCGGATCGGTTGGAGTGCAACAACCATTTGGATTGTTGAACAGTTAGGATTGGCAATGATTCCGTTATGTTTTTTTAAATCCTCACGATTCACTTCAGGCACCACCAACGGCACATCCGGATCCATACGGAAATGACTTGTGTTATCAATTACAACGGCACCTTTTTTGACAGCTTCAGGAGCAAGTTTTGCGGAAACGGAACCGCCTGCAGAAAATAACGCGACATCCACTCCCTCAAACGCTTCAGGCGTCGCTTCTTCAATTTTGTACGTTTTTCCTCCGAATTCAATTTCTTTTCCTGCGGATCTGGCAGATGCCAAAAATTTTATATCTTTAATTGGAAAATTTCTTTTAAGTAATTGTTCTTTCATTTTAGTACCGACTGCGCCAGTCGCACCAACAATCGCTACTGTTAATTGCTTCGCCATTGCACAAATCTCCTCCTAAAATAGTAACCAAATAATCTTCATATAATGATGAAAATTTTATCACAATTTTACTGAATTGTGTGATAAAAATTAATTTTCTTTATGGTATTGAATAAATAAAGGCTGTAGCTGCTTTTTGTAGTAAATTGCGTGCACGACTGTATCCACCATTTTTGAAAAATCGGCTATCAACGAAGTCGGTTTATTGAATGGATCATCTTGCCCGAAAGGAATAAAATAAATGTTTTTTGAGTTTAATAGTTTCATAATGTTGACGCCGTTTAAACCAAGGGCATCATTTGTGGAAATTCCGATCACTACAGGATTGCCGTTCCGGAGGGTGGCTTTTGCCGCCATCAATACAGGGCTGTCTGTCGCGGCATTGGCAAATTTGCTGATGGAATTTCCCGTCATGGGAGCGATGACCATGCAATCAAGAGGATTTTTTGGCCCCAACGGTTCAGCTTCCACAATGGTCGAAACGACTTTTTCCCCCGCCAACTCCTCGATTTTTTTCACCCATTCTTGCCCGGAGCCGAAGCGGGTAACCGCAGTCAAAACGGAATGAGTAACAATTGGAATCACCGTCGCACCTGCATTGCGAAGATCTGTAATTTTCGGTACGACATCCTCATATGTGCAATGGGAAGCGGTGATGCCAAGCCCTATTCTTTTACCTTTCAGCAAGACTTTCTCCTCCTTAATTGACCAACAATTGAATTGTATAAAATGTTCGCCGCATCATTCGGGAAAAATTTCCCCGGCAATGCAGGAAGCAATTCGTAATTTTCCCGTTCTACCCCTTCTTGCAAACAACCTGGATAGGAAGCTAAATCAAAAATCGGAATGCGGATTTTTTCGTTGATACCCGCATCCAGCCATTTTGCCGGTATGGTATTGACAAAGTAATCCGCTTCGATTTCCCCCACATCCGCCAAATAAGAAGCTTGATAACGAAAGGCTTTCGCTTCGTTCAGTTGCACATCGGATCGGACTGCGATGATGACTTCAGCACCGATGCTTCGAAGCAGATGTCCCAAGGTTTTTGCCACCCGGCCAAATCCCGTAATGATGAATCTTTTTCCGGAAATGGCCTGCTTCGTTTGGTAAAATGTCGCAACAAACGCTTCCGCCGTCAACAACGCATTTTGCCAGATAAACGCTTCATCTTCCAAGTAATGATGGACGGTATGTTCCTCCAAAATTTCCTTCCATTCCTCATTGGTCTTTCCACAAAAAATAGTGGCGTTTTGCAACCCCAATACTGCAGGCACTTCCACTTTCAATGGTTGGATTGGCAGTACGATATAGTCCGGCTCTTGCTCTATTGCCAGCTGATTTAATTCATTGTCCCAAGAAGTTTTGCTTTTGTAAAAAACCGTCCGTTCGGGGTTTGACAATTTCTTGGCGAGAAGTTTCAATCGGGCATCCGTTCCAATGATGAGCCATTTTTCGCTGTTCATCGGTCATAATACCTTCTTGTGCCTGTGGTTTTGCGGAACAAAATGCGGTCTTCTCCAATCAGATGAATTTCTTCCCAAGGAATGAATAATGCCGCATTTGCTTTTCTCTTATGGAAAGGCAGCCGGGATGTTTCTATCAGTTCAAATCCTAAAATTTTCCCCGTTTTAGGATCGAAAATGCATTCCGTTTCGGACAAATAGCCGTAGCGAACACCGTTTTCCATTTCGATCAATTCTTTTTCAGCGAGCTCTGACAACAGCATCATTTCCCTCCTCCATGAGCTTATTAGTACTATATGCATTGAAAAACTGATAGGTGCCCATCTTGTTTTAAAACTTTTTGGTTGACATTCTGTTCTAACTGTATATACTGTATATATACAGTTATGCATCCGAATGGTGGTGACTTTGTGGACATCAAACTGAGCAACGCATCGGAAAAACCGATTTATGAACAAATTACAGAACAAATAAAACAAGCAATCATCACAGGAAAATTGAAGCCGGGTGATTCCCTCCCTTCCATCCGCAGCCTGGCAAAAGAATTGAAAATCAGCGTGATGACGACAAAAAGGGCCTATTCCGATTTGGAGCGGGATGGATTTATCGTCACTTTTGCGGGAAAAGGCAGCTTCGTCGCGGAACGGAATCAGGAATTCTTGCGGGAAGAATTGCTTCGCCAGGTGGAGGAGCACTTATCTAAAGCCGTTCAAATCGCAAAGCTTGCAGGAATCGAGGGAAAAGAACTGATTGATTTACTTTCAATGTTAGTGGAGGAGGAATTGGAATGACGAATGCAATTGAAGTGCGCAATTTAAGTAAGAGGTTTTCCCAATTCCAATTGGAAAATGTTACTTTTCAATTGCCAAAAGGAACCATTATGGGATTTGTAGGGGAAAACGGTGCCGGTAAAACAACAACCATTAAATGCCTTTTAAATTTATTGAAAAAAGAGCAGGGGGAAATCAAAATTTTCGGGCTCGACCATGTTGAACATGAAACGGAAATCAAAGAACAGATCGGCGTTGTCTTTGATGACCTTTACGTACCGGACATTTTGAATCCAACCCAAATCAACAACATCTTTGAAAAAATCTTCAACCGTTGGGATGAAAACTTCTACGTTGAACTATTAAAACGATTTAAAATCCCTTTCAAAAAACCGGTTAAACAGCTTTCCCGTGGGATGCGGATGAAACTGTCCATTGCCATGGCTTTGGCCCACCATCCGAAATTGCTGATATTGGATGAACCGACAAGCGGACTTGACCCGATTGTGCGGGATGAAATTCTTGATTTGTTCATGGAGTTTATTCAGGACGAGGACAACAGCATTTTATTCTCCACCCACATCACATCCGATTTGGAAAAAATCGCCGATTATATCACTTTTATTCATGAGGGGAAAATTGTCTTCAGCAAAAATAAAGATGAACTGTTGTATAATTACGGGATTTGGAAAGGAACAGCCGAGCAATCGATGGAACTGCCGGAACACGCAAAAGTGCGTATGCAAAAAAACGCTTTTGGCGTCGAGATTTTAGTGGATCGCAAAGAAGTAAACAGCGCCTTTACACTTGATAAGCCGTCCATTGAAGAGATCATGTTATTTTTCGTGAAAGGGGTTCAACCATGAGGGCACTTATTTTGAAAGATTTGTATTTAATGTTCAATCAAAAGAACTTAATCTTCACTTTAACATTGTTATTTTTCTTCGCCTCTTTCTTTTTTGGAGATCCTGGAATGCTGATGATTTTTCTAACCGTTTTATGTATTACACAAATTAACACCTTACTTGCCTATGACGAAACAAGCAATTGGTATCGTTATGTCTATACGATGCCGGTGAAAAAAGCCGATATTGTAAAAAGCAAATATATATTGAGCTTAATTTTGCTGTTATTCATGCTCTTGATTATCTTTCCAGTATTTCTGATTACGAACGAGATGTCCGGAGCAGCTATTGAGATGAATGAATTTTTGAAGGTTTTATCTATTGTCGCCTCCAGCTTGCTGATTATGTTGGGCCTAACGATTCCAGCAACCATTAAATACGGAATCCAAAAGGGGCGCATTTTGATACTAGCTGCTATATTCATCCCAATTATCGCTACAAATATTTTATCCAATGGGAATTGGAGTGTACGGTTTTTTGAAATTTTGGATATATTGAGTCTTATTTCTTTGCCGGTTTCTGCAATTCTTTTCTATTTATCTTATAAACTTTCCACCTACATTTTGGAGAAAAAGGAATTTTAACATAAAAAAACGAGCAGAGGACGCTTTCCCTTGCTCGTTTTTTCTTCATGCATTTACCATTTTTCGTTGATAATTTTGGACATCCTGCCCGATGATGGCCACTGCCGGTTCAACGGAAAAAATCTTACCGATCAGTTTCTGTACCGGATCCAGTGAAATGCCATCAATCTTTTGAAGAATTTCATCCACCGGCAAATGACGGCCAAAAATCAACTCGTTTTTCCCGTTTCGGGTCATACGGTTTGTCATGCTCTCCATATTGAGCAGGAAACTCGCTTTCAGCTGCTCTTTTCCGTTCTCAAGCTCTTTCGGTGTCACACCTTCTGTTTTGATTTTTTCAATTGCCCCTAGAATCGTTTCATGCAACAGGGACAATTGCTGATTGTTGGTGCTGCCGTATATGGTGATCGCCCCAACATCCATGTAACAGGAAGGATAGGAGTAAATGGTGTAAGCCAATCCCTTTTCCTCCCTCACTTCTTGGAACAGACGGGAGGACATGTTGCCTCCAATTATATTATTCAGCGCGATGAAGCTATAATAATCGGAATCTTTGACGCTGATGCCAGGATAACTCATGGCAAGATGGGACTGCTCCACATCCCTTTCCTTGATGAAACGTCCTGAGTGGAAGGCCGGATCCGTCAATTGCATCGGTACGGCTTTTTCTGACGGTTCAAATTGTCCAAACAATGATTCAATATGTAAGAGCAATTCCTTCGATATATTCCCGGCAAGGGATACAACGACATTTTTCGGATAATAGTGTTTCTCCATATAGGTTAGAATGAGCTCCCGATTGAAGGTTTGAAGGGTTTCTTTCGTCCCCAAAATGGGAAGTCCCAATGAATCGTTCGGATACATGACTCTCCATAAACGTTCATGGATATCATCATCCGGCGCATCTTCGCTCATTAAAATTTCCTCTAAAACGACTTGCCGTTCCTTTTCCAATTCACTTTTTTCAAAAACGGAATTGAAAAACATATCCGCCAATATGTCAATGGCCAATTTTCCATGATGATCCAACACTTTCGCATAATAACATGTATTTTCTTTTGTTGTGAATGCATTCAGCTCTCCGCCGATGCGATCAAACTCCTCCGCTATCTGTCTTGCCGAACGGGTGGCTGTTCCTTTAAAAAGCATATGTTCAATAAAGTGGGTGATTCCATTTTCTTCAGGCAATTCAAAACGGGAACCTGCCCCCACCCAAATGCCCACAGAAATCGAACGCACGTATGGAACATGCTCATAAACAATTCTTAAGCCATTTTGGCAAGTGTAAACGTTAACCAATGTTCAACCTCTTTCTATTTCAACCTTTTCCTTCGAAACTACTCTTACTTTACAAAATATTAAAGAAGATGAAAAGTTTTTTGATTCACTCAAAGGCATGGCCATTGGACAAATTAAAAAGAGGTTGTTCTCCTTTCTTACAACCTCTCATCATCTTAACGATTATTCGAATTTTGTTTTGCCCGTTCCCTGTCTTCTTTTAAAACGACTTTTCTGGACAGATTGATTCGTCCTTGATCATCGATGTCGATGACTTTTACAAGAACTTTATCTCCAACTTTCAACACATCTTCCACTTTGTTCGTGCGTTCTTCCTGAATTTCGGAAATATGCAATAGTCCATCTTTTCCTGGCAAGATTTCGCAGAATGCACCGAATTTTTCAATACGTTTAACCGTTGCCAAATAATATTCTCCCACTTTTGCTTCACGTACGATATCCTCGATGATCTCTTTGGCACGTTGGTTCATTTCTTCATTCGGTGAGCAGATGTAAATTGTTCCGTCCTGTTCCGTATCAATTTTTACGCCGGTTTCATCGATAATCCGGTTAATTGTTTTTCCTCCAGAACCGATAACATCGCGAATTTTTTCCGGATTGATTTTGATGGAAATGATTTTAGGCGCATATTTTGAAAGTTGTTTGCGCGGTTCGGCAAGCGTTTGTTTCATATGCTCCAAGATGATCATGCGGCCTTCTCTTGCTTGCATGAGCGCTTCTTCCAAAATTTCACGGGATAAGCCATCAATTTTAATGTCCATTTGCAGTGCTGTTACACCTTTTTCAGTACCAGCCACTTTAAAGTCCATATCACCAAGATGGTCTTCAATTCCTTGGATATCCGTTAATATTGTGTAATAATCGCCTTTTTTCACAAGTCCCATCGCAATTCCCGCAACAGGCGCTTTGATTGGCACACCAGCGTCCATCATGGCAAGTGTACTTGCACAGATTGAAGCTTGGGATGTGGAACCGTTGGACTCCAATACTTCAGATACGCAACGGATGGCATATGGGAACTCTTTTTCATCCGGAATGACAGCAAGCAATGCTCTTTCCCCAAGGGCACCGTGACCAATTTCCCGGCGTCCCGGACCACGCATCGGACCAGTTTCCCCAACGGAGAATGGAGGGAAGTTGTAATGGTGCATAAAACGTTTTGATTCTTCCAAACCTAATCCGTCAATGATTTGCACATCGCCTAATGGTCCTAACGTACAAATGGAAAGCACTTGCGTTTGACCGCGGGTAAATAACCCTGAACCATGAGCCCGTTGCAATAAACCGACTTCGGATGAAAGCGGGCGGATTTCGTTCACTTTCCGTCCATCCGGCCGGATTTTTTCTTCTGTAATCAATCTGCGGACTTCTTCTTTGACTATTTTTTCTAATACGATATTCACATGTTTCAATGTTTCTTCTTCGGCTTCTTGTTCTTCATAATGGGCAACCACACGCTGTTTCACAGCCTCGATTGCTTCTTCGCGGGCCAATTTTTCGACCGTTTGAATAGCGGCAATCATATCTTGTTCGCACATTTCCCGTACCGCTTTTTCAATTTCTTCATCCACTTCAAACAATTCCACTTCAATTTTTTCTTTTCCGACTTCCGCCACAATTTGTTCTTGGAACGCGATCAATTTTTTAATTTCTTCATGGCCAAACATAATCGCTTCCAGCATGATTTCTTCAGGCACTTCCAATGCTCCGGCTTCCACCATGTTGATGGCATCTTTATTTCCAGCAACCGACAAGTGGATTGTACTTTTTTCTGATTGCGCCACATCCGGGTTGATGACAAATTTACCATCCACATAGCCGACATTCACACCGGCAATTGGTCCATTGAATGGAATATCCGAAATGGAAAGCGCCAATGATGAACCGACTAATGCCGCCATTTCTGTCGGACAATCCGGATCGGAAGACATTACGATGGAAACAACTTGTACTTCATTGCGGAATCCATCCGGGAACATTGGACGAATCGGACGGTCAATCAATCGGGATACCAGGATGGCATGTTCGGATGGACGTCCTTCCCGTTTAATGAATCCTCCTGGAATTTTACCTGCAGCGTATAAACGTTCTTCATAGTTGACTGTCAGTGGGAAGAAATCCAATGCCTTTGCTTCTTTTGACATCGTCGCAGTACATAGAACGGCCGAATCTCCATAACGGACAAGCACAGCGCCATTCGCTTGTTTGGCCAATTGTCCGACTTCAATGATTAAAGGACGGCCGGCCCAATCATAGCGATAAACCTTCTTTTCGGTCATGTATTGATCTCCTTTCTTCTTGGGGACATACGCCACCATTATTTATATACCAATAGTAAGTGTATCAAAAAAGCATTTTCTATGCTAAACATTTTCAATTAAATTATGGTAATTTTACTTTATTTGTTACTCGCTGGAAACTGTTTTTTGGATAAATAAAAAGCGGGAAAATCCCGCTTTCTGATTATCGACGAAGACCTAATTTTTCAATTAATGTACGATAACGTTGAACGTCTTTTTCACGTAAATATTTCAATAAATGACGGCGATGACCTACTTTTTTAAGAAGTCCGCGTTGGGAATGGAAGTCTTTTTTATGAACAGATAAGTGTTCGTTTAATACGTTGATTTCTTCTGTTAAAATTGCGATTTGCACTTCTGGAGAACCAGTATCTCCTTCATGAGTTTGGAATTGTTTAATGATTTCATTTTTGCGTTCTTTTGAAATAGCCATTTTGTTTTCCTCCTATTTTTTGATTACTCCTTTAGCACAGTCAACCGTTGGAGCTTCGGTATGCCGAGCTAAGGAATGTACAATTTTGTACACTAAGAGATATTATCATAGTTCAAATGTTTAGGCAAATGATTTATTTGAAAAATATTCAATCGCCTGCTCCTTATCGCGGTTGATTTGGGCTTTCAGCGATTCGATGCCATCAAATTTTTGTTCGTCCCGGAGCCGCTTATACCAATAAACTTTCACTTCTTCACCATAAATATTTTTGTGGAAATCCAAAATATGGACTTCGATTGTTAATTGCTTTTCATCGGGATTTTTGAATGTCGGTTTATATCCCACGTTGCAGACCCCATCGAATAATTGGTTTTGCACCAATATTTTCACTGCATACACACCATTTTTCGGAATAAAGCCGCCTTCCTTTGGCTGGATATTGGCCGTTGGGAAACCGATGGTACGGCCCCTTTTATCTCCTTGAACCACAATGCCTTGGAGTTGGTAAGGACGGCCTAATAAATGATGAACGGTTTCCATATCCCCCTCGCGCAGACTCTCACGAATGCGGGTCGATGAAATTTTTTCTCCACCTTCCACCTGCTTTTCCACTACCGTCACACCGAAATCCCCGCGGGAAAGTTCCTTCATCAATTCCATATTTCCTTTCCCGAAAGCGCCAAAGGAAAAATCAAAACCGGCCGTGACATGTTTCACATTCAAATCCCGAATAAAATGTTGGATGAACTCTTCCGGTGAAAGCTTTGCAAAGTCGGAGGTAAATTGCACCACAAATGTCGTATCGACACCCAATTCTTCCAAGATTTCCAACTTTTGATGAAGAGGGGTAATGTAAAAGATTTTTTCATTGCTTTTCCCTAATACGATCGAAGGATGGGGATCAAAGGTCATCACAGCACTTTTGACATTGATTTCTCTCGCTTTTTCCATTGCGGCACGGATCACCGCTTGATGTCCCCTATGTACGCCATCAAAAAAACCGACTGCCAGGGAATAGGAAGTGGAAGGATCCACTTTATCTAATTGGTACGGATATTTTAAATGAATTACCTTCATTCATGTGGCCTCCTAAAGATTATTTGGAAACATCTTATCTGGTTTCATCAGCCCAGGTTTTGTCGGATGTTCTCTATATACAGCAATCGCCTTCCCGTTGCGGGTAAATACAATTTTACCGCTCTTTTTTAATAATGAATGGACTTTTAAGATTTGTCCATTACAAATTTGCTTTTCATTGGATGCATCCATTTCAATGAATGGATAAGAAGATAGGGCTTTTTCAATGGGAAGAATCAGCTGTTCAATGGTACCTTCTTCCACAGCATTTTCAACTTCACGGATTGTGGCACACTCGTTTTTCGTAAAATTCCCTGAAGCCGTTCGCACAAGGGAAGACATATGGCTAGGGTAGCCCAGCAGTTCCCCGATTTGTACCGCCAGCGTTCGGATATACGTGCCTTTGCTGCACTTCACCCGTATTTTGAACTTAATTTCTTGCCCTTCAAACATTTCCCGATCATCGAGCAGCTCCAATTCGTAAATGGTCACTTTTCTTCGAGGACGTTCAACTTCAATCCCTTTCCGGGCATATTCATAAAGTTTCATGCCATTCACTTTCACCGCTGAATACATTGGGGGAATTTGTTCAATTTCACCGGTCAATTGGGATAGCGCTTGAAGCAATTGCTTCCTTGAAATTTTCTTATGACTGCTATCTTCTTCCACCGTATCTCCTTCAGCATCTTCCGTAGTTGTGGAACGTCCGATTGACACTTCCGCTTCGTAAGTTTTGCCAGCCTCCATCAAATATTCAGATATTTTAGTCGCTTGTCCAATGCAAATTGGCAAAACCCCTTCCACTTCCGGATCAAGGGTTCCGGTATGTCCAATTTTTTTGGTTTTCAATATTTTTCGAAGTTGAAACACGCAGTCGTGGCTCGTTAAACCTCTTTCTTTCCATAATGGCAAAATACCATCCACTCGAATCCCCCCAAAAATTTCAATAAAAAAAGCCCACCTGCATGATGGATGCAGTCGCAGGCTTTTTACGATATGGATATTTACGCTTCATCGGTATCCTTGATGGAGCGCAATAATTGTTCGATTTTGTTTCCATATTCGATCGATGTATCAAACTTGAATGTGATTTCAGGTGTTCTTCGAAGGCGAATGCGATGACCGATTTCGGAACGGATAAAACCTTTCGCCTTTTCCAATGCTTTCAACGTTTCATCTTTCTCTTCTTCCGTACCTAACGTTGTAAAATAAATTGTCGCTTGTTGAAGATCCCCAGTGACTTCAACAGCTGTTATGGTTACAAATCCCACACGGGGATCTTTCAATTTACGGCCAATGATGTCGCCCAATTCTTTTTTCATCTGTTCAGCAACACGATTTGCACGTAGAGACATATTGTCACCTCTTTTAAAAAGTAGAATAAAAGCACAACACGCACTTTTATCTACTTGACTTCATGATATTAATGTTATTGTTGTTGGAATCCTAAAAATTATCCATACATATTACAAATACTCGCGGGAAAACTCCAACAGCTCCCAAGATGGATTCGATTGCAGAAAATGGAGCACTTGGTCTATTTCCCGCTCAGCTGCAGAACGGGATGAAGCAACGGCCACGACAGCAATTTTTGTCCGTTGCCATACATCCTGATGATCGATTTCTGCAACCGATACATTAAATTTTTGCTTTGCTCTCGTGATCATTCGCTGGAGAACTGCACGCTTTTCCTTCAAAGAATGAGCGTCCGGAATGATGAATTCCGCTTCCAAATACACGATCATTTGCGCTCAATTTCTTCCATAACGAAGGCTTCGATGATGTCGCCCTCTTTGATATCGTTGAAGTTTTTGATTTGCATACCGCACTCGAAGCCTCTCATGACTTCTTTGACATCATCTTTGAAGCGTTTTAGCGATGCAAGTTCCCCTTCGTAAATCACAATTCCATTTCGGATGACACGTACACCGGCATCGCGTGTCACTTTGCCGTCTGTAACGTATGAACCTGCAATTGTACCCACTTTTGAAATTTTAATTGTTTGACGAACTTCCGCTTGACCGATGATTTTTTCTTCATATTCCGGATCAAGCAAACCTTTCATGGCTGCTTCAATTTCTTCGATCGCTTTGTAGATGATGCGGTGCAGGCGGATTTCCACGCCTTCTTGTTCTGCGGCACGTTTTGCGTTGACGTCTGGACGGACGTTGAAGCCGATGACGATGGCATTGGACGCCGCAGCAAGGCTGATGTCAGACTCTGTAATCGCACCTACGCCAGTGTGGATGATTTTAACATTTACACCTTCCACATTGATTTTCATAAATGAAGAAGCCAAAGCTTCCACAGATCCTTGCACGTCCGCTTTGATGATCAAATTCAATTCTTTGATATCGCCTTGGGACATTTGTTCAAACAAGTTATCCAAAGTGATGCGTGATTTTTGGGCACGGCTTGCCTGAAGCGCCATTTGTGCACGGGCTTCCCCGATTTCACGGGCCGTTTTTTCATCTTCGAATACAACGAATTTATCTCCCGCTTGAGGTACTTCGTGCAATCCTGTGATTTCAACAGGCGTTGCAGGCGTAGCTTCTTTTACGCGGCGTCCCAAATCATTCACCATTGCACGAACGCGGCCAAATGTATTACCGACAACGATCGGATCGCCGATGCGCAACGTACCATTTTGAACCAACAATGTGGCTACAGAACCGCGGCCTTTATCCAGGCGGGCTTCAATGACCGTACCAATTGCCCGGCGGTTAGGATTTGCTTTCAATTCAGAAACTTCCGCAACAAGCAGGATCATTTCCAACAATTGGTCGATTCCTTCACCTTTCAAGGCTGAGATTGGAACAAAGATTGTATCGCCGCCCCAGTCTTCCGGAACTAGACCATATTCCGTCAATTCCTGCATGACGCGGTCCGGATTTGCTGTTGGTTTGTCGATTTTGTTGACTGCGACAATGATTGGCACATTTGCGGCTTTGGCATGGTTGATCGCCTCCACTGTCTGAGGCATGACACCGTCATCTGCCGCAACAACGATGACAACGATGTCGGTAACTTGCGCGCCTCTTGCGCGCATTGTTGTGAACGCTTCGTGCCCAGGTGTATCAAGGAAAGTGATTTTCTTTCCATTAATATCTACTTGGTATGCACCGATATGCTGCGTTATACCTCCAGCTTCCCCTTCTGTCACTCTCGTATGGCGGATGGCATCCAAGGTTGTCGTTTTCCCGTGATCGACGTGACCCATGATGGTTACGACAGGTGGACGTTCCACCAATGCATCTTCCGGATCTTCTTCTTCAAAGTAAACATTTAAATCCGTCTTATCAATGCGAATTTCTTCTTCGACTTCCACGCCATAATCCGCACAAACCAATTCGATGGCATCTTTGTCAAGAGATTGGTTGATTGTCGCCATCACACCAAGCATAAAGAGCTTTTTGATGATTTCGGAAGGTTCACGGTTTAATTTTTTCGCCAGTTCCGCCACCGTTAAAGATTCGTAGAAAGTGATTTTTTCTGGAAGCTCTTTTTGAACCGGTTGCTGCGGCTGTTGTTGTTTCGGTTGACGGCGTTTTCCGCCATGAATGCCAGGCTTTTTCTTTTGGTTTCCTTTATGTTTAGCCTGTTGTTGAACCGGTTCTTGATCTTTGGCAACTTTATTTCGCTTAATTTTTTCAAAGGAAACTTGCACTTCATCCTGATCTTCTTTTGGTTTTGCAGGATGTTCATGTTTCTTTGCATCTTTGTTTTGCGGCTGTTTTGATTTATGTTGTTGTCCGCCATTTTTTTTGGCAGGCGCTTCATTCGCATTTTTGTTAAAAACCGCATCCAGTTTCGCAACCGCTTCTCCGTCAAGCGTAGACATATGATTCGAAACATTTATATTTAATTTTTTTAATTCTTCAATGACTTCTTTACTTGGTCGATTCACTTTTTTGGCATATTCATGAACTCTCAATTTGGTCATTAGCTCACCCCCGATTAATTTTCGTTGAGCAGACTGGACAGCTTTTTGGCAAATCCCTGGTCGGTAATGGCAATCACTACCCGTTTTTCTTTGCCAATCGCATGTCCCAGCTCATAACGATCGCTGAACGAATGGAATTCAACGTTGTAATGCGTACATTTATCTTGAATTTTTTTTCTTGAATTTTGGGATGCATCCGAAGAAAGAATGACTAACTTCGCATTGCCCTTTTGAATTTCTTTGATCACCAATTCTTCACCGGTAACGACTTTCCGCGCTCTCGTCGCCAATCCCAGAAGCTGCAAAATCTTTTCTTTATTCATTTTTGAAAAGCTGCTCCCTGCGAATAAGCCGTATTAGCTCATCGTAAATTTCATCCGGTATTTTCACTTCTAAATGGCGTTCTAAAATCTTTTTGCTGCGGGCTTTTTCCACCGCTTCTTCAGATTTGGAAATATATGCGCCGCGACCGGACTTTTTTCCAGTCGGATCCACTGATACTTCACCGTCTTTGGAGCGGACAACGCGAAGCAATTCTTTTTTTGGAAACATTTCACCTGTTACAACACAGCGGCGTAATGGAACTTTTCTTTTCGTTGGCACGTATATCACCTTCCCTATCAGCTCAACGCATTCCATTTTTCGTGTTATCTGGAATATCCCAACTTATTATTCTTCATCACCATCGACATCTTGATATAGGTCGTAATCAATTGGATCAAAAGAAGGTTCTTCTTCCTGATTGTCGCTTTCAATTTCGATGAAAGGACTGTTTTCATTCGGGTAAATTCCTAATTCCCGAGCATCGGATTCACTTTTAATATCAATTTTCCAGCCTGTCAATTTTGCTGCAAGTCGCGCGTTTTGTCCCCGTTTGCCAATCGCTAATGAAAGCTGATAATCCGGAACGATAACAGTTGTGGATTTCTCTTCTTCATTCACAATGACATCCAACACTTTGGATGGACTCAATGCATTGGCAACAAAGACTACCGGATCTTCTGACCATTCCACAATATCAATTTTCTCGCCATTTAATTCATTGACGATCGCTTGTACCCGTGCCCCTTTCGTACCAACACATGCACCAACGGCATCCACTTCCGGATCGTGCGCGTAAACTGAGATTTTGGAACGATCCCCGGCTTCACGGGCGATGGATTTTATCTCCACAATTCCTTCATAAATTTCCGGCACTTCCATTTCAAACAATCTTCGAAGCAACCCTGGATGTGTGCGGGAAACGATGATTTGCGGTCCGCGAGTCGTTTTTTCCACTTTTGTAATGTAGACGCGAATGCGTTGTTGTGGTTTGTACTCTTCCCCTGGAATTTGTTCATTTAAAGGCAAAGCGGCTTCCACTTTTCCAAGATTGATATAGATATTTCGCGCATCTCTCCGCTCAATGATTCCATTGACGATATCATCTGTGCGATCGACAAATTCCTCATAAATGACGCTTCTTTCCGCTTCACGTACGCGTTGGGTCACAACTTGTTTTGCCGTTTGCGCAGCAATCCGTCCGAAGTTGCGGGGAGTCACTTCTTGTTCAACAATATCGCCAGGTTCATAAACACTGTTGATTTTTCTGGCCTCTTCCAATGAAATTTGCAGGCGTGGATCTTCCACTTCCTCCACAACTTCTTTTCTTGAGAAAACTTTGATTTCTCCTGTTTCTTGATTAAAATCAACACGTACATTTTGCGCTTGATTGAAGTTGCGTTTATATGCGGTAACCAGTGCAGCTTCGATCGCTTCCACCAATATTTCCCTTGAAATGCCTTTTTGCTGTTCCAGAGCATTTAAAGCATCTAGTAATTCACTGCTCATCTTTTCATTTCACTCCTAATTAATTTGATGAAAAATCGATTGCCAGGCGAGCTTTGGCAATCTTTTCTTTTCCGATTTTTATAAGAACATTGCGTGTTTTTATGCGAACTTCAATTTCCAGGCTATCTTCGCTGTTGGATTTCAAGTAACCATAGAACTCTTTCATGCCTTCAATCGGCTCATACGTTTTGATATATACGTATTTGCCAATGGCTTTCTCAAAATCGGATTCTTTCTTCAATGGGCGTTCCGCACCAGGAGAGGAAACTTCTAAATAATAGTTTTGTTCTATAGGGTCCTTTTCATCCAACAAGGCACTCAATCGCTCGCTGACAAGTGCACATTGGTCAATATCAATTCCACCTTGAGGAGTATCGATATATACACGGAGGAACCAAGCGCGTCCCTCTTTCACAAACTCAATATCCACTAATTCAAGATTCAATTCCTCTAAGATCGGTGTGACCAGCTGTTCTACTGTAGAAGTAATTTTGCTCATAAAATCCTCCCAACGTCCTGTTTCCTAGACTAAAAACAGAAATTCCACCAATCATGGTGAAATTCGCATTCCGTGTACAAAGCAATCGCTACCCTCCTGGTGGAGAGCTGCACCTAGACTCAATTCAAACAAACAATAGAAAAGAGCGGGAAACCCCACTCTTTTGCTGCAAGACTATCAACAAATTATTGATTTAACAATAGCACAATTTCTTAAGAAATGCAAATATGAGAAACTGTGCCACCACATCTTTGACGGATGCAAAATCATTCCAAGCAAAAGGATTTAGAATAAAGACAGCTGATTTTCATCAGGCAGACCTTCCAACACGCCCAATTGCTCCATGTATTCAATCAAAGATTTGGAAACGCGGCCCCGTGTTTGCAAATCTTCTTTCGATAAAAACTCCCTTTCTTCCCTTGCCGCCACAATTTGTTTCGCCACACTTTCCCCCAAACCGGGGATCGCATTGAAAGGCGGAATGAGGGAATTCCCTTCAATGACGAATTCTGTGGCTTTCGATTTGTACAAATCCACATTTTTGAAGCTCATGCCTCTTTCGCACATTTCAAGGGCTATTTCAAGAACGGTCAATAAATCTTTTTCTTTTTTCGTTGCATCCAAGCCTTTTGCGTTAATTTCTTCGACTCTCGTGCGGATCGCTCTGGCCCCTTTTATCATCGCCGGCAAGTCAAAGTCTTCGGCACGCACGGAGAAATAAGCGCAATAATAGGCAAGAGGGAAATGGACTTTAAAGTATGCCACGCGGACAGCCATTAATACATAGGCGGCTGCGTGGGCTTTCGGGAACATGTACTTGATTTTTTTGCATGATTCAATATACCAGTCAGGCACATCATGTTCCCTCATCGCTTTTTCCATATCTTCCGTCAAGCCTTTCCCTTTACGGACCGACTCCATCGTTTTGAAAGCGAGCGAAGGATCCAATCCTTTATAAATTAAGTACACCATGATGTCGTCACGACAACCGATGACTTCTGAGAAGGAACATACATTATTTGCGATTAATTCGCTGGCATTTCCAAGCCATACATCCGTACCATGGGATAGGCCTGAAATTTTTAACAACTCAGAGAAGGTTTTCGGTTTTGTGTCCTCCAACATTTGACGGACAAATCTCGTTCCAAATTCCGGAATACCTAAAGTTCCCGTATTGCATAAAATTTGTTCAGGCGTCACGCCCAAAGATTCTGTTCCTGTGAAGATGGCCATGACATCAGGGTCATCCGGTGGAATCGTTTTAGGATCGATGCCCGTCAAATCTTGCAGCATGCGGATCATTGTCGGATCATCATGTCCCAGAATATCCAATTTCAAAATGTTGTCGTGGATTGAATGGAAGTCGAAATGGGTCGTACGCCATTCCGCATCCTGGGCATCGGCAGGATATTGCACCGGAGTGAAGTCGTAAATATCCATATAATCAGGAACAACAAGAATACCGCCCGGATGCTGGCCGGTCGTCCGTTTGACACCGGTGCAGCCTTGCACTAAACGGTCAATTTCCGCCGAACGGAAATTGATATTATTGTCATTCGCATAACCTTTTACGAAGCCGTAAGCGGTTTTTTCCGCAACGGTACCAATTGTTCCCGCGCGGTAGACTTTATCTTCCCCGAACAAGACTTTCGTATAGTTGTGGGCCCGCGCCTGGTATTCCCCGGAGAAGTTCAAGTCAATATCCGGAACTTTATCCCCGTTGAATCCAAGGAACGTTTCGAATGGAATATCCTGTCCGTCCTTGTTCAAAGGCGTACCGCACTCAGGGCAATCCTTGTTCGGCAAGTCAAATCCTGAACCGACCGAACCATCCGTAAAGAATTCGGAATAGTGGCAGTTCGGGCAGATGTAATGAGGCGGCAGCGGGTTGACTTCCGTAATTTCCATCATCGTCGCGACAAGGGATGAACCGACGGAACCCCGTGAGCCGACCAAATATCCATCCTCCAAGGACTTCTTCACGAGTTTTGCGGAAATTAAATAAACCACCCCAAACCCGTGTCCCAAAATCGAGTTCAATTCTTTTTCAAGCCGTTTTTCCACGATTTCCGGCAGCTTTTCGCCGTAAATTTTATGCGCCATTTCATAGGTCAAGCGTTTAATTTCTTCATCGGACCCTTCAATGATCGGCGTGTACAATTTATCTTTGATCGGTTTCACATCGCCGATCATATCGGCAATTTTTTGGGAGTTGGTCACAACGATTTCCTTCGCCACTTCCTCTCCCAAAAAGGCGAATTCTTCGATCATTTCATCCGTTGTACGGAAATGCACTTTCGGCAATGGATAGCGGTTTAATGGATTTGCCCCTCCCTGGGAAGCCACCAAAATCTTCCGGTAAATGGCATCATGTTCATTTAAATAATGGACGTTCCCGGTCGCCACCACCGGCTTATCCATTTTTTTGCCGAGCTTCACAAGTTTGCGGATAATGTCTTCCAAATGCCATTCATCATGGATTGTTCCACTGTCAATCAATTGGGAATAGACGGCTTTTGGATGAACTTCAATATAATCATAGAATTCAGCCACCGCTTCCGCTTCTTCCGGAGATTTGTTCATCATCGTCTCGAACAATTCCCCGTTGCTGCAGCCGGATCCGATAATCAGCNTTGAGTGTGGGAAATGGACACCAATTTGAACAAGTTTTTTAATCCGGCATTATCCACCACTAAAATTGTACAGTGATAAGGCCGGGATTGTTTATAGGAGTCTTCTCCGCCCATGAATTTATTAAAATCGTCATGGTATTCGATTCCTTTTTCTTTGGCTTCTTTCAATAATTGCAACAGCAAGTAGCCCGTTGCTTCCGTATCATAGATTGCGCGGTGGTGCTGTACAAGTTCGATGCCGTATTTTTTACACAATGTATTCAAACGATGATTTTTGAGTGTCGGATTTAATAAGCGGGACAATTCCAACGTATCGATGACCGGATGTTTCACCCCTGTAATGCCCGCTTTTTCGTACGCTGCATACAAAAATCCCATATCGAAGGACGCGTTGTGGGCAACCACAATGGCATCTCCGATAAATTCATGGAATTCACGGATCACATCATCCACTTCCGGTGCGTCCTTTAACATGTCATCCGTAATATTCGTCAATTCGATGATTTTTTCTGTAAGCGGCCGGTGCGGATTGGCAAAGCGTTCGAATTTATCAATCACTTTGCCGTCGCGTATTTTGACCGCCGCGAGCTCAATAATCACATCATAGGCAGTGGATAATCCGGTTGTTTCCACGTCAAATACAACGAAAGTGGCATCATCCAGTTTGATATGCCGTTCTTCATAAGCAATCGGAACACCGTCATCCACCAAGTTGGCTTCCAAACCGTAAATGATTTTTATGCCATATTTTTTTCCGGCGGCATAGGCTTCCGGATAGGCTTGGACGACAGCATGATCCGTAATTGCCACAGCGGAATGCCCCCACTTTGCGGCCTGTTCCACAATGCGGTCCACCGGTGTCACTGCATCCATCTGGCTCATTGGTGTATGTAAATGCAATTCCACCCGTTTTTCGCCTTCAGGTGCCGTGTCTTTTCTCGGCTCTTTATGAATTTCATTGATATCATTTGCAATCACGACCAATTCACGGACAAACGTATCATTTTGCACTGATCCTCTGACCCTTACCCACATGCCCTTTTTCAGGCGGGCCATCTTCTCGGCATCATCATTGTTGCGGGAAAACATTTTCACGAGGATGGAGTCCGTATAGTCGGTCATTTTGATTTCCAAAAGGGAACGGCCACTTTTTAACTCTTTTACTTCCACAGCAAAAATATGTCCCTCAATGACGATGCGGCGTTCTTCTTCAACGATCGATTTGATATCCATAATTTCAGTATCGTGAATGATTGAGCCGATTTGTACCGGACCTTCTTCAGCATGCCCGTTGGAAGACGAAGATTCTTTCTTTTCTTTTTCCCTGTTTTGGAAATCTATAATGGCTTGTCTGGCCAGTTCTTCTTCTTCCAACCTGCGCTGTTCCATTAATTTTTCCTGCTCCAGCTTTTCTTCCTCCGATGCTTCAACTAATTTGAAATCCACTGGAATTGCTGGAAATCCAAAACAAGCATAAGTTTCCGAAATAATTTCCCGGTACTTCGATTTTAATGTCAATTGCTCCATTTCAGAGATGCAGGAAAGAACCATTTTGCTTCCCGTCCAGGTTGGCAATTGACATGAGAGACGTTTCTTTACAGGCGGCGAAGCGTCGATGCGTTCAACGACGGTCATCCAATAATCGGAAATGAGATCATCTGTTACTTGCGGATTTTCCGTCTGTATCGAAATTTCCGTTTGAGCAATATGTTGAAATTCTTCCTTTAATCGGGAAGAGAATAGTTGGTACACTTGAAAAGGTAAAATATTTTTCAGCTTCAATGAGAAATTCCAAATTCTCTTTTTCTTATGAACCGTCAATCGGTTCAGTTCACCATGTTCAAAGAAAGACATGTAAATATCTTCCGTCAGTTTCAGTTGGGATAAAAGCGTCAATAAACGCTCTCTCGCTTTTGAGTTTTCCATCCAACTCACCACCTTTAATTGAAAAATGCCTTGATGGAATAAAAAATGAAAAGAATTCGCAAAACTCTATCAGGCAAGACGGTGAGGCGTCTCGTCTATAGAAGAGCGAATTCTATTTTAACTGCCATCTATTAAGTATACACTATTTTTTCAAGACTGTTTGGATTTATTGTGTTCGAAAAAATTCATTTAAACGGTCGATTAACTCTTCTTTTACGCATTCGATTGTTTCGCCCGTTTTTCGATTTTTTACTTCCACCATTCCTGTTAACGCCTTATTCCCAATGGTGATCCGTATCGGCAAACCGATCAAATCGCTGTCCGCAAACTTTGCACCTGCCCGTTCGTCCCGGTCATCGTATAAAACATCATATCGGTAAGTGGTTAAAATATTGTACAGCTGCTCTACAAGGTTCAATTGCGCTTCATCATTAACATTGATCGCCATCAGATGCAAATCATAAGGTGACAGATGTTTCGGCCATATAAATCCTCTATCATCCTGGCATTGTTCCGCCAGTGTGGCAAAAATCCGTGTCAATTCCAGTTCGTAACTTGCCATTTGCAATGGAATTTGTTTCCCCTCATCGCCGGCGATGGTTGCCTGCATATTTTCCATATACCGATTTCCTAATTTCATTACACGGCCGAGCTTAATCCCCTTCTTCAACTGAATGCTTCCTTGTCCATCAGGGGAAGGGTCTCCCTCTTCGATAAATCGGATATCTTCGTACAGATTGATGGCAAAGTCACGATCCGGATTCACATTGATATAATGATAGCCGTCTTCATTGGCGCCAGTGACAGCGTTTACAACGGATTTGATTCCATTATCCGCGATCACTTTGATATCGATAGGCAGTTTTAACGGGCCGATTGATCCTTTGGAGCAGCCTATGTGTTTTTTGATTTCTTCTTCACCGGCAAATTGTACATTCGTTGTATTCAAAACTTTGGCTATTTTCCTTAAATTCAGCTGGTGGTCTCCGCGGACTAAAGCAACGGTGATATCCCCGTCGACGTTTAATACAAGTGATTTTATGCATTGACTTGGTTCCACTTGCAAAACATCACATAATTCCTGAATCGTCTGGACATTCGGCGTAGCCAACTTTTCAAGCGGCTTCATTTCTTCAGTGGAGCGTTCATATTCGGTAGATACTTTTGCGATTTCCGCATTGACGGCATAATTCGATTGATCTGAACAAGCAATGATTTCTTGTCCGATATCCGAGAAAATGACAAACTCGTAAGATTCATTTCCGAAAGGCCCCGGATCCGCTTCCACCATTTGAATATTTAATCCCAAATAAGAAAAAATCCGTTCAAATGTTCCAATCATTTCTTCAACCGTGTGATTTAAACTTTCGTCGCTGTCGTGGAAAGAATAAGCTTCCAACATTAAAGGCTCTTGCGCATGGAATAAATCAAAGCGCAATTCCTTTTCTCTCCGAATTCTTTTCTGCAATTGGTAAAAGGTGATCGGCAATTTTTTATAGGTTTTTATTTCATCCCGCACAATGGAAGTCATTACATCCATACTTTGTCCGATGACAAATTCCTGTTTGTTCCGATCTTGGAAATGTATCAATTCTTCATCGAAAAAATGCAGTCTCCCTGACTGCTTCCACAAATCAACCGATTGGATGGAAGGCAATTCAATTTCAATCGCTTCCTTATTCTCCATTTCTTCCCGGATGATTGTTTCAATCTTTTTTAATACCCTCTTCGCCAATGGCAAATAGGAATAGGTGCCTTTTGAATGTTGACGTATGTATCCTGCACGCAGCAACATTTGACAAGATTTCGTATGAACATTTTGTGGCACTTCCCGCATCGTTGGGATCAACGTTACACTTTGCTTCATAAGTGCTCCACCTTTATCAGTTTCTATCTTTTTTAATAGAATAGCATACCCATCAAAGTGTTGAGTATATACATTTTTTTGATATTTATTTACTGCATTGATTCACTTATCAATAAATCTTGCAATGATGCATCCAATATTAAAATTTGATGATGAAAAAGCAAAAATCGCCCCGACGTTCCATCGGATGGCGATTTTTGACGCGCGTTTTTTATTGGAAAAACAATCGTTGAATGTCGTTCCATGTGACAGCAATCATTAATATCATTAAGAGCACGATTCCCACCAAATGAACCATGCCTTCTTTTTTGCGATCGACAGGTTTTCCTCTCAATGCCTCAATGCCGAAGAACATTAAGCGGCCACCGTCCAAGGCTGGAAGCGGAAGCAAGTTCATGATTCCCAAGTTGATGCTCAATGCCGCTGTCCAGTACATAAGGGTGAAGAAGCCGTGTTTTGCCACTTCCCCGGTGTATTGGTAAATGCCGACAGGACCGGCCAAGTCATCAAGGGTAAAGTTCCCTGCAATTAAATACACCAGCGCCTGTAGAATTAAAAGGGTGTATTCCCACGTTTGTTGAAAACCATAGCCAATGGCTTTGATTGGATTTTTCACAAGCGGACTTTGGTACATGACACCAATTTGTCCAACTTTTTCACCGTTTTCCATTTTCACTGTTTCAGGGACGACGGATAGTTCCACTTGCTGTCCGTCCCGTTCAACAATGAATGAAAGCTCTTTTCCAGGATTCTCTTTTACAAAATCGGTCAATTCATCCCATTTTTTAACCGGTGTTCCATTAATGGATTTTACATAGTCCCCTGCTTCCATCCCTGCTTCAGCGGCTGGGCTGTCATCGACCACTTCCGTAATAATCGGTTCATTCGTTGGCACTCCTTGGAATATACCGAGGAATATAAAAATGGCAAAAGCCAAAATAAAGTTAAACAACGGTCCCGCAAAGATTGTAAGTGTACGGTGCCATAACGATTTTGCTTCAAAAGTCCGATCATATGGTGCAATTAACGTTTCTTCCCCATTTTCAACAATGATTGCATTCCGGGCAATGTCGAAACGGACTAAACGCTCTTCTTCATCGTAACCTTCAATCCATAATTTTTTATTTAAATCTGCCCGCTCCACTTCCATAAATAACACATTCGGATGTCGGACACTTTGATTTAAATAAATCTTCTCGACCTTTTCTTCATCATTTAATATGAGACCTACCCGATAACCAGGTTGCAGCTCAATTTGATCGAAATCCTCACCGGCCATCCGGACATAGCCGCCCAAAGGCAATAATCGGATCGTATATAACGTTTCCCCTTTTTTCATGCCAAAAAGCTTAGGTCCCATACCAATGGCGAATTCCCGCACTAATATGCCTGCACGTTTCGCAAAGATAAAATGCCCAAATTCATGAAAGAAAACGATTAATCCAAATACGAGGATAAATGCTAATATTGTTTGCATAGTATACCACCTTTAGAGCTGAGCTCAAGTTTATTGTACCATATGAAGCACTTTTTTTCTTGTTTCCCTATCCACATGCAAAATCGTTTCCAAATCCGGGTTTAAAATATTGTTATGGCTGTCCATCATGCGTTCGATAATTTCCTCAATTTCCAAGAATGGGATCTTTTCCTGTAAAAACAGTTGCACTGCCGCTTCATTGGCTGCATTCATTGCCGTTAATACCGTTCCGCCCATTCGACCTGCTTCATAAGCAAGTTTTAACGCTTTAAACCGGTCAAAATCCACTGCTTTGAAATGCAGTTGTCCGATTTCCGCCAGATTTAACGTCTTCCCGCCAATCAGAGGCAATCGGTCCGGATAGCTTAATGCGTATTGAATCGGCACACGCATATCCGGGGTTCCCAATTGGGCAATGACGCTTGTATCATGGAACTCCACCATCGAGTGGATGATGCTTTCTTTATGAAGCAACACATCAATCTGTTCAAAGGGCATATCAAATAACACATGGGCTTCAATCACTTCCAGCCCCTTATTCATCATCGTCGCCGAATCAACCGTTATTTTCGCGCCCATTGACCAGTTCGGATGATTCAAAGCATCCCTCACTGTCACATGTTTCAGTTCATCGCGGGTTTTATCTCTGAATGCACCACCGGAAGCTGTCAAAATCAGCCGCTTGATTTGTTTCGGATTTTCACCATTCATCGACTGGAATATGGCTGAATGCTCACTGTCAACAGGCAAAATGGGTGCATGATACTTTTTCGCTTCTTCCATGACCAGATGCCCAGCGGTAACAAGGGTCTCTTTATTGGCAATCGCAATCGTTTTGCCCATGCGGATGGCAGCCAATGTGGAAGGCAGTCCAACACTGCCCAAAACCGCATTCACCAATACTCCGCTTTCCGGGTGAGTGGCCACTTCTATCAACCCTTTGTCACCGTATGTAAAATGTATATGAGGAAACTCTTTTTTTAATGCATGTGCATCTTTTTCTTCTTGCACAGAAACCAGTTCAGGATTCAATGTTTTAATAATTTCCCTTGTTTTTTCTATATTTTTTCCAGCAGAAAAAGCAACAAGTTGAAATTCTTCTGGATGATTTTTCAAAATATCACAAGTTTGCCATCCAATCGAACCTGTTGCGCCTAATAAACTGATTTTTTTCAACATGGGTCCTTCCCTTCATCAACTGACGAAATGCAACAAGTTAAGTAATGGTAATACAAACAATAAGCTGTCAAAACGATCCAGTATTCCCCCATGTCCCGGAAGAATCTTCCCTGAATCTTTCACATCATAATGCCTTTTTATAGCGGATTCTACCAAATCGCCCAATTGTCCGAATACAGAACTTACAATCGTTACAAGAACTAGTATAAACCAAGGTTTATCAAATGGGTAAATCATTTGCATAATGCATGCGAAAACAACCGCCGTGAGTATTCCTCCGAAAAACCCCTCAACGGTCTTATTTGGCGAAATTTCCGGCCATAATTTGTTTTTCCCGAATTTTCTTCCGGTAAAATACGCCCCTGAATCGGTGCACCAAACGATGAGCAGGGCAAAAATAATGAACTCCAGCCCGGCGTTTCTCGTTTCAATCAAATAATAAAAGCCGATACCGATATATAATGCGGACAGAAGTACGAATCCAATCTCATCAAAAGTAAAATGGTTTTTTACAATGACAGAATGAATCAATAACAAAAGGGCCGAAATGACAAGAAATTCCAATTTGCTATAAGAAGTGACTTCATGAACTTTATCCGCCCATGAATCCGGCATTAATAAAACATACACGGTCAAGAAACCAACGAATCCTGGTATTGAAAAAACAGACATTTTTTTCATTCGAAGAAGTTCAAACATTGCTACTGTAGCCATTGCATAAACTAATAGGGTAAATGGGAGTTGACCATAGATGACAAACGGGATGAAAAATGCAGCTGCTACAACTCCCGTAATAATCCGTTGCTTCAATTAATTTCTTCTCCTTTCAATCCACCATACCGACGATTTCTTCTCTGATAGGCATAAATCGCCTCCATAAAGTCTTCTTCATCAAAATCCGGCCAGAGGGTATCAGTGAACCAAAATTCTGTATAAGCCAATTGCCAAAGCATAAAATTGCTTAATCGTACTTCCCCGCTCGTGCGAATCAAAAGATCCGGTTCCGGCAGATGGGATGTCATCAAATATTGGTTCATCGTTTCTTCCGTAATGGCATCGATGGACAATTTTCCTTCCTGAACATCCGCCATCATCTTTTTCATCGCTTTCACAATCTCTGCGCGGCTGCCATAATTTAATGCAAAATTCAAAATAAGTCCTGTATTATTTTTTGTTTTTTCCATCGCATTATTAATTGCTTTTTTTGTATGTTCCGGCAAACCTTCCTTTTCGCCAATCATTTGAACACAGATATTTCGCTCTATGATTTCCGGTAAAAAATCATCAAGAAATTTTTCTGGCAAGCTCATTAAATAATCCACTTCTGTTTTAGGACGCTTCCAGTTTTCCGTTGAAAAAGCATACAGCGTTAAAACTTTCACTCCAAGATCATCTGCCACGCGCGCAATTTTCCGAACGGTCTTCATCCCTTCATGATGACCAGCGATACGTGGCATAGCCCGCTTCTTCGCCCAACGTCCATTGCCGTCCATAATGATTGCAATATGGGAAGGGATCACTTCAATTTTGCCATCCATTTTGGATGCCTTTTTTGCATATTTAGTTTTCCTAAAAAAATTGTAAAATACCATGTATTCCCCCACCTGACAACGTTTTGGACGTATTCTAATTAATAATATCAAAAACCAATATATGTGTCTTTCATTTCCTAAAGAATTATTTGCATTTTTTCTAATTCTTTTAATAACTTATGTTTAATCCGATGACTTTATTGAAATTTCTATTATTATTCAATCAACAAATCCTATGCATAATATGAAATGAAAAAGACGTCCTGAAGAAAAGGACGTCACAGCCTATGGAAAGTTCTTTTTGACAAACCTTTAAATTGAAAGGATTTCGTCTTCTTTTTCTTTTGCTAAATTGTCAACTTTTGCAATGAACTCATCTGTTAGTTTTTGGATATCATTCACATGTCCTCGTAATTCGTCTTCCGTCATTTCCCCGTTTTTCTCCAATTTTTTCAATTCATCATTTGCGTCACGTCGTACATTCCGGATGGCCACTTTTGCTTCTTCCGCTTCTTTTTTCACGACTTTCACCAACTCTTTACGACGTTCCTCAGTCAAAGGAGGAATTGTTAAACGGATTACATTTCCATCATTTGTAGGGGTAATACCAATATCCGATTTTAAAATGGCTTTTTCAATTTCCCCTAAAATGGACTTGTCATAGGGTGTGATTACAAGAAGGCGCGCTTCCGGAGTAGTGATCCCTGCAAGCTGATTCACCGGAGTTGGTACCCCGTAATAATCGACAGTAATCCGGTCCAGTAATTTTGCGTTTGCTCTGCCGGCACGAATCGATGCAAGTTCTCTAGTAAAAGCGGTAATCGACTTGTTCATTTTTTCCTTCGCTTGTTCATATACACTATTCATTATGCATTCCTCCTAACAACTGTCCCAATTTTGTCGCCTAAAACAGCCCGTTTAATGTTACCTTTTTCCATTATAGAGAATACTATTAATGGGATGTCGTTGTCCATACATAATGTGGAAGCTGTGGAATCCATTACTTGAAGACCTTGCTGAATGACCTCTAAATAAGTGAGTGTTTCGTATTTCACTGCATCTTGGTGAATTTTGGGATCCGCTGAATAAACGCCATCAACATTATTTTTTGCCATTAAAATAGCGTCCGCATCAATTTCGGCAGCCCGCAATGCAGCCGTTGTATCTGTGGAGAAAAATGGATTTCCAGTTCCAGCAGCGAAAATCACGACACGCCCTTTTTCGAGATGACGCACCGCTTTTCGACGTATGTAAGGTTCCGCCACTTGGGTCATCACAATAGAAGATTGTACACGAGTTTCCACGTCCAATTTTTCCAGAGCATCTTGCAATGCGAGGGAGTTCATGACAGTTGCAAGCATTCCCATATAATCGGCAGAAGCACGATCCATTCCCATTTCACTACCTATTTTACCACGCCAAATGTTTCCTCCGCCAACAACAACTGCAACTTCCACTCCAAGATCCACTACTTCTTTGATATCTTCGGCCACTGATTTAATAATTTTTGGGGAGATGCCAAATCCTGCTTCTCCTGCCAATGCTTCACCACTTATTTTAATGACTACTCGTTTGAATTGCGGCACACTCATAGTAAACCTCCGTTATGCGTTAATTTAAAATTCTTTTCTGAAAAATAGGGAACACTTAGAGTGCTCCCCATAAAGTTTGTGTATTTATTCTACGATTATTTATTTCCTTTTACTTGGCTCATAACTTCTTCCGCAAAGTTGTCTTCGCGTTTTTCGATGCCTTCTCCTACTTCATAACGAACGAATGAAGTTACGTTACCGCCAACTGATTTCACGAAATCACGAACTTTTTGATCAGAATCTTTAACAAATGCTTGCTCTAATAAGCAAACTTGCTCGAAGAATTTTCCAAGACGACCTTCAACCATTTTTGCCACAATGTTTTCAGGTTTTCCTTCGTTCAATGCTTGTTCAGTCAACACTTTGCGTTCACGTTCAACTTCTTCCGCAGGCACTTCATCACGGGAGATATATTTTGGCTTGATTGCCGCAATGTGCATCGCGATATCTTTCGCTGCATCAGCATTTGTAGTACCTTCAAGAACAACTAATACACCGATGCGGCCGCCCATGTGCAAGTAGGAACCAAAAGCATCTGCATCCGTTTTTGTTCTGATTTCGAAACGGCGAAGAGTGATTTTTTCACCAATTGTCGCAACAGCAGTTGAAATTTGTTCCGCTATGCTTGCGCCTTCCTCGTTTTTCACTTCCAATGCAGCTTCCAAAGACTCAGGTTTAGCTTTTAATAATTGTTCCGCCAAGCTTTTTACTAGTTCTTGGAATTGGCTGTTTTTCGCAACGAAGTCTGTTTCAGCGTTCACTTCCAAAATGATCGCTTCGTTTCCTTCAGTTAAGATGTAAGTTGTACCTTCAGCCGCGATACGGTCAGCTTTTTTGCTTGCAGAAGCCAAACCTTTTTCACGTAGGTAATCGATGGCAGCTTCGATGTCACCGTTTGTTTCTACAAGGGCTTTTTTGCAATCCATCATACCTGCGCCCGTTTTTTCACGAAGTTCTTTTACTAATTGTGCAGTAATTGCCATTGAAAGTTCCTCCTTGGATCATGATTGTTTACTATAAGTTTTAGCCATTTTACAAAGTAAGAAACCATTGTTTCTCAAAAAAAGGTGATAAGTGAAACAGTCACTTATCACCTTTGTAGCAGTGAATTACTCAGCAACTACTTCTTCAGCTGGAGCTTCTGATTCACCTTGTTTAGACTCGATAAGAGCATCTGCAATTTTAGCTGTTAATAATTTCACAGCACGAATCGCATCATCGTTTGCAGGAATTACGTAGTCGATTTCATCTGGATCGCAGTTTGTATCAACAATTCCTACAATCGGAATATTTAATTTACGAGCTTCAGCTACAGCGATGCGTTCTTTGCGTGGGTCAACTACGAATAGTACATCAGGTAATTCGTTCATGTCGCGGATACCGCCAAGGAATTTCACTAAACGTTCATGTTCTTTTTTCAATTTCATAACTTCTTTTTTAGGAAGAACATCAAAAATTCCTTCTTCTTCCATTTTTTCGATTTCTTTCATACGTGCAACACGTTTTTTAATTGTGTCGAAGTTTGTTAATGTTCCACCTAACCAGCGTTGGTTAATGTAGAAGTTGCCAGAACGTTCAGCTTCTTCTTTAATAGCGTCTTGTGCTTGTTTTTTCGTACCAACAAAAAGAACTTTACCGCCGTTTGCACCAACTTGACGCATGAACTCGTAAGCTTCTTCTAATTTTTTTACAGTTTTTTGCAAGTCGATAATGTAAATGCCGTTACGTTCAGTAAAAATGTATTTTTTCATTTTTGGATTCCAACGGCGAGTTTGGTGACCGAAATGTACACCTGCTTCTAATAATTGTTTCATTGAGATTACTGACATGAATTTTCCTCCTACTATTGGTTTTATTCCTCCGCATTTTTCATATGGAATAAGCAACTTAAAAGATTACTTTTAAGCACCACTTACCCATCAAAATGCGTGTGTAATTATCACACCAATTGGTAATATAACACAAAGCCTTTTACTGTGCAAGAAGTTTATGCTTGGAACTTTAACAATAGTTCAATTTCCGTTTTTCCTTTTTGCGTAATTTTTGCGATTTCTTCGATGGACTTTCCTTCCTGATGCAGCGCCAATACTTTGTCTTTCAAAGATACATCCTTCTGAAGCATTTCATCATTTAGTTTATGCCCTTTTTTTTCATTTGCTATCACATCCGGCATGTTTTCTTGCTCTTTGGCCATGTTCTTTTTTTGTTGGATGTAAGCATTTTTGGCAATCGCTTTAGGGATTGTAGGCAAAATTGCATCCAGGTTCACCACGTTTTTCTGTAAATCATCTTCCACTGGTTCTTTCCCAATAGGATCAGGAACAGTACCCGCTTGCAAATTGAGGACGCTTTTTTGCTGAGAAGTTTTTATTTTCGTTAATTCATGAATGAACCGGTCGTTTTCTTCCTTGATTTCCAATAAATATACGCTGATTGCATTTTCCATTTCTTCCATCATCTTATCTTGCCGCGATTCCAAGTCCTTAAATTTTGACATCTTGGAATTTAAAATAAAAATAAGATAAAAACTTATTAATTGGGAAATGGTGAGTATAATAAATACTGTAGCCATATAATCTCCTATCCGCTTAAATCAATAAAATTTCCTTTATATGGATGTTTCGCTTCCTGATGTTCCTGCTGATTCTTGCGTTCTTTTTTGTTTTTATCTTGGTCTTTTCCCGTGCCTTTTTTTTCATTATTGTCGGATACTTCAGAGATTTTCTCGGTGTCGTTCACGGTAAGTTGCTTTCTTTCAATTTCCCTGTTCAACGCATCATTTGCATGATATTGTTGCTGAACAACATTTTGTTGATGCTGCTCAGCAATTTTGCCGGCATCCACCGTTTTGGGAATGGCGATTTGCAATTCAACACCTTTTAAACTCATAAGTTCCACCCACTTTAGGCGTTCATCTCATTTGACAACAGTTTTCTCAGTTTCAACAACGCTTTTGAATGAATTTGTGAAATGCGGGAAGTGGATAAATTCAATACTTCCCCGATTTCTGTCAATGTCATTTCTTCAGAGTAAAAAAGACTCAGTACCAGTTGCTCTTTCTCACTTAATTTTTTTATGTTTTCTGCCAATTCTTCTATAAGCTCTTTATGTATCGTTTCCTGTTCCGGTGTTCTGACATTTTCGTCCCGAATGACAAATGACTTTCCTTCTCCTTCGTCCTGATCATGCTGGGGTTCATTGAGAGACAATATATTCGAGAAGAAATGCTCTTGCACCGTTTGATATACTTCTTCAACAGGCATGTTCATATGTTCCGCCAGTTCCTCAGGAGTAGCATGACGCATCAACTTTTGCTCCAATTGTTCAATGGTCGCTTCCATTTTTTTTGCTTTTTCCCGCGCCGATCGTGGCAGCCAATCCTCTTTTCTAAGGCCGTCAATGATGGCTCCCCGGACACGGAATGAAGCATATGTATCGAATTTCAAGTCTCTATTGATATCAAATTTATTTAAGGCGTCAAAAAGTCCCATCATTCCCAGGCTTGTCAAATCATCCCGGGAGACATTTTTCGGAAGCCCTGAACCAATTCTTTGAACATGATAAGAAACTAGGGGTTTATATTTTTTTATCAGTAAATTTCCTGCTTGCGGATCCCGATCATTTATCCAGCTATTCCATAATTGCTGCTCATCTAGCTTGCTTACCATCGAACCCACCTTTCTTTACGATACGCCTTTTATTACTAATCATTATACCAAAGAAAGGTATAAAAAACACAGTATTCTATAGGACCAAATCAAGCGGTTAACGGTGAGTATTTTTGCTCAATCCTTATGGAAAAGAGCCTAAAAAGCGGATTTTATCACTGAACATAATAGTACTTAAGCATCTTATTCACTCAACATTGAACGGACAAGTTTGGCTATTTCTTCCGAGCTTTCATCTTGAAACTCCATTTTCGAGGATTGATTCAAAGAATTTGTGTCCCTTTCTAAAATCTCATCTTCCTCCTCTTGAACGCTGTTGTTTTCATCGGTGCCTTCAATAAACTCTTCAAAGAGCCCATCATCCGGCGTATATAGAATATAGCCAATGAGATATCGTACAGCAAACAATAAAATGAAGGCGGCGAGTGCAGCAAAAAAAGATACGAGTAAAATTTGCGAAGGAAAGATGGAAACCTGGTACATGATTGCAAATGTGATTGAAAATGTGATTAAACTTCCCCAACAATTCAAAAAAATTGAACCATACATCAAATTTCACTCACTCCTTGATTGACTGTACGAATCATCAATTTGCACGTTGCAGGATCAAATTCAATCGTCCTGCCGCTATTTCCGCCAATATCTTCCGCCACAAGAGGAATCCCCAATTCATTAAGCACTTTTTTCACGGCTTCGACATTGCGGGGACCGATCCTCATCATTTCTTTTGCGGAAGAAAATTGAAACATTTGTGCTCCTCCGGCAATTTTCGCTTTTAAACGATATTTTTGGGCACCTTCCATTAACAGTTTTTCCACAAGTCCTTTAATGCCTGTATCTGCAAATTTTGCCGTATTGATTGTATCCGTACTGCTCAGCGAAGAGTCCGGCAACATAATATGAACAAGACCGGCAATCTTTTTCGTTTCATCATATAAAACGACTCCCACACATGATCCCAGTCCTGATGTTCGTATTGTATCGGGAAATTTGACCACATCCATTTGGGCAATACCCACTTTGACAACCTTCCCTGATTGTGGAGTAAACATATTATTCAACCCCTAACGCTTTAAAAATTACGTCAAAAGACTCAGGAGAAGGCAGCAATAGAAAATGTCCTTTCATTTCGCTCTCCAGCCCTTCTTCCAAAATGGATGTGTCAATGACAATTACATAATCGCTTACTTGGGAAATCTCAATAAGACCGACACTGATAATTGCCCCAAACATATCAATGCTTAAACCCGGAACGGTAGGAAACACCTTTAAATTCAAAAAGTCGGACATGGCGGATAAGTAAGAACCGGATAAAATATTTCCCATTTCCTGCATTGCGGACATTCCAATATCGGATGCGTTGCTGCGGAAATCAAACCGGTCATCTTGAATCAGGCGTTGAATAAACCGGTTCGCCTGTTCAATAGGCAAAATGAAGAACATGCTTCCTTCCAAATCGCCTTCAATTCGCAAATAGATTCCCACGACAACCTTTTCAGGTCCGTCCATCAGTTCCATCATTTCATTAAAGGTAACCATTTCCGCTTTTGGAACACGCATATCGATTTTTTTATTCAACATATTCGAAAGGGAAGTGGCGGCATGGGCAGCACCAATATTCCCGATTTCTTTGAGAATGTCCAAATGCAATGAATTCATGCCAGGATGTTTCATATGTATCCCTACTTTTTCAATAGTCTATTCAGATAAATTCAACACTTTATCTAAATGAAGCAATATCAGTAAACGATTCCCAATTTTGGACACCCCAGAGATAAAGGCTTCTTCCTTCACCCCAACGACTTCGGGCTGAGGTTCTATTGAGTTGACCGGAATATCGATGACATCATTGGCGGAATCAACGACAAATCCCACTTCGATATCGTCCAATTGAACAATGATAATGCGAACCGATTCAGTATCTTCCACAGGAGGCAGACCAAACCGTTCCCTTAAATCGACGATCGGTGTTACGACCCCGCGCAAGTTGATGACACCTCTTACAAACTTTTCAGTTCTTGGCACACGGGTGATGTGCATCATTTTTTCTATCCCTTGAACGTGGTTGACAGGTATCGCATACTCTTTATCCATTAGTTGGAAAACTATTACTTTAATATTTTCTTTCTCCGCTGCAGTTACCATATCCAGCACCCCATTTCATTCAATTATTTCATTAACGCATTGATATCGATGATTAATGCCACTTGACCGTTTCCTAAAATTGTTGCACCGGAAATCGCAAAAATATTTTTCAAATAATTGCCCAATGATTTCAATACGATTTCCTGTTGGCCGATGAATGAATCAACCACCAAACCTGCCATTTTATCGCCTTTTCTTACGATGACAACGGATTGATATTCATCATCACAAGCTTCGCTGCGCGGCACCTCAAAGACTTCATCCAAGTAAATGAGCGGCACGACTTTTCCACGGAAATCGATGACTTTTTGATTATGGGCATTTAAAATATCCGATTTTTTAATGATGGATGTTTCAATAATGGATGATAATGGAATTGCATAAATTTCTTTCTCTATTTCTACCAACATGACGGAAATAATTGATAAAGTTAAAGGCAATTGAATAGAGAATTTCGAACCGACATCTTGTTGCGATTCAATGGAAATGCTGCCGCCAAGAGATTGGATCGTCGTTTTCACAACATCCAGACCAACGCCTCGTCCTGAAACATCCGTGATTTTATCGGCCGTTGAGAATCCGGATTCGAAAATGAGTTCATTGATCTGTTTGTCTGTGAGCGTAAGAGCCGCTTCTTTTGAAACAATCCCTCGCTCAATCGCCTTTCTCAACACTTTCTCTTTATTGATTCCGGCTCCATCATCTTCAATCTCAATAAAGACATAATTTCCGCTATGGTATGCCCTTAAAGTAACCGAACCTTCTTCCGGTTTTCCTTTCGCTCTTCTTGCTTCCGGACTTTCGATACCATGGTCGACAGAGTTGCGGATCAGGTGGACTAACGGATCACCGATTTCATCGATGACGGTACGGTCCAGTTCCGTTTCGGCACCGATAATTTCCAACCGGATTTTTTTATTCAACTCGCGGGATAAGGAACGGACCATTTTAGGGAATCGGTTAAAGACGGTTTCGATTGGAATCATGCGCATTGTCAGCACGATGTTTTGCAAATCGCCCATTGTACGGCTCATCCGTTCAACTGTTTCCGTCAATTCGGATTGTTTCACATCTGCCGCAATCGACTGCAATCGTCCGCGATCAATGACCAATTCTTCAAATAAGTTCATTAAGATATCAAGTCGTTCAATGCTTACGCGAATCGTTTTGGAGTGAGCGATTTGTTTGGATGCACTTGAATCTTTCTTTGCAGCTACTTCTTTTTTCTCTTGTTTCGGCACTGGACTGGATTTCTCCAACTCTTTTTGTTGCTGTTCTTTGGAAGCAATCTCTTCTTTGCTTGCCTCTTTCACCATTGCATCAGTCAATGGCACCACGACAACATTCTCAATCTCTGAAACTTTGCTGATTTTCTTTTTGATTTCTTCCGGAGAATCTTTCGTGATGAAGGCCACTTGGAAGTTTTGGTCGAATTGTTCTTCTTCCAGCTTCTCTACCGTTGGGAAAGATTTTATGACTTCCCCGCTTTTCTCCAATACTTGGAATACCATAAAGACCCGCGCTGCCTTTAACAGGCAATCAGGCCGAAGGGAAACGGAAATTTCATAAGTGTTGAACCCTTGTTCCTTCGATTGTTTCAATACGGTAATATCATATTCATCATAGATTAAGTAACGGCCAGGCGCTGTTTCTTCCACCGCCACATCCGCAGCAACTTCCTGCTCCGTAGGAGTGCTCGAAGGAATGCTTTTGCCAGCTTCAATATCTTTTAGTTTTGATACAATTCCGGATACATCCCGTTTCCCATCGCCGCCATTGGCAATATCCGTAATCATTGCTTCCAAATGATCCACTGATTCAAAAACAACATCCAACAAATTCGAATCAACGGTAATTTTTTCATTCCGAATGGCGTCCAACACGTTTTCCATTTTATGTGTCAAATCGGCCAAATCTTCAAATCCCATCGTAGCGGCCATTCCTTTTAAAGTATGGGCAGAGCGGAAAATCTCATTGACGATGGATAAGTCACCCGGATTTTTTTCCAAATCCAATAATAGATCGCTGCAATTTTGCAAATGTTCTTTGCTTTCTTCAATAAACATATCTAAATATTGCTGATTCATTTCCATTCGAACACACTCCCTTTTACGACAAATATTTCAACATGGTCTCCGCAATTTCATCCACATTCACTACTTCATCAACAAATTGCGTTTCGATGGCAGCTTTTGGCATACCAAAAACAATGCAAGTTTCCGCTGATTCCGCAATGGCGATCACATTTCCGGTTCTCTTTAATGTCATTAAACCTTTAGATCCGTCATTGCCCATTCCTGTCATGATGACGGCGATTTTATCCAGTTCCTCGAATTGGCTGATATTTTCAAACAACACATCCACGCTCGGTCGATGTCCTGCTCTTGGCGGTTCCTTATCATCCAGCACGATTTCATAATGGGAACCAACCTTTTTCATTTTTAAATGAAATCCGCCAGGCGCAATATATGCTGTTCCAGCCTCAACCTTTTCTCCCTGTTCCGCTTCCTTCACCTGGACATAACTGATATGGTTCAATCTTTCTGCAAGCGACTTTGTAAAACCCGGTGGCATATGTTGAACAATCAATATGGGCGCAGGGAAAGCTTTAGGCAATTTTGTAATCACTTGTTGCAAGGCTCTTGGACCACCTGTCGAAGTTCCGATTAAGACTATTTTTTCGGAAGTTTTACTCCATTTTGTTTGAACCGGATGGATACTTCGATTGCTTTCCGTCACGGTCTGTTTTTCGCTGATGCCGGCGGATGTCCCCCGGGGCATGTTTTTTATGTAAGAATATTTGATGGAACTGCCATGTTTTCTCAATTTTTCTATCGGCACTTTTGCGGCAAGTTCCACTTTATGGATAAGTTCGTCCTTTACTTTATGTATATCAAGGGAAATCGTGCCACCGGGTTTTGTCACGAAATCAACAGCACCGTATTCCATCGCGAGCATCGTTTGTTTTGCCCCATTTTCTGTAAAACTTGACAACATGACAACCGGAACCGGTGAAATATCCATGATGCATTTAAGAGTTTCCAGCCCATTCAGTTCAGGCATTTCAACATCCATTGTCACTACATCCGGTTTTAATTGTTGAATTTTTTCGATGGCATCTTTCCCGTTTCTCGCTGTGTCAATCACTTCAATGGTTGGATGATCTTTAAAGAAATCGCTGATCATTTTTCTCATAAATGCCGAGTCATCCACAATTAATAACTTATGTTTTTTCGAAGGTACCAATTAACCACGACCTTTCGAGAAAATACGTTTTAATCTGGATAAGAATGAGTTGGAAGGAAGAGGAACCTCTTCTCCAAATTTGTTATGAATGAAACGATTGACTATTTCTTGCAATGATATGGATATTTGTGCATTAGGATATGAAATGGAAAAAGGAACTTGTTCAATCACCGCTTTCCGAACGGTTCCATCTTCCGGAAGCCAACCAAGTATCACGACTTCTTTTGATAAAAATTTCATCATCGTGTTTTTTAATCTTTGCAGCGCTTCTTTTCCTTCTTCATTCGAAAAAACCCGATTACATAATAGATAGAAAGTTTTGTTCGGTTCTTTTAAGTGAATGAATTTCATCATTGAATAGGCATCTGTGATTGCGGTAGGTTCCGCCGTTGTGACGACAATGACTTCATCAATGGATGTAACGATATCCAACGACCAATTCGATGCCCCGGCTCCCATATCAAATAAAATAAAATCATAACTTTTCTGCAATTCTTCAAAGCCGTGAATAAATGCCTCAAACATCTCTTCCGACCATTCAACAACCGAAGAAAAGCCGGAACCGCCGGAAATGTAGTGGATATTTTCCGGGCCCCTGAAAATAATGTCCGTGAACGAAACGCGTCCTTCCAAATAATCCTTCAAATGATATGGTGCTTGTTTCCCAATTAAAATATGAACATTGGCCATGCCAAGATCCATATCCAAAATAACCACTTTTTTTCCCAATTTTGCTAAATTAATGGCAAAGTTCGTCGTGAAATTGCTTTTTCCAACTCCGCCTTTTCCACTGACAACCGCAATCGATCGCCCCAATGCCCCTTGGCTTTCCAACATTTTCAACCTCAATTTTTCTGCTTGATCTCTCATTTGAATTCACCTTGGAAAAGCATTTCCAATAATTTTTCTATGGTCGCTTCTTCAATATCTTCTGGTACTTCTTGACCAGTAGTATAGTAAGCAAGTCCTTTCTTATATTTAATCATTAAATTATACATCGCGCCAATAGAATTTGTTTCATCCGTCTTAGTGAAAATGAATTTTTCAATTGGAAATTCACTAAATTGTTCAATAATTGTTTCAATATCTTTTTCTTTGGCAGTCAATGATAATACCAAATAAGATTCGACTTCATCATCAAAAGAAATCAGCTTTTTCAATTCATTCACATATTTCGTTTCTTTATAGTTTCGTCCCGCGGTATCAATAAACACCAAATCCAGGTTGGCAAATTTCCTGATCGCTTCCCTGTAATCATTCAGGTTATAAACGACTTCAACCGGCGCTTGCAGCAAATTCGCGTAGGTTTTTAATTGTTCGATTGCGGCGATCCGATAAGTATCCGTCGTAATAAAGCCGACCTTTTTCTTTTTCTCCAATACAGAGCGTGCCGCCATTTTTGCAATCGTCGTCGTTTTCCCCACCCCTGTCGGTCCCAACACACATACATACTTCTTGTCATAAGATATTCCGCCGATTGAAAGGGGGGAGAGCTCCTTTTTCAGCACATTTTTTGCAATTTCAACCATTTCCTGTCGGGAAATTTCTTTTGATTGATTCACATGTGCAAAAAGCCCATCACAAATGTCCGTGATGAGCTCATTATTAAGCTCTTGACGTTTCAAATATTCGATGAATGGTTTCAGCTCTTCCGGTATGGAAGCTTGTATTGTGTCTTGCTTCATGGATTTCAGCATTTCTTTTAAACTGACGATTTCTTCCTTCAACTCTGAAACATTTCCATCATTAGGCAGCTCATCATGTTTCGGGACTATCGGCTGTAACTGCTTTTGTTCTTGGACGGCGAATGTTGGCGGCTCCACTTCATCAATGCCGGCCAACACTTCGAAATTTTTCTGTCGGATCAACCCAAAAAACTTCTTTTTTACAACCACTTTCGAACTGATGATGACAGCTTCTTCCCCCAAATCGGCACGCACTTGTTTCATCGCTTCATTAATGGAAGGCGCGATATATTTTTTCATTTTCATTCAACAGTCACCACCCCAACACTTTGGATTTCAACATTGGCATCCAATTCGTTATAGGACAATATCGGAATTTGCGGGAAATATCGCTCCGTCAATTGTCTTAAATACATTCTAATTCCCGGTGAACATAAGATGATTGGCGTTTGTTCCATATAAGATACTCTTTCCACTTCTTTTGCGATGGATTCAAGTACTGTTTGCGAATTGTGCGGATCCATCGCCAAGTAATTTCCATGTTCCGTTTGCTGAATACTGTCAGCAATCATTTTTTCCACTTTCGCAGGAACGGTGATTACTTTCAATTGTGAACCGTCCTGTACATATTGCCTTGTAATCTGTCGGGCAAGGGCTTGTCTAACATATTCTGTCAGCACATCGCTATCGCTCGTCAACTTTGCATAATCCGCCAATGTTTCAAAAATGACCGGCAAGTTGCGTATCGATACGTTTTCCTTTAATAACTTCGCTAATACCTTTTGAATTTCACCAATCGATAATGGGGTTGGCGTCAATTCATCCACCAAAATGGCATGCGTTTCCCGCAAATGGTCGATCAACTGTTTTGTTTCCTGGCGACCTAAAAGTTCATGCGCATTTGCTCGAATGACTTCCGTCAAGTGAGTGGACACGACACTTGGAGGATCGACAACTGTATATCCCAACATTTCGGCTTCTTCCTTCACTTCTTCTGTGATCCATTTGGCAGGAAGGCCGAAGGATGGTTCGATTGTATCTATACCTTCAATTGAATCGTCCCCACCAGGACTCATAGCCAGATAATGATCCAACAGCAGCTCTCCTCTTGCCATTTCATTACCCTTTATTTTTATGCGATATTCGTTTGGTTGTAATTGGATGTTGTCCCGGATACGCACTACCGGAATCACAAGTCCCAATTCCAATGCAAGCTGGCGACGGATCATCACCACCCGGTCAAGCAAATCCCCTCCCTGTTGCGCATCCACAAGGGGGATCAGACCGTAACCAAATTCAAACTCTATCGGGTCCACATTTAATAAATTGACCACATTTTCTGGACTTTTCATTGTATCGGTCACTTGTTCTTCTTCCATTTCCAACAGTTCTTCCGGATCTTCTTCTTTCTTGCGGCTCATCAAATATGCTCCAATTGCGAGCATCCCGGCAATCGGAATTGTGATCCAATCAGGGATTGTCGTGAAAAGACCGAGCAGGAAAATGGATCCAGCCGCCACATAAAGCAACTTCGATTGGGAAAATAATTGTTTTATAATATCTTCTCCCAGGTTTCCATCGCTGGCTGCACGCGTCACAACAAGACCTGTCGCCGTTGATACAAGAAGGGCAGGAATTTGGGCAACGAGGCCGTCACCGACAGTCAATTTGGAGAAGTGGTTTGCCGCATCAGAGAATGAATATCCTAATTGAAGCATTCCTATAATCAAACCAAAGATTAAGTTGATAAAAACCAAAATGATGGAGGCAATGGCATCACCTTTAACGAATTTCGTCGCACCGTCCATCGCTCCGTAAAAATCCGCTTCCTTGGCAACTTTATCCCGTCGTTCCCGTGCTTCTTTTTCCGATATGAGCCCTGCATTCAAATCCGCATCAATACTCATCTGCTTCCCGGGCATCGCATCTAACGTGAATCGCGCCGCAACTTCCGCCACCCGCTCCGAACCTTTCGTAATGACGATAAAGTTCACGATGACAAGCAGCATGAAAATAACTAAACCGACTAAAATATTACCGCCTGTCACGAATTCCCCAAATGTTTCAATAACGTCACCCGCATCCCCTTGGGAGAGAATGGCACGGGTTGTTGAAATACTGATTCCTAACCGGAACAGTGTCAAGATCAAAATAATGGAGGGGAAAATCGCAAATTCCAAGGCTTCTTTCATATTCATTGCCGTAAGCAATACAATCAATGAAAGCGTAATATTAATAATGATTAAAAAACTCAGCAACCATGTTGGTAGAGGGATTACGAGCATCGCTACTATCACTATGATAAAAGCTAATACTCCCAAGTCGCGAAATTTCATCCTTTTCCCTCCTGCAAACTAAATTTTGCGTTTAATTCGATAAACATAAGCTAAAATTTCAGCCACCGCTTTGAAAAATTCTTCCGGCACTTCTTCGCCTATTTCCACTTGATCGTAAAGAGCCCTTGCCAATGGCCTGTTTTCGACCATTACAATATCATTTTCTTTTGCAATCATTTTTATTTTTTGAGCAACAAAGTCCGCACCTTTTGCTACGACTTTAGGAGCATCCATTGACCCATCATCATATCTCAAGGCAACCGCATAATGGGTTGGGTTGGTAATAACGACATCCGCTTTCGGAACTTCCTGCATCATCCGCCGCATTGCCATTTCCCTCTGCCGTTGCTTTATTTTTGATTTGATGAGCGGGTCCCCTTCCATATTTTTATACTCGTCTTTAATGTCCTGTTTCGACATCCTCAATTGTTTTTCATACTCGAATTTTTCATATATGTAATCCAAAATTGCTATGATAAGCAATGCAATGGCACTTGCAATTCCCATCATCGCGGCAAGCTTTGCGACCGTTGTCAGCGTATCCCAAGGGCTATGAAATGACAGGGACAACACATCATCCAAATTCATCCAAATAATCATCCCGGTTACAGAACCGATAAATGCAACTTTTAATAACGACTTGATCAGATTCACGATGGCCCTTAATGAGATGATTTTTTTTATTCCTTTTATCGGATCTATCTTTTTCAAATCCAATTTCATCGTTTCTGTTGTAAATAAAAAACCGAACTGCAAAAAGTTTGAGAACATGGCCACAATCATTGCTACCGCCATCACCGGCAACAAAATAACAGCCAATTCCGACAAAGAATCAACATATATGTTCATCACCGTATCGGCAGTGATATTATCAAACAATATGTATTTCTCGATAGATTCATTGAAAAAGGAAACAAACCCCTTGAACATGATTGGTGCCATAAAGACGAGAAAAAGAAAAAGGACCAAAAAAAGAATCGCCGATGAAAGATCCTGGCTTTTTACAACTTGCCCTTTTTTTCTGGCATCCCTGCGTTTCTTCGGTGTTGCTTTTTCCGTTTTTTCGCCGGCAAAATATTGTATGTCCAATGGAAGAAGTAGCTTCAAATTAAGCACCACCTAAAAGTTGCATGAATTCACGCATTACCGTAATCATTAATTGAACCACCTTCTGCATCACTTCTATCATGATCCCCATCGAGATAAATAAAATAAGAAAGCCCACAATAATTTTTAAGGGGAAACCGATCACAAAAATATTCAATTGCGGAACGGTTTTTCCGGTAATCCCAAGGGCAAGGGTCACCAAAAATAATGATGCAACCAAAGGGGCGGACATTTGAAATGCCACTGAAAAAACCACAGCGATGAGCTTCATTGAAAATTCCGCCATACCGGCATCTCCAAAATTGGGATAACCTTCAATCGGAATAAACTGATAACTATAATAAATACCGTCCAAAATCAGGTGGTGACCGTTGGTAGCAATCAATATGTATAAAATCAAAAAGTAAAAAAATTGCCCCATCATCGGACTTTGCACACCGGTAAGCGGATCGACGATATTCGCCATGGCAAACCCCATTTCAAAATCTATAAAACCGCCGGCAATTTGAACGATAGAAATAATGATGGCAGCAGCTAAACCAATAATAAGACCAATCATCGCTTCTTTCATAATCAACAAAAAATAATTTCCGTCGATTGGTATGGCCTCTGCAGGGACTGTGTAGTACATCATCCAAGCAAGCATCAAAGCCAAAATAATCTTCACTTGTACGGGTATTGTACGATATGAAAAAAAGGGGACTGTAACAAAAAATGCAGATACTCTGACAAACATTAGTAGTAACACGGAAAATTGCGGTATGATCTCCAGCATTCATGTCACCCTATGTATCGTGTCAGGTTGCTCAAAATATCAACAAAGTAGTTTGACATTCTGGACACCATCCAAGGTCCAAAAAATACGATGGCCACCAATACCGCTATAATTTTCGGAGCGAAAGCCAATGTTTGTTCTTGAATGGATGTCGTCGCCTGAAAAATGCTGATAATGAGCCCTGTAATTAAAGCAACCAACATGAGAGGACCCGCAACTAAAAGGACAACCCACACAGCTTGCTCGGCTATTTGAATGACTGTTAATTGTGACATTGAGTATCATCTCCTAGAAACTTTGGAGTAAAGATTTAACTACCAAATACCATCCGTCTACCAGTACAAATAATAGTATTTTAAATGGCAATGAAATCATTACCGGCGGCAACATCATCATCCCCATGGACATAAGGACGCTTGCCACGACCATATCTATCACAATGAAAGGTATGAATATCATGAATCCCATCTGGAAGGCCGTTTTCAATTCGCTCAAGGCATATGCGGGCACCAATATGGTCAAAGGTATTTCCTCGACGGTTTGGGGTCTTTCCGCTTGACTGTATTGCAAAAATAATTCCAAGTCCTGTTGTCTAGTATGTTTCGCCATAAAATCTTTGAAAGGAACGCTTGCCCGCTCGTAAGCTTCTTCCAGGCCTATTTCTTCATTGAAAAGCGGTTGCAGCGCTTCTTCATTCACTTGTTGGAAGGTCGGAGCCATAATAAAGAATGTTAAAAATAATGCCAACCCAATAATCACTTGGTTGGGCGGCGTTTGGTTCGTCGCCAGGGCGGTACGCGTGAAAGACAGTACAATGACGATACGCGTAAACGAAGTCATTAAAATCAAAATACTTGGCGCAAGCGACAGCACCGTCAATAACAGCAACAATTTCACAGAAGTGGAGACATTCGTTGGATCTGAATCAGAAAAGAATGAGATAAATTGTTCCATTATTTATCGTGCTCCTTTTCCTTCCATTTTTCGAGTTCATCGCGACGCACCTTTTTAATCTCCGATAAGCGCTGATTCAACAGGTTTCCAAAGTTATGGTCAGATTCATCGCCGCTTTTTTTCGAATGTCCCTTCAACTTTTGCACCAATTCCGTAATGTAAGGTGTACCCGCTGTGATAGTTTGTTTTTCGTTGTAATAACTTAATAATTTTTCAATTTCATCCGAATCGTTGATTTCTTTAAGAAGCTCCACATTTTCCCCCACACCGACAACATATAACGTGTCACCGATTTGCAAAATTTGAACGGATTTTTGAGAACCGAGGGAAATCCCCCCTAAACTCCGTACGATATTATTCTGCTGAAAATGTGCGCTTTTCTTATTAATGAATTTTAAAACCCAAACCAACAAAACCAGCACAAAAATAAGGGCTAGAAGCATTTTTATATAATCCCAGGCTGTCAGTCCTACAGCTGCCGGTTCTTTGACAGCTGTAGAATTGTCTGTTTGAAGTTCGGGGTTTTGCAAATAATTATTGTCGACCATTTCATTTTTTTGATCGGCAAAAGTGATATGTGCAGGAACAGTTAAAAAGAAAATAGAAAACATTATGATTGCAATATAAACTTTTTTACAAAATCTTTTCATCTTTCCAATCAACCTATTGCTTTTTTTATGGCTTCGATTACCCGATCTGCTTGGAAAGGCTTAACGATAAAGTCTTTTGCGCCCGCTTGAATGGCATCAATTACCATTGCTTGCTGTCCCATTGCGGAACACATGATGACAACCGCATTGGGATCAATTTCTTTAATCTTTTTCAATGCCGTAATTCCATCCATTTCCGGCATGGTAATATCCATCGTTACCAAATCGGGATGCAATTCAAGGTATTTTTCCACCGCCTGTATCCCATCTGAAGCCTCGCCGACAATTTCATAGCCGTTTTTCGATAAAATATCTTTAATCATCATGCGCATAAATGCTGCATCGTCAACAATTAAAATTTTTTTTGACATAGTTAAGACTCCTCCATTTTTCATCTTAAATTATTGATGCGCTCAGTTTGACTGATGATATCTGTAATTCTCACACCAAAATTTTCATCAATCACTACAACTTCCCCTTTTGCAATAAGCCGGTTATTTACCAATATATCGACTGGCTCACCAGCAAGGCGATTCAATTCAATAATTGAACCTGAAGTCAATTGCAGTATTTCTCTGACAGAATGTTTAGTGCGTCCCAATTCAACTGTAACCTGTAATGGAATATCAAGCAACATGTTTAAATTGCGTGCTTCCGATTCTGTCATTTTCGGTGGCTCAAAAGTTGTAAATTCCGCTTGTTGTACATTAACATTAACGGGCTGTTTTGGTTGTGAAAAATTAGTGAAACTTGGTATTTCCTGAACTGTTGCAGCTTGCTGCTGATATGCAGGTTGCTGTACCTGTCGGGTTGGTTGGGCTGGTTGCTCCAATTGCACTGTACCAGTTTGCGGTGTTTGCGCTGCAGCTTGTTGCATCGGTTCCACCTGCGTTGTTTCGGAAGCATTTGGTTCTTCATTTTGAGCGAGCAACGAATTAACAAGTTTTTTACCAAATTCCAATGGCAATAATTCCATGATAGTGGAATCCACCAAATCACCGATGAGCAACCTGAAGGAAACTTTCACTAAAATTTCATCATCAGGAATATTCTCTTCCCCTTCATTTTCTTTGATATTCAATAAAGCGAGGGAAGGTGGTGAAATATCAACCTTTTGGTTAAATACCGTCGACATCGATGTGGCAGCTGACCCCATCATTTGGTTCATTGCTTCCTGTACGGCGCTCAATTGAATTTCTCCCAAATCCGGGCTCGGATTGCGTCCATCGCCCCCGAGCATCAAATCGGCGATGATCGCCGCATCTGATTGTTTGATCACCAACAAATTCGCACCACTTAATCCGGCTGTATATTCCACTTGGACAGCTACGTAAGGATGTGGGAATTCCTGTTCCAGATTACTGCGATTGATGACTGACACGACAGGAGTTGTAATCTCCACTTTTTGTCCCAACAATGCAGATAATGCAGTTGCCGAACTGCCGAATGAAATATTTCCAAGTTCCCCTAAAGCATCCCGTTCTAAATCCGTTAAATAATCTTCAACATTCAAGCTATCATTGGAAGCGGAATTCGAATTAACTTCCAATGTTTCACCCCGCAATAGGGCATCGATTTCTTCTTGGGAGAGCATATCGTCATTCATCTTCTTCTCCTCCATTCAACGACTCAATAATTTGAACTGCCATCTTTTTCTTCAATTTTCCTGGCTGTACTGTAAATTTTGGAATATCACCGATCTTAAGAATCAATGGCTCGTTAATTTTTTTATCAAGTTGGATGACATCCCCGATACCCATCGTCAAAAATTCTTCGATTGTAATCGAAGATGTGCCGAGTTCAACAATGAGCTCCAAGTCGGATTGTTTCACTTTCGTTTCAAGCGCCTTCTTTTGCGCTTCCGTCGGCTCTTTTGCATTTGATTGCATCCAATATTGCACCGATAAATTATGTACAATTGGTTCCAATACAACATGCGGAATGCAAATGTTGATCATCCCGGATGTGTCGCCAATGATGGAGTTCATCGTAATGACGATCACCGTCTCATTCGGCGAAATCATTTGTAAAAATTGTGGATTCACTTCAAGTTCAACAAGCATTGGATCGATTTCCACAATATTTTCCCAAGCTTCCCTTAAATTTTCAAAGGCCCGCTCAAATAGGTTGGTCATAATTTTTTGTTCAATCTCAGTCAAATTATCCACATTCGAATAACTTGCCCCGCTGCCACCCATGAGTCGATCCAACATGGAATAAGCAATGTTCGGATTGATCTCCATCAAGATATTGCCATCCAAAGGAGGCACTTCGAACACATTGATTAACGTCATATTCGGGATGGATCGAACAAATTCTTCAAAAGGTATTTGATCAACCGAAGCTACAGATATTTGTACATATGTTCTGAGCTGAGCAGAGAAGAACGTTGTTAATAATCGCGCAAAGTTTTCATGAATCCGTGTCAAACTCCGGATTTGATCCTTTGAAAAACGAAGGGCGCGCTTGAAATCATATACTTTGACTTTTTTCTTCTCTTCCTCTTTTTTCATTTCATCCGCTGACATTTCCCCTGCAGAAAGCGCCGAAAGCAGCGCATCTATTTCTGATTGGGATAATATATCACCTGACATTGGTCCACCTCCATTTCAACAAGTTTCTTTACTGAATGATGTAGGAGGTAATATATACTTGTTGCACTTCACCCTCTTGCATCAATTCATTTAATCGGGCTTTGATTGTGGATTCCAAAAGGATTTTCCCTTCTTTTCCTTTTAAGTTTTCCTCTGTCAATTCAGACAGCTCTTCAATAATGATATTGTTGGTTTGAAAGTTCCGTTTCTCAAGTTCTTTTGCAGCATTTTTGCTGTCCGTCTGGATTTTCAATTCAATGCGAATGAATTTTCCATCCGCCAAATTGGTAGTGATTTCAGGCACATCCACACTGCATTCCAATATATCATCAATGCTAGGTTCCAGGGTTGCCGATTGTTTATTTAATTGTGTCAAAACGACAAACAGCACAACCCCGATTAACGTTATCGATACTAAAATGATCAGCATTACCGTCAATAATTTATTATTCTTCATCTTCGTCACCTCGTAGATGGGGGTTAGAAAGCACTTGAATCGTGCGGTAAAACTCCGTCACTCTTTTCCTCACTTCTTCTTCAGTTTCTTTTACAATGTATTTACGCCCATTCGTCAGTGTGATTGTCGTATCCGGAAAAGATTCGACTGTTTCTATGTATAAAGCGTTTAAGGAAAAAGTTTTTCCATTCAATCTGGTTAATTGAATCATTGAAAATAGGGCCGGGTAGGAAAGAGCCGGCCCGACCCTCCTTTACATTCCAATAATCATCCTATTATATAAATAGGTAATTAGAATCATTAGCGTTTTAAGTTCACAAGTTCTTCTAAAATTTGGTCAGATGTTGTAATTATGCGGGTATTTGCTTGGAAGCCGCGCTGCGCCACGATCATTTCAGTAAATTCTTCAGAAAGGTCTACGTTGGACATTTCAAGGAAGCCGGATTCGATGGAACCGATACCTGCTACTGTTGCAGTTTGCATATAAGGATCTCCAGAGTTTGTTGTGACTGTATAATAGTTGCTTCCTACTTTTTGCAAACCACCTGTGTTAGGGAATTTAGCTAATACAATTTGCCCGGCCCATCTTAATTCTCCATTGGCATCTACAAATGTTACCGTACCATCTTGACCGATGCTCATTTCAGTAGCATCTGTTGGAATACGAATTGGTGCATAAGTTGCACCATTTACTGGGATAGTCCAAGTTCCGCTATTATCTAAGTTGTTTGAACCCACCGCCCTTGTAACTGTATTGGCCAATGGATAGACGGCGTTGGTACTTTCAGTTGTAGGAGTAACACCATTTGGTCCAATACCAACCAAATATTTCCCCTCAGCGTTTACAAGATAGCCATCTTTATCCATATAGAAGTTTCCTGCTCTCGTATATAAAACACTTGCAAAACTAGAACCTCCAACACCAGTCCCAGTTGCTTTATCCGCCACCATAAAATAGCCATCCCCTGAAATCGCTAAGTCAAGGGTACGGGATGTGGATTGAAGGGCACCTGTCGTATGTAATGTATCAATGGCTGCCATCGTAGAACCTAGTCCTACTTGTTTTGGGTTGACACCACCACGAGTGTTAGTGGCACCAGAAGCGCTTCCGATATTTTGCGAAACCATATCTTTAAAAATTGTTCTACTTTTCTTGAAACCATGTGTATTTACATTGGAAATGTTGTTCCCAATTACATCCAATTTTGTTTGGTGGTTGCGTACACCAGAAATTGCTGAGTACATTGAACGTAGCATAATGATCTTTCTCCTTCCTAATTAATATTGTTTGCTTCTGTCAGTCCGCAAACAAAGGCACCCAACATGGTCCTGCCTCAAAGAACAATCGTACCGTCAATGTTTGTAAACAATTGTTCTTTCGCTTCATCCCGCTCCAAAACGGTTATAACTGTTCCATTTTTCGCACTGATGATTATCGCTGCTTGATCCATTAATACAAGCGGCTGCATGATTCCTTTTGAACGGGCTTCCATTACTTTATCGCTGACTTTTTTCCATTCTTGTTCTGAAATCTGGATATTTCGCTCGCGAATTCGTTCATTGGCATGCTTGCTGATTTTCAGCTCATTTTTCGCGTGCTCAAATTGCTCACTGAAACTTGTAGACTTTTTTTCTGTTAATTTTGTGCTTTGCTTCCCCAGAACCGATTGTAATGGTATGTGTTGAAATTGGATTCTGTGCATATAATCGCCAACCTTATTCATCCACAATCTCTAATTGTTCTTTCTTTAAGCGAAGTTGGTTATCTAAGATATATTCAATGACTTGATTGTTTGTTGTAACAGATTCAATCTTTCCCTCAAGAAAATTTCCATTTTCATCTTGATATTTCACTGTTTTTCCAATCAGCATACTTGCTTCCACAAGAGGGTTTTGAGAAACAGAATCCTTTGAAGTATTCGATTTGCCATCTACTACCGATGAGATATTGCTTGGTGTCAGCTCTTTTCCGTCTTCTAATACAAAGACTGGAGAGCCGTCTTTAAATTTCACTTCTGAAATGACCCCTTGGCCTTCATTAATAATAGGCATCCCTTTTTCATCCAATTTATCCGTAATTTCATGCCAAGTTACTTTTTTGCCCACTAAATTTATGTATGAAATCAATTGTGTCTCCTGTTGCGATTCAAGCAAATTTTCCATCGCTTTTGTCATGTTTTGCATTTGTTCCAATGTTGAGAACTGGGCCATTTGGGCAATAAATTCTTTATCATCCACAGGGTTCGTTGGATCTTGATGTTGCAGCTGTGTGATTAATAGTTTTAAAAAGTCATCTTTTCCTAGTACTGAGTTACCAGTTTGTTTCTGAACTTTTTTGATATTAGATAAATATAAATCGCTTGTGATTGCTGACATTTCCGCCATATCCTACACCTCCTCATCAATCAAATAATCTTTGAAGGATTTTGATTCTTCCTCTTGCTTCTCTTCTGAATGTTGTTCCTCTTTTTCTTGCCGCTCTCTTCCATTGAACATATTGTTAAAGAAGCTTTGTTCGCGCAAATCTGACTCTTGCAAACTTTGTAAAATATCGATGCGTTCAAGCTGAATGTTTTGTTGGACAAAGGCTTGCTTTAACTGATGAACTTGGCTGTCAAGCATTTCTTTAGCTTGAGAAGTAGAAGCTAGAAGTCTTGCAGTAATTGCGCCTTCCCGATGCACTAATTCAATGCGAATAGAGCCTAAATTTTCAGGATGGAGTTTGATTAATATTTTTGATGTTCCTTGGGTATTGGCCATCTGGCTGCGCTGCAACAATGCTTCAATTTGTTTTACGAGCGACTCTGCTTGAGAAGTCTGATTAGTATTCGGTAATGTAATCGTTACAATTTTTGTTTCCGAATTCGGCTGCAACATTGTGTTTGGCAAAGTGGAAGCAGAATTTTCCATTGTTGTTTTTGCTTGCTGCACTAATTGTTCAAAACCTTCCAAAGAAAATTTTCCAGATGAGCTTGTACCCTCTATTGAAATCAAGTTTTCGACATTTTGCAATACCGCTTTTACACCGGAAATTGGCTTTGTTGATTGTTCGTTTTCTGAGACTTTATCCACCGTTTGAAATATATTTGCTGGTTGTTTTCTTTGCAACTTAAATTCATTGTTATTTTCAGATAACAAAAGTGATGATTGTTGTGAAATAGAATATTCTTTATAGATGATTTCCACCAATTTCATCAACTGCAGCAATTGAACAGCAACTTTTTGGTTGTCATTATCTTTTCCAAGAATGGTTAAAGCAATATCAGCTGATAATTGAGGTTGTTCATTAATGAATTGAATGAAATCCGAAAGATTGTTGATTGACACTTCTTGTCCAAAAATTAGCTGAAGGATTTCGTTTAATTGCTCTCGATTGATATTTAATAAAGATAAAAGATTGTCCGAATTTTCTAACACTTCATCTATAGAAACAGCTTTTTCTTCTTCACCTTGAGATACTATAAACAACCCTTCATCATAGGAGATCCCTAGTAGTTCCAAAACCCCTTCAAAGGAATTTTCCTCAAGCAACTCTTGAACTTCAGCAGTCAGTTGAACATCTACTTCTTTCGTGTTATTCGCAACCATGCTGCTAAATATGTTTCCAAATTTACTATCCCCTTTATTGGACGGTTGATTTAACTTTCCTGAGCTAATGGATGGAAGTTGATTAATAGCAAAGGAAAATGCTCCAATGTTCATTGTTTCACCTCCTTTCACCTTAAGAATTTGAACTTCTATTCTCCTTTGTTGATAATAATTCTGTATATCGTGCAGCATCTTTCGGATCCATTTTTGCTAAAACAGCTGAAAGAGTTTCCGGCTTCATATTCGATAAAATTTCCACCGCCTGTTCGTCGCTCATTTGCACAATAATCGGAGCTACAGCTTTGGCAGGCATTTTTTCATATGTACTTACAATCTCTTTTAAATCTTTTTTCGCTTCTTCTTGCCCAGATTCCAGTTCTTGTATTTTTTGTTGCAATTGTTCTTGTATCGCTTTTTGATTTTCATTTTCGGCTAAAGCATCGTCCAACTCTTTTTGGAGTTTTTCAATTTGGGCATCCTTCTCTTGAATTTCCGCTTTCAATTCAACGATTTTCTTCTCCATTTCCTCTGAACCTTTAGCTTCTTCCTCACTGTTGTTCGGCAATACTTCCGTTGCTTTTTCAAATACATTTGTGTTCGTAAATTGAGCAATGACCAGCAAAATGGCAATGACAAATAACAGCGGAATAATCACCCAAGCAAATAATTTTTGAAAAAAACCTGGTGATTTTTCGTCCACCACATCTTTTGTCTTTTCATTTTTCGTTTTTTTATTAACTATCGCCATAAAATCACCTAAATTGTTCTCTTGTTGTACATAAGGGAGGAAATCTCATCTAAGAATTGTGCCTCTATGCGATTTTGTTCCTCTTGAAACGCGCTGAAATCTTTCTCCCGCATTTTTTCATACTTACGTACTTCCAAGTTTTTTTCTATTAATTTTTGTTCATACCATTGCATTTTTGCTCGAGCTTGATTGACTTTTTGTTGCACGTCTTCGATGGCATGTTCCAAACTATCTATAAACTTTGCAAAATGATGAATTTCATCCACCGTTAACCCCGTTTTTAAACGTTCGTTTTGGTAATTGATTAAATCTTCTTTTTTCTTTAATAATTCATATAATTTGGTCGCAACTTTTTCAAAGGAACGAACTGCTTCATTATAGGCAGCTTCCGTCTGTTTTTTTTCTTGTTCTCGAACAGTCAATACTTTTTCAAAACGATAGGTAAATTGAACCATTATTATTTACCACCCCCGTTTGCCAATGCAATTAGTTCATTCACACTTTCATCCAACGTCACTTTTTCCTTAAATCCTTGTTTTAAAAATTTGGTAATAAGTGGTTCGTAGTAAATTGCTTCATCTATTTCTTTCGATGTACCTCTCTTATAAGCTCCAATATTGATTAAGTCTTCTGATTTGGCGTATGTATAATACAATTCTCGAATTCTTTCAGCAGCTTTTACATGCTCTTCAGATGAAATATAATTCATTAGTCGGCTGACGCTTTTTAGGATATTAATCGCAGGATATTGCCCTTTGTTTGCTAGAGAGCGGTCCAACACGATATGGCCATCCAAAATCCCCCGCACTGCATCGGCAATAGGTTCGTTCATATCATCTCCATCTACAAGTACAGTATAAAAGGCTGTGATGCTTCCTTTCATACTTGTCCCTGTTCTTTCAAGAAGTTTAGGCAAAATGGAAAAGACTGAAGGGGTATAACCTTTTTGTGCAGGAGGTTCCCCCGTTGCTAATCCAATTTCCCTCTGCGCCATGGCCACCCGGGTAACAGAATCCATCATCAACATGACATTCATCCCACGATCACGGAAATATTCTGCAATAGCCGTAGCAGTGAATGCTCCTTTAATACGCATTAACGCAGGCTGATCACCGGTTGCCGCCACAACAATCGAACGTTTTAATCCTTCTTCTCCAAGATCCCGTTCGATAAATTCTCTTACTTCCCTTCCTCGTTCACCGATGAGTGCAATAACATTTAAATCGGCTCGAGTATTTCGTGCAATCATTCCAAGAAGAGTACTTTTTCCTACACCTGAACCAGCAAATATCCCTACCCTTTGGCCATTCCCCACTGTTAACATCGCGTCGATGGCCTTTACTCCCACTTCAAGTTGTTCACTTATAGGTGGGCGATGCAAGGGATTGGGCGGTTCGTTTTCTGTAGGCACAGAAACAAGCCCTCTTGGAAGCTGCGAACCATCAAAGGGATTGCCTAGCGAATCTAGCACTTTTCCAATTAATTCGGGACCAACTTTCACTTCCAACGGGCTTCCTGTTCCTTCCACTAAACAGCCAATGGAAATTTCCCTTACGGAAGTAAAAGGCATCAACATTACATATTCATCTTTAAATCCAACAACTTCCGCCATAATGACTTCATGGCCATTTTTCGTACGGACATGTATTTTGCATACGTCGTTAATGGAACATTCCGGCCCTTGGGATTCGATTAACAAGCCAACAACTCTCGTAACTCTTCCATATTTTTTAAAAGTATCAATGGCAGGTATACGATCAATTAAGTCAGCAGCTTTCATAAAATTAGTCCCTACTTTCTAAAATTTCGCTAAGCTTTAAACGTAATTCTTTCAATTGTTCATCAATAGATAAAACAATCCTACCGTGATTTGTTTCAATATAAGCATCCAAATCATCCATATCTTCATTAACAAAGATACAAAACGGAATATCTGGTGGGAACATTACCGCAAGTTCATCACGGTTATCACTAACTAACTGATAATATTTTGGGGGCACATAAAGCTTAATTTCCTTGCTTTCCCGAGCTTCTTTCAACCCGCGGCGAACAATCGAAAGGAATAAATTTTCGTCTTTTTCAATAGATGCACCGATGATTTTTTCTGCTGATTTCAACGCTAAATCTAAAATGACGTGTTCCTGTTCTTCAATATATTTTTGAGCATTGATACTTGCATTCTCTACTGTTCGATTTGCAAGTTTCAAAGTATTTTCCATATCAGCCAAGGCTTTTTTCATACCTTCTTCGTAGCCTTGTTGGAATCCCTCATCATACGCTTCCTTTTGAAGAAGAATCTTTTCTTCTTCCCATTGTTGCTTTAACCTTTCGATTTCCTCCAACTCGGCTTGGCGGTACTGTTCGAATTCTTCCCGCTTTGCATTGATTTCTTGATCTGTTTCTCTCAGAATGCGCTCTCGTTCTTGAAGCATATCATCTAATGAAAGGTTTTGCTCTTCTCCGTCTACAACATCTAGATTATCGGTAGCAAATTGTGTAGTAAATAAATTACGAATTTCAATTCTAACCGTCCCATCCTTTTTTTCAATTGCTTCGCTCGAACGGATGATCTTAGACAATGACGTCATCTCCTCCACCACGGGCAATAATGATTTCTCCCGCTTCTTCTAAACGGCGGATAATGGAAACAATTCTCGTTTGTGCTTCCTCTACGTCCCGCAGGCGGACAGGCCCCATAATCTCCAACTCTTCTTTGAATGTTTCCGCCATGCGTTGAGACATATTGCGGAATAGAATTTCTTTCACTTCATCACTGCTTACCTTCATCGCAAGCAGCAAGTCCTCGTTATCGCATTCGCGAATAACCCGTTGAATGGAACGATTGTCAAGCGTCACAATATCTTCAAATACAAACATGCGTTTTTTGATTTCTTCGGCCAATTCCGGATCCTGGATTTCCAAAGCGTCCAGTATCGTTTTTTCCGTTTGCCGGTCCACACCGTTCAACACTTCAACCACTGCATCGATACCGCCGGTTTCCGAATAATCTTGAGTGAAAGTGGATGACAATTTCCTTTCCAATACTGATTCAATTTCACTGATGACTTCCGGCGATGTTGATTCCATTGTGGCAATCCGTCTTGCAATATCCGCTTGCAGCTCTTGCGGCAAAGATGAAAGAATGACTCCTGCTTGTTGCGGCTCCAAATAGGATAAAATGAGAGCAATGGTTTGCGGATGCTCATTTTGTATAAAGTTTAAGATTTGAGATGGATCGGCTTTTCGTGCAAAGTCGAAAGGCCTTACTTGTAATGATGATGTCAACCGGTTGATGATGTTTTGCGCCTGTTCTTGGCCTAACGCCTTTTCCAAGATGGTTTTTGCATAGCCGATACCGCCTTGGGATATGTAGTCCTGAGCAAGAGCGATATTATGAAACTCTTCAATGATTTGTTCTTTCACTTCAGGTTCAACTTTTTTCACCGCCGAGATTTCCAACGTCAGCCGTTCAATTTCTTCTTCCGACAAATGTTTGTAAACATTTGCGGAAACTTCCGGCCCCAATGAAATTAACAGCAGTGCAGCTTTTTGTTTCCCAGTTAACCTTCTCTCTTTCTTAGACAATAGTCGAACCCCCTATCCGTTAATCTTCAGCAATCCAGGTCCGCAACAATTTTGCAAAGTCTTCCGGTTTTTCTTTTGCCATTTTTTCCAGTTGCTTCCGTCGAACTGTAAATTCTGTTTCTTTTTCTTGCGTGATATCATCCACAAGAATATCTTCCTGCTGCTCAAATAGTTCCTCTTCTTCATCTTCAATGCTTCTTCTCGAACGAATTATGTATACAACCAGGAGAATAATCGCTGCAACCATAATTCCGCCAACAACCCAAATCCACCAAGGAATCACTGGCTTCTCGTCGATGTTTGTTTCATCATTGCCATAGAACTGCTGAATTGAAACTGCAATTTTGTTTTCAATATCTTCATCAGTCAATTCACCAGCAGCTTCTTTATCGATTGAAGTGCGGACAATCGTTGCCAAAATTTGTTCTATATCATCAACTACAGTATCTGAAAGTGAGGTTGGATCTTCTGGAACAGGTGGTTCAACCATGACTTGGATACCGATATCCCGAATTTTATATGGACTTTCTTGGATAACTCGGTTAATGCGATTGACTTCATTATTGATCGTTTCTTCAATGCGTTCGTAGTCGCCATTACCATTTGTCACTTCTTGATAACCTGTCGCATTATCGGTTGGATCTTCCATTTCCGGTGTTCCGGTTGCTCCATCCATACCGGAATAGGTTTCTGTAATACGTTGAGCACTGATTTCGATACCAGCCATATTCTCTTCGTCCACCGGCTCAACCAATTTTTCTTCACGATTTTCTTTCTTGAAATCGATATCGGTTGTGACAGATACAACCACTTTATCTTGCCCCATCATGGTTCCGAGCATTTTATGTACTTGACGTTCCAAATCCCGTTCAATCGTCTTCTTCACGTTCATTTGACCTTCAACGGAATCGATGGAACCTCCTGATGATTCGGATGCTAAATCGTAATATTCGGAATACTGGTTGGAAATAGTGATATTGTCGGTGCTTAAATTTGGAACACTTTTTGCTACGAGATTATATAATGTTTTTATTTGTTCGTCGGTAAACTTATGACCCGGTTCAGTATGTATAACTACGGCTGCAGAAGCGCTTTGATCCCCGGAATCGGAAGTGATGAATACCCCTTTTTCCGGCATGGAAATCATTACATTTGCATCTTTGATGCCGTCAATTTTTTTTATGAGGTTTTCAAGCTCGGTTTCAAGGGCGGCCTGTTTGATGACATTAAATTCGTTATCCGTCATGCCAAAACCGGCATTTTCGGTGAAGAATGTCGTACTGATATCACCAGATTCAGGGTAGCCTTGTGATGCCAAAGATACTTTTATGTCATCCACTTGATCTTCTGGCACCAATATGTTTGTTCCTCCGGGGGCAATTTCATATGTAACACCTTGTGAACTTAAAATTTCCGCAATTTCTCCCGTTTCTTGTGCTGACAGCTCGGTAAATAGCGGAACCATGTTTGTTCGAGTCGAGAAGTATGTAATAATTGCTGCTATTGCAATAACCCCGATTAATGTTCCAATCAATGCACCTTTTTGCCGTTTTGTCCGACTTTTCCAAAAGTTAACGGTGTCGGTTTTTATTTTATTAAGTCGATCATTCATTATAAATCCTCCGGTACTAGTGAATACACTAACAATTTATATTCCATCGGTAACCGTAGATTAGACAGTCATTCGCATAATTTCCTGGTATGCTTCAATCACTTTATTGCGAATTTCAACTGTGGCATTCAACGTGATATTGGCCTTTTGAGCCGCTATCATCACTTCATGCAATTCAACATTTTCGCCTTGAATTAACTTATTTGTTAGTGTATCTGATTGAACTTGATAATCGTTTACTTTGTCGATTGCTTCTTTTAATGTATTGGCGAAGCTTTTCTGTGCTTCCATTGGCGTTTGATTATTGGAAATTTCTTTTCTGTTTGATAAAGATTGGACTGCTGTTGTAAATGTTGCAACGTTTATGGCCACGTCAATTCATCCCCTTTTCATCTTATTTTCCTATTTCCAGTGCTTTCGTTAACATTGATTTGTTGGCATTCAAAACTGTTACATTCGCTTCATATGAACGGGAAGCGGAGATCAAATCCACCATCTCTTTCAACAAATCCACGTTAGGCATTTCCACATATCCGTCTTCATTGGCATCTGGATGGCTTGGATCATAGACAAGTTTGAACGGTGTTTCATTATCTTCACCAATTTTTGTGACCTTTACCCCATTGCCAACATCGCTGGTTTTTCCCATCGCTTTATTCAAAAAGGATGAAAATCTGCCTTCGTTTGCTGTGAGGGTAACAGTTTTGCGACGGTATGGCTCCCACTCTCCATTCACTTGTTTGGCTCGAGTTGTATCAATATTGGCAATATTCGAAGAAATGACGTCCATACGCAAACGTTGAGCCGTTAAAGCGGAAGTTGTCGTATTCATGCTAGAAAAAATCGACATCTCTATTTCCCTCCTTTAATGACCGTATTAAGTGTGTTGAATTTACCGTTAATTCGATCGATCAACGCATTGTAATAAATAGTATTCTTCGCTAACTCCGACATTTCTTTATCTATATCCACTCCGTTGCCGTTGTGGCGATATTGGAAGTTTTCATAACTGTAAACTCCGGGAGCAGTTTGTTTGATGACAAAATCAAAGTGTCTATCATCTGTTTTGTAAGCACTAATTTGCTTTTGATTCTCTTCGGACAAAAGTTTTTTGAAGCTTACATCTTTTGCCTTGTAATTGGGAGTATCGACATTGGCAATATTATGTGCAATAGTCTTATTTTTTAAGGATGCGTATTGAAGACCATACTCTAAATTACTTATTGCTCCATCAAACAATTTCATACCGTTCCCCCCTTTTCTAATGTAACAAGGTTACAAAATACTTACTCAATACTAGTATCAATTGTAAAGAAGATAATTCCCAGTGTCCATCGTCTTTTGGTACTTTTTCATAGTCATTACGAATCAATTTTTTTTCAAGGAAATTGTAAAAAATACACTTTTCAACACCTAAACTGTTAATTCGACAACATCCGTCCCTATTTTCTTTTTCAAAATACTTTTTTCTCCAATAATAATAATCAAAAAGTTCTGTTTTTAGAGAAAATCAACTTCCTACAAGTATTTTTAATATAAGAAAAAAGGTTCCATCAATCATCCGTGATGAAACCTTTTTAAACTGATGAACCTATAAGTTTCAACAAATATTTTATTTCATTTTGATTTCAGCCAAGGCTGTTAAGAATTTATCGTTTAATACTTTAATATATGTTCCTTTCATCCCAAGGGATCTTGATTCGATCACACCGGCAGATTCCAATTTGCGCAATGCATTGACAATCACTGAACGTGTAATTCCTACACGGTCGGCAATTTTTGAAGCAACGAGCAACCCTTCATTTCCATCAAGCTCTTCAAAAATATGTTCGATTGCTTCCAATTCACTATAAGAAAGGGAGTTGATCGCCATTTGAACAACCGCTTTGCTGCGCGCTTCTTCTTCAATCTCTTCCGCTTTTTCACGCAAAATTTCCATTCCGACAACAGTCGCACCATATTCTGCTAAAATCAGATCATCATCTCCGAACCGTTCTTCCAAACGTCCCAAAATTAAAGTACCCAGACGTTCACCGCCGCCGATGATCGGTACGATCGTTGTTAATCCATTTTTGAAAATATCGCGGTTTTCCACAGGGAAAATTGTGTACTCGCTGTTGATATCAATATTTGGAGAAGTTTCAGTGATTTCTTGAAGACTTTTTGTATAATCTTCCGGGAATTGACGTTCTTCCAACATCTTTTTCAATCGTTCATTTTCAATTTTTTGATGAATCGATATGCCCAACAATTTTCCTTTGCGACTTACAATAAAAACATTGCTATCAATGATATCGCCTAATGTATCCGCCATCTCTTTGAAGTTAACAGGTTTTCCTGCTGTTTTTTGCAATAATGCATTGATTTTTCTAGTTTTTGTTAATAAATCCATAATAATATCCTCCTAGAGTTAGATAATTCAATTGGTATTCTAGAAATTGGTTCAGTAAATATCATGTTATAGAATAAATTGAGACAAATCTTTGTTTTTAGAAATTTCTCCAAGTTTTTGATCGACATACGAACGGGTGATTTGTACATGAGTCGGTGCGATTTCCGGAGCTTCATAAGATAAATCTTCAAGTAAGCGCTCCATGATTGTATGCAATCTTCTTGCACCAATATTATCTGTTTGTTGATTCACTTCCGTGGCAATCTCTGCTATGCGCTCCATTGCATCATCGGTAAAGTCGATGGAAACACCTTCCGTTTCAAGCAAAGCTTTATATTGCAATATGAGAGATTGATCCGGCTCTTTTAAAATTCGGACAAAATCCTCTTTCGTCAACTTATCCAATTCCACACGAATCGGGAAACGTCCTTGCAATTCTGGGATTAAATCGCTAGGTTTTGACATATGAAAAGCTCCCGCAGCGATAAAGAGCATATAGTCCGTTTTTACAGGTCCATATTTCGTTGGCACCGTAGAACCTTCAACAATCGGTAAAATATCCCTTTGAACGCCTTCCCGAGAAACATCCGCAGAAGAATGTTGGCCTCTGCTTGCGATTTTATCGATTTCATCAATGAAAATGATCCCCGATTGTTCCGCACGTTTAATCGCTTCTTGGGCCAATTCTTCTGAATCGATCAACTTGTTCGCTTCTTCTACCGTCAATACGCGTCGGGCATCTTTCACTTTCATGCGGCGTTTTTTCGTCTTCTTTGGAACAAGGCTCGATAGCATATCTTGCATTCCACTCGAACCAAGTTCCGGCATTCCCGGAATCATCATGTCAAGAAAAGCGGTGTTTTGTTCGGTCACTTCCACCGTCACCCATTCATCTTCCAGTTTGCCGGCCAGTAAATCTTCTTTTACTTTCGAACGTTTCATCCGGATTTCTGATTCATCCTGGGAATCTGAAGCACTTTCTGTTTTTTGGCCTCCAAAAAATATTTCGAAAGGGTTTTGCGCCATTTTCGATTTCGCTTTCGAAGGAACGAGCAATTTCACCAATGCTTCATTTGCCTGTTGTTCCGCTTGATCCTTCACTTTTTCCATCATTTCTTCTTTCACGAGTCTTCTGGAAGCTTCCACGAGATCCCGAACCATCGATTCCACATCTCTTCCAACATAGCCTACTTCCGTAAACTTTGTCGCTTCCACTTTGACAAAAGGAGCGTTGGTCAACTTCGCGATTCTTCGGGCGATTTCCGTTTTTCCGACACCTGTAGGACCAATCATCAAAATGTTTTTTGGAATGACTTCGCTTTTTAATTCATCGCTAAGGAGAGATCTTCTGTATCTGTTTCTTAATGCAATCGCTACTGCTTTTTTCGCAGCATCTTGGCCCACAATATATCGGTTTAATTGTTCAACTATTTGTCTTGGCGTAAGTGTTGTCATCAGTCCAGCGCCTCCACAATGATATGATGATTTGTATATACGCAAATATCGGCTGCAATTGTTAAGGCAGCTTTTGCAATTTCTTCGGCTGTCATCTGTTCTCCCGCATGTTGCTTTAATGCTCTTCCTGCAGCAAGAGCATAATTTCCTCCAGAACCGATCGCGAGAATTCCATCGTCCGGTTCAATCACTTCGCCGGTTCCGGAAATGAGCAACAGCGTATTTTTGTCCATGACAAGCAACAAGGCTTCCAATTGACGGAGTATTTTATCCCCGCGCCATTGTTTTGCCACTTCCACCGCTGCCCGTTGCAGATTTCCGCTATATTCGTTCAATTTTGACTCAAACATTTCAAACAACGTAAATGCATCGGCAACGGAACCGGCAAACCCGGCCAACACTTGCCCGTTAAACAATCTTCTCACTTTTTTCGCTGTATGTTTCATTACAACAGAATTTCCCAATGTTACTTGCCCATCTCCAGCCATTGCACATCTGCCTTTATGGTGAATGGCAAAAATCGTAGTAGCATGCATTTCCAATGTTTATCCCTCCTTACCATTATGCTCTCGGATGTGCCTTCATATAAGTACTTCGCAAGTGTTCCTTCGTCACATGGGTATAAATTTGGGTGGTGGACAAATTCTCATGTCCAAGCAATTCTTGCACTGTCCGCAAATCAGCTCCATTATTCAATAAATGCGTCGCAAACGTATGGCGCAACATATGCGGATAGATTTTTGCGTGCATGCTCGCATGACGGATCATTTCATTTAATATATAACGGACGCCCCGGTCAGTCAGTTCGTCGCCGCGCATATTGACGAACAATCGATTATGTTTTTTATTTTTCATCAAAAGGGGTCTTGCTTCATTGATATATCTTAACAATGCTTCATGGGCATATTGCCCGAATGGGACAATCCTTTCCTTTCGGCCCTTTCCCATCACACGGAGTATGGAATAATGGAAATCAACATCATCCAATTCAATGGAAATACATTCACTCACACGGATTCCTGTTGCATAAAGCAATTCCAATAAAGCCATGTTGCGAATGGATTTCAAATCATCGCCCTTATTTGCATCAAAAAGCTGTTCAAGTTCATCTTCATAAAAAAAATGGGGCAATATTTTTTCTTTTTTTGGATGATATAAAGATAGAAAAGCTGAAACATCAATTCCGTAATCCCGATTAAGAAAACGGAAGAAGGTTCGGATGGAAGAAATTTTTCTGGAAATTGTTGCACGGGAATGTTTCTCTTCGTAAAGCTTCGTCACAAACAGCCGAGCATGAAAATACTCCACTTCGTCAAATTTGTCAATTCCCTCCGAGTGCAAAAAGTTGATGAACTGGGTAATGTCCCGTTCATATTCCTTTACAGTGTGGACAGAAAAATTTTTTTCCACTTGAATTACTCGGAGAAATTCGTCGAGAGCTTGCATTGGTTGAATATTCAACCAGATCACCTCTATTCGAAGTACCGTAGAAAGCGGCACATTTCTCGTCATTCCAACGCTGATTGCACATACAGTGAAAACATCCATTCACGACTGTATACCGAACTACGAATTATATCAAGTAAAAAATGAGTAAATATTGTTAAAAATCAGTTTATCTTCACAATTTGTTAATAATTCATCATTTTTTTCATTCGGACATAATAATAGCCTCTAAAAATTATAGCAACATTTAGAGGCCAAAATCAATTATATCGTTTGAGAATTCACAAAATTTCGAATTGTGCCAATTGCGCGTTCGGCGTGCTTCAGAGCTCTTTCTTGCTTCGATTTGATCCGTTCGCCAAGTTCAGGGAAAATGCCGAAGTTGACATTCATTGGCTGGAAGTTGGATGGATCGGCTTCCGTAATATAGCGGGCCATACTTCCCAAAGCCGTTTCCTTAGGCAATTCTACCGGTTCTTTGCCCAATGCCAGACGGGCCGCATTGATTCCGGCAACAAGTCCGCTTCCGGCAGATTCCACATATCCTTCCACCCCTGTCATTTGCCCCGCAAAAAATAAATTCGGGCGGGTTTTTAATTGGTACGTTTTTTTCAATACTTTTGGCGAATTGATGAAAGTGTTGCGATGCATGACCCCGTAACGGACAATTTCCACATTTTCCAAACCAGGGATTAGTCGGAATACCTCTTTTTGAGCCCCCCATTTTAAATGGGTTTGAAAACCTACAATATTATATAATGTTCCTGCCGCATTGTCTTGTCGGAGTTGGACAACCGCATATGGACGTTCACCTGTTCTTGGGTCTTCCAATCCCACCGGTTTCAACGGGCCAAATAATAATGTTTTTGGACCACGTTTTGCCATTACTTCGATCGGCATGCACCCTTCAAAATAAATTTCTTTTTCAAACTCTTTCAATTCAACGACTTCCGCGTTCACCAACGCATCATAAAACCGTTCAAATTCTTCTTTTGTCATCGGACAGTTTAAATAAGCGGCTTCTCCCTTATCATACCGGGACTTTAAATACACTTTATCCATATTGATGCTGTCCTTCTCCACGATTGGCGCAGCGGCATCGTAAAAGTACAGATATTCTTCCCTTGTCAATTCCTTGATTTTTTTCGCCAATGCTTCGGATGTCAATGGACCTGTCGCAATAACGGTAATACCTTCAGGAATTTCCGTCACCTCTTCATTGACGATTTCCACGAGCGGATGGTTCTTTAATTGCTCAGTTACAAATCCTGAAAACTCATGCCGGTCCACAGCCAGTGCACCCCCGGCTGGAAGGCTTGCGGAATCCGCAGCCTTGATGATCAAAGAATTCAAGATTCTCATTTCTTCTTTCAAAACACCAACCGCATTTGTCAATGTGTTCGCACGCAAGGAGTTGGAACAAACCAATTCCGCAAATTTATCGGTATGGTGGGCTGGTGTTTGTTTCACCGGCCTCATTTCAAATAATCTGACTTTGACGCCGCGGCTGGCGATCTGCCAAGCCGCTTCGCTTCCTGCGAGTCCTGCTCCGATTACGTTTACTACCTGTTCTGTCATCGTATTATCATCATCCTAACTTCATTGTGTTGTTTCTTCATAGTCGCAATTGATGCATTGTACTTGTACGCCTTTTTTCACTTTCTTCTCTACCAATAATGAATTACATTTCGGACAAGGTCTGCTGATCGGCTTATCCCAAGACATGAAATCACATTCCGGATACTTTTCGCAACCGTAAAAAACGCGCTTGGTTTTGCTCTTTCTTTCCACAATTTCCCCGGTTTTACATTTTGGACATTTCACGCCGATCGGTTTGGTGATCGTTTTGGTATTCCGGCATTCCGGAAAATTGGAGCAAGCCATGAATTTTCCGTATTTGCCCAACTTGTATACCATTGGCGCGCCGCATTTTTCACAATTCTCACCGGCAGGTTCATCTTTGATTTCAATTTTTTCTATCGCTTCATCGGCATGTTTCACATGTTTTTCAAATTCTTTATAAAAATGATCGATGATTTGGATCCAATCGGTTTTTCCTTCCTCGATTTTATCCAGATCCGCTTCCATTTTTGCAGTGAATTCAATGTCGATGATCTCAGGGAAAAACTCGACCATCAATGAATGGACGATTTCCCCCAGCTCCGTCGGGATAAAACGCTTATTATCCAGTTGCACATAGCCGCGCCTTTGAATGACGTCCAACGTAGGAGCATAAGTGGAAGGTCTTCCGATGCCAAGTTCCTCCAGCTCTTTTACAAGTCTTGCTTCCGTATAGCGTGGAGGCGGCTGAGTAAAATGCTGTTTTGGATTGATTTCAACAGATTTAATTTTGTCTCCCACTTTTAAATCCGGAAGCATTTTTGTTGTTTCTTCCGTCTGGTCGTCCGTTCCTTCAATATATACTTTCATGAATCCGGAAAATTTCACTTGCGAGCCGTTTGCCCGGAAAATGCAGCCGGAATTTTTCAATTCCACCGTCACGGTATCCAATACAGCAGGAGCCATTTGGCTGGCCACAAACCGATCCCAAATCAGACGATAAAGTCTTAATTGATCCCGGGTCAACACATCTTTCAATTGCTCAGGGGTTCTCATGACGCTCGTTGGACGAATCGCTTCATGGGCGTCTTGGGCAGCCGGTTGTTTTTTGACCTTTTGAATTTCACCAGCCACATACTCTTTACCATATTTATCGTAAATATATTGTATTGCTTCAGCTTTGGCAGCATCAGAAATCCTTGTTGAATCCGTACGCATGTACGTGATCAGACCGACTGTTCCTTCCTGTTTTCCGATGTCGATTCCTTCATAGAGCTGCTGGGCGATCATCATTGTTTTCTTGGCTCTAAAGTTTAATTTTCTCGCAGCTTCTTGTTGAAGGGAGGAAGTTGTAAAGGCTGGAGCCGGATTCCGTTTTCTCTCCTTTTTCGTTACATTCACAACTTCAAACTCGGCACCTTTTATTTTCTTTAATATTTCTTCTACCTGTTCCTGGTTTGTCAGCTTCAGCTTTTCTTTTTCATCTCCGTAATAAAAAGCTTCAAATTGCTTTTTATCCTTTTCAAATAATCCTTCAATCGTCCAGTATTCTTCAGGTACGAAATTTTTTATTTCATTTTCCCGGTCGATGATGAGACGCAATGCGACAGACTGCACCCGCCCCGCTGACAATCCTTTTTTCACTTTTCTCCATAAAATGGGGCTTATATTATAACCGACAAGCCGGTCCAATATCCGGCGGGCTTGTTGCGCATCCACAAGGTGTTTATTGATTGGACGAGGATGTTTAAAAGACTCCAACACCGCATCTTTTGTAATCTCGTTAAATACAACACGGCATTCACTTTCCGTATCGATATTCAAAGCTTTAGCCAAATGATAGGCGATCGCTTCCCCCTCACGGTCAGGGTCGGCTGCCAGAAACACTTTTTTCGCCTTTTTCGCGGCGGTTTTCAATTCTTGTAAGATCGGTCCCTTTCCGCGAATGGTTATATATTTGGGCTGATAATTATTTTCCGTATCAATACCCATTTGGCTTTTCGGAAGATCGATTACATGTCCAATGGATGCTTTCACTTTATATTTTTTTCCTAAATATCGTTCGATTGTCTTCGCTTTTGCTGGTGATTCCACTATCACTAAATAATCTGCCATCTAACTTCCTCCTCACTAGAGGCACCTTGATAAATGATTAAAGAAATTCCTGTTGCAAAATGTATAACAGATTGAATAATATTGCAACTTTTTTTCAATATATTACCTAAAAAAACAAATTTAATTCATCCAAAATTTGTTGCCCGCTCCATACCGGAATGGCCCCTTCCCTCAACAATTGATTCGTCCCTTCCGAAAGTTTCGAATCAATGGGGCCTGGAACGACAAAGACATCTTTCCCATGTTCCAACGCATGATCCGTTGTAATTAATGTTCCGCTTTTTCTTGCGGCTTCTGTCACTACAATGGCTTCGCTAATACCACTTATAATACGATTTCTTAAAGGAAAATGCCACTTTTTGGGGCCCACATAGGGAGGAAATTCGGTGAGCAATAAATGGTTTTTGGCCATTTCCAACGCCAATTTTTCATTTTGTTTCGGATATATGTGAAATAAACCGTTTCCCAAAATGCCGATTGTTTTTCCGCCATAACGAATGGCCGCTTCATGGGCCATTGCATCAGCTCCCTTTGCCAATCCACTGACTATAATGAAACCCTTTTCAACCAATGGCGGAACAATCGCCTCCAGCGCCTTTAGTGTATAGTTTGTCGCCATTCTTGAACCGATAATGGCAATTTTCCGTTTTTTTAATAAAGTAATGTCCCCTTTCCCATACAGAACGGCAGGGGAATCGACCAACGCAAACAAAGATTGGGGATAATTCGGGTCTGTATATGGAATAACATGTATTCCTTCATGATTATATGCAGCGGGCAAATTATTTTTTAATAATCTCTTATAATTCGTGATGATTTTATTGGCATTTTCTGTTGAAATATGGAGAATGGTTTCCAAAGTTGCAGGCGATACATCATGCAGGGTGTCAAGGGAGGAAATTTCATTTAATAATCTGTTTAACTTGTTTAACGTGAGCGGGTAAACATAGTGGAGGGCCAGCAGCTCGTTTAATGAAAATGAGCCCATGATACCACTCCTTTATTATATTATGTCAAGCGTGACCGCACTCTTTTTTCATGGAATGGAAATGAAAAAGTGTAACGCAATCCCGCGCTACACTTTTTAGTTTAATGGGTTTTACATTTTTCGTATAGCCCATTTTCTTTTAAAACTTTAATCAATGTTTCACCGATAACGGAAGGCGTCGGTGCAACTTCAATTCCCGCATCATTCATCGCCTTGATTTTTTCTTTCGCAGTGCCTTTGCCTCCGGATATGATTGCGCCGGCATGTCCCATCCGTTTCCCTGGAGGTGCTGTTTGTCCGGCGATAAATCCGACAACCGGTTTCTTCATATTTTCTTTGATCCAAGCGGCTGCTTCTTCTTCCGCCGTACCGCCGATTTCACCAATCATCACAACGGCATATGTTTCAGGATCTTCGTTAAACTCTTTTAACACATCCAGGAAGTTTGTCCCGTTTACCGGGTCACCACCGATTCCGACAGCTGTTGTCTGCCCGATTCCCGCTTCCGTCAATTGAAGTACCGCTTCATATGTCAATGTACCGGAGCGGGACACAAGTCCTACATGCCCTTTTTTCAAAATATATCCAGGCATAATGCCGATTTTACATTCTTCGGCAGTTACAAGTCCCGGACAGTTTGGCCCAAGAAGGCGGGTTTTCTTCCCTTCCATGTAACGCTTGACTTTGACCATGTCCAAAACCGGAATATGTTCCGTGATACAACATGTAAATTCCAATTCCGCTTCCACCGCTTCCATGATTGCATCAGCGGCAAATGGAGCAGGTACAAAAATAACAGAAGCATTAGCACCTGTCGCAGCTTTTGCTTCAGCCACCGTATTGAAGACAGGAACCCCTTCGATCACCTGACCGCCTTTTCCAGGTGTTACACCAGCAACGATTTTCGTACCATACTCGAGCATTTGTTTCGTATGGAATAAAGCAGTGTCACCAGTAATTCCTTGAACAATGACTTTTGTATCTTTATTTACGTAAATCGCCATTTTCTCCCCAGCCTTTCTACCTTACAAGTTCTATAATTTTTTGTGCGCCTTCAGCCAATGAGTTCGTTCCCACAATATTCAAACCGGATTGATTCAATATCTCTTTGCCCAATGCGGCATTTGTACCTTCCAAACGTACCACAAGCGGCACATTCAATCCTACTACCTTCGCTGCGGCAACAACCCCTTCGGCAATAACATCACATTTCATAATGCCACCGAAAATATTCACGAAAATTCCTTTTACATTCGGATCAGAAAGGATGATTTTGAATGCTTCCGTCACTTTTTCGGTGTTTGCACCGCCACCAACGTCCAAGAAGTTGGCTGGAGAGCCTCCATAATAGCTGATCGTATCCATTGTGGCCATCGCAAGACCTGCACCATTTACGAGGCAGCCGATATTTCCATCAAGAGAAACATAGTTCAAATCATATTTGGATGCCTGGATTTCTTTTGGATCTTCTTCATCAAAATCACGAAGTTCGACTATTTCAGGATGGCGATAAAGTGCATTGGCATCAAAATTGAATTTCGCATCCAGCGCCATAATTTTATCATCTTCCGTCAACACGAGCGGATTGATTTCAAGGATGGAAGCATCCTTTTCGACAAAAGCTGTATATAAACCAATCATAAGTTTGGCAGCTTGGTTTATTAATTTTGTAGGGATTTCCATATTAATTGCCAATCTTCTCGCCTGGAACGGCAATAAACCTGTCAGCGGATCAATCACTTCTCTGAAGATTTTTTCAGGTGTTTTTTCCGCCACCTCTTCAATGTCCATTCCGCCTTCAGCTGAACCCATCACAGTGATTCGGGAAGTGGAACGGTCCAATATGAAACTCAAATAATATTCTTTCTTGATTTCGGAGCCTTCTTCAATATAAAGGCGCTTTACTTCCTTACCTTCAGGGCCTGTTTGTTTTGTGACCAATTTTTTCCCTAACAATTCTTTTGCATAAGCGCGCACCTCATCCAGATTTTTGGCCACTTTTACTCCACCGGCTTTCCCTCTTCCACCGGCATGGATTTGCGCTTTCACAACGACAATATTTGAATCGAGTTCTTTGGCCACTTTCACTGCCTCTTCCGGAGAAAAAGCAACTCTGCCATTTGGAACTGCAACTCCATAGTTTCTAAGTATTTCCTTCCCCTGATACTCATGGATATTCATTTGCCATCCTCCAATTCAACAATATCGGAAAATTTTCTGACTATTATTATTTTAATCAAATGCCAGCGCAATGTCTATGTTCTTATTTTTTGTCGATTTTTGCTAGAATTCGACTTATTTTTTCTACTTTGCGCATATAACACCCTTTTACTTTTACAATATTGCTATAATCTTGTCAACCATTTGAATGAAATTTTCTATCCAACTGATAAATAAAAGCGAATACTTCCGCTACGGCTTCATATAAATCCGGAGGGATGGATTCGTTTAATTCCAGCTGTCCCAATAATTCCACCAGATTTGGATCTTCATAGACAGGAACGTTATGTTCTTCCGCTTTTTGAAGAATATTTTCCGCAATTTTCCCTTTTCCTTTAGCAACAACTTTTGGACTATTTTCTTCAGGATTATATAAAAGAGCGACGGCTTCTTTTCTTTTTTCCTTCATATGCGAATATCCACTCCTTTATGAGAAGCGCCGTTGTCACCTGTTTTCTCCACCTTTTTAGTTACATTTTCCCTCTTGGAGAAAGGTTTGATCATCACACCGGACAAATGATAGTTCTTTTCTTCCAACCCGGCTTTTAACGATTTCTTCAACGGCTCGGCAAGCGGTTCCAATCCTTCATGTTCGTTGTAAACATAAACCGTTACGATACGGTTCTGCACTTGCATGTCAATGACCGTTTCTTTCAACGCTTCCATATTTAGATAAAATAAAATCCGCGCATAATTGGAGTCGATTTTCCCATCTTTCTTCATTCTTCCGTTCCATTGAACCGTCGCATCCACCTGTTTTCCTAAAAATTGCAATGGGATTTGCATAATGATTTGATGCTGATGGCCTGCTTCACCGGATAAAAGTTGCATGCCGTTCAACCGGGCAAGAAGCATTTCTGCCGCATTTTTTAATTCCGCCGGTACGCTTTCATTTCGGATGAAAGATAACACTTGCGGTTTTAAAGATTGTACAATGGATTCGACGTCGCCAGTTTTGTTCAAAGCGGATTCGTAACTCAATCCAAGGTTTTTCAATATCGATTGGATCGCTTGTTGCATTCCTTTACCATTCAATTTTGAAAGCAGCAACTCTTCCGATTCGGCAAACAAGGCATTGGTTGCCGGTTCATTTGAACTTTGAAAAGTTCTTGCCAAATTTTTTAATTCCGCTTCCGGATTCGAAGCAAACTCATGTTTCAAAAGGGACAATAATTGCTCTTTCGGGGAAATTCCATCGCCTTTTGCAAATAGGCCATTCACTGTTTGTTCCGAATAAGCTTCCAACAGCTGTGCATGAAGTTGTTTTCCCAATTGTTCCCCGTTTGTTCCATTGAAAGATTTCAATGTTTGGAGGATGGCATTTTTTTGTTGGGCCGTCAGGTTATGTTCATTTTCAACCCAGCCGGCTATTTGTTGAATCCTTTGGGCAACTGTCTCTTCAGTGCCGGATTGTAATCGCCCTATCATGCTTCCTGCTGTGTCATTTTTGGAAGAAACGGTCAACTGGTTCAACCAATTGCTGAGATTGGCCTCTTTTGTCAAAATATTGGCCTCTATTAATATGTTTAAGGCATTTTGCTTTATGGTTGACTGTGCCGCGCCATCAAGAAGCGTCCGGACGGAGCGGGCAATCACAAGTCCTGCCGTTTCCGTTTCCAAAGGGTTTGCGATGGACCGGATGGCATTCAATAAATTCTCCTTTGCCTGGGGATTCACATTGCTACTACGATCAAGCAATTGGGCAAATTGTTCAAGGTTATTGGTTATGCCGCTTGTTTTTGAACCGAACAATAAAGCTTTAAACGTTTCTTCAGTAAAAGGCAATTTCAATTCCACCAATTTTTGCAGGGCCGATAATGCTTCCTGTTTCGATGCGCCATCCGGCAAACTTTTCAGCCAGCTTTCCGCTTGCATCAACTGTTCCCTTGAAATCGGCAGCTGATTTTTTATGAAATGGGTCAACAATTGCTGCATTTCTTGGCTCTTTGGCAAATTCAATGATTCCATCAACTGTTGTACATTCGCAGATTCCTTCACCATCGGCCCTGAAACCACTTTCAGCTCCGCCTGTGGGTTTATGCCCGTCACTTGAAAAAAATGCGAATCTCCCACCTTCAAAGGCGTTTCCAGCTTGGCTACGAGATGGTGCTCCCCGATTTGGATTTCCGCCGTTTGATTTGGATATAATTGTTTCACGCTGCCATAAAAAACCTGGCCCTGTTTTAACACCAAAGGACCTTTCTGAATGGCCATCTGTTGATTTTGAATCGGTTGAAAGGAAGGAATGGTCATAGCTTCACCTTCTTCTCCAGCATGGATTTTATAGGTTCAAAGGTTTTACGATGATGGATGGTCGGTCCAAATCGTTCAATCGCTTCCAAATGCTGTTTTGTACCGTAACCGGCATTTTGGTCAAATCCATATTGAGGAAATTGTTTATGTAGTTCTTCCATATATAAATCCCGTTCGTGTTTGGCTAAAATGGATGCCGCACCAATCGCAAGGCTTTTGGCATCGCCTTTTATAATTCCTTTTTGCGGGATATCGATCGGAATGGAGACCGCATCGACAATGCAATAATCCGGCCGGATTTTCAAATTCTCAATGCATGTTTTCATCGATTGTTTTGTCGCTTCCAATATATTGATTTCATCAATGACTTCCGCACTTTGAAAATGAATCGAATAATCGATGGCATGCTTTTTGATGATTTCGGCAAATTCCGCCCGTTTCTTTTTGGAAAGTTGTTTCGAATCATTTACCCCAACCAGTTCCGGACAATCATAGGGCAAAATGACAGCGCAAGTCACGACCGGTCCGGCAAGAGGGCCTCTCCCTGCTTCATCCACTCCGGCCAAAAAAGCCCCTTCAAAGGGGAGAAAACTTGCATCGAAGGCTTGTTTTTCCTTATATTGTTGGAACAATTTTTCCTGCTTTTCCATCCGTTTTTTAAATTGCGATAACGCCTTTTGAACGCTTGCCCGCCCGTCATTTTCCAGTTCCTGCATCCAAGGTTCATAACTTGTCGCGTTTTTTAATGCTTCTATAATTTCTTTGATTGTATCCATAGTAAACCATTCTTTCTCCTATTTTTCTTTTATATCGGTTTCATTCAATAGCTTATAAGGCTTGATAGAGTTATTCTACCCCTGTTGTACTTGCCCATCAATTCATTTTATAATGAATATGACATGGGGGAGAAGAAATGAAAAAACTTAACATATTAACTATTTTTCTTTTTCTGTTGGTTGCTTGCAATGAAGAATCCGCCCAAAAAGGAGATTCTGTTCACAAAGAGGGAACCGCCCAACCGGAAAATCATCAACATGCAAGCCACACAGAGCACAATCCGCTGTCCGGAGACTTGCAGCAACGGACTGCTATTGGTGAGTTGCCTTCTTTTTTGGATGGAAAGCATGAAAACGTGGCCGCTGTTTACAAAATCGCTTTAGACTATGCCGATGTGCTAAAGTGGATCCCTTGCTATTGCGGCTGCGGGGAAACTGCAGGCCACAGAAGCAATTTGGATTGTTTTATTGCAGAAATCCGGGATGAAGAAGTTCTGTGGGATGACCACGGAACCCGCTGTCTCGTTTGTATGGAGATTGCCGTAGAATCTGCAAAGTTGGCCAAAGAAGGAAAATCCATTCAAGAAATCCGGAAATCAATTGACGAGAAATATCAGGAAGGCTACTCAGCACCGACACCAACAGATATGCCTGTATAATGAAAAAACCATCTTAAAGTCTCTGAAAGAAACTTTAGGATGGTTTTTTCATTATTGTTCGGCCGCTTCTTTCTCCAATTCTTCCTCAACAAAATCAAAGGTTAATTTTCCTAATTCCAAATTTCGGATATCGCGGACAATCAACTCAGATACCCGGTCATAATCGATCTCGCCGCCGGGGCCCAGCACATTGCGCAATTTCCCGATATGGTCAAAAGTTTTTACGATTTCTTCATCGACTGAATTTATGCCGTAACGTTCCTGCATCCGTTCAGGGTAATGGGCGGATAAAAATTTCAACGCATAGACCGCCAAATCTTCCATGTTGATGATCGTATCTTTGATGGCCCCCGTTAACGCCAATTTTAACCCCACTTCGGGATCTTCAAATTTAGGCCATAATATACCAGGTGTGTCCAACAATTCCAATTCTTTTCCCACTTTCACCCATTGCTGGGCTTTCGTCACCCCCGGCGTATTACCCGTTTTGGCGACGTTTCTTTTGGCTAATCGGTTGATTAAAGTGGATTTTCCCACGTTTGGTATTCCTACGATCATTGCACGAATGGCGCGGGGTTTCATCCCCTTTGCTCTCATGCGGGCCCATTTATCCGCCAAAATCTCCTGGGCCGCTTTTGTTGCCTGATGCAATCCTTTTCCTTGAAAAGAGTTGATGGCAACCGCTTTGAAACCTTTATCCGAAAAATATTCCACCCATTTCTTTGTTTCTGTTTCGTCCGCCATATCGGCTTTATTTAACAAAATTAGTCGAGGTTTTTGATTAATGACTTCATCAATCATCGGATTTCTTGAAGACAGGGGTAGACGGGCGTCAATCAGTTCAAAAACGATGTCGACAAGTTTCAATTTCTCTTGGACTTCCCGTTTCGCCTTCGCCATATGCCCCGGAAACCATTGAATCGTCATTTTGTGATTCCTCCTTTCGTCAAAAAAAGAAAAGGAGTCGAATATCTACTCCTCTTGATTATTTCACAATTTTCATTTCACTTAATGGCCAGAAAACTACGCTTGTTTTACCGATGATTTTGTCTTCGCTGACGACGCCGATATGTCTGCTGTCTTTACTGTAGCGCCGGTTGTCTCCCATCACAAAAACATAACCTTCCGGGATTACATCCATGTTCGGTTCAATATCCTGAAGGGTGAAATCTTGCGTCAATTGTCCTTCAGAAAGCTGGGATTTGTATTCATCCAAATAAGGTTCATCAATCGGTTCGCCATTGATATAAAGCTGATCATCTTTATATTCGATATGCTCCCCAGGCAATCCGATGACTCTTTTGATGTAATCTTTTCCTTCCGGAGCATGGAAAACGACGATATCAAATCTTTTTGGTTCTCCCAACCGGTAACCGATTTTATTGACAATCATCTTGTCCCCATCTTTTAAAGTCGGCATCATGGAATCTCCGTCTACCACGATGGGAGTAAATAAAAAGTAGCGAATAAATACAGCAATGAGAAGAGCGATGATTAACGCCTTCGTCCATTCCCAAATCTCATTTTTTTCCTTTTTGCCTTTTTCCACGAGAGCGTTCCCTCCAAATCTACTATCTACATTTTATTCCATTTTTATACTGAATGACAAGCAAAAGAAAGGAGGCTTTTCGAAACAAAGCCCCCTTTAGTAGAAAAATTATCGAATTTCTTTGATACGTGCTGCTTTACCACGTAAATTGCGTAGATAGTAAAGTTTTGCACGACGTACTTTACCACGGCGAACAACTTCTAATTTTGCGATTTTTGGTGAGTGTAGAGGGAATGTACGTTCAACACCTACACCATAAGAAACTTTGCGCACAGTGAAAGTTTCGCTGATTCCGCCGCCACGGCGTTTGATTACAACGCCTTCGAATGCTTGGATACGTTCGCGGTTACCTTCTTGGATTTTCACATGAACGCGAACTGTATCACCAGGACGGAATTCAGGAAGATCTGTACGAAGTTGTTCTTTTGTAATTTCTGCAATAATATTTGACATCTTTTTTCTCCCCTTATACCGAATGTTCATATAGTCTTCGTCACTACAGCGGAACATCGTAATTTAACGCTTCCCATAGAAGCACAAAATGAATGATATCATAAATTATTTCAATGCGCAACCAAAATTGAATCATGAATAAATCTACTAAAAGGGATGTTTATTCATATTAAAATTTCTTTTAAGATATTCATGTTTTTGCACTATTTCTTTTCAACATTTCGATAAATTCTTTTTGTTTCGGCGTCAATTCCATTTGTTCCAATAAATCGGGTCTCCGCTCAAAAGTCCGTTTGAGCGACTGCTCCATCCGCCATTCTTCAATTTTTTGATGGTTACCGGAAAGCAGCACATCCGGCACCTTCATTCCTCTAAAGTCTTGGGGTCTTGTGTAATGAGGATGTTCCAATAGCCCTGTGGAAAAGGAATCATGAATATGGGAAGCTTCTTGTCCCAGTACACCCGGAATTAAACGGACGACCGCATCAATGACCGCCATTGCCGGTATTTCGCCGCCCGTCAGCACAAAATCCCCGATGGATATTTCATCTGTGACAAGATGCTCCCGAATGCGTTCATCATATCCTTCATAATGTCCGCAAATAAAAACGAGCTCCTCCTCATTTGCCAGCTCTTCCGCTTTCTTCTGAGTAAACCGTTCACCTTGTGGGCACATCAGGATCACCCGGGGTTTTCGGCCTTCGGTAATTGTTTCCACCGCACGAAACACCGGCTCCGGCTTTAATACCATTCCCGCTCCGCCGCCATAAGGATAGTCATCTACCTGTTTATGCTTGTTGTCGCTAAAATCTCGGATATTGGATACTTCAATTTCCACCAGACCTTTTTCTTGGGCCTTTTTTAAGATGGATGAACCAAACACGCCCGGAAACATTTCCGGGAATAAAGTAAGCACATGTATTTTCATGACAATAATCCTTCCATCACATGAATGGTAATTTTTTTATTGTTTACATCAATCTCTTTTACGACATCTTCAATGTATGGAATGTAATGTTTTTTTCCTTTTTGATCTTTCATTTCCCAAACATCATTGGCACCCGTTTCTAAAATATCAGTAATTTCGCCTAGATGTTCGCCTTCTTCCGAATAAACTTGGCAGCCGATGATTTCAAAATAATAATATTCATTTTCTTCCAATTCATCTTCATTTAACTGGTCTTTTGATATTTTTAATAGGCTGTTTTTAAAAGGTTCCACTTGATTGATGTTATCATAACCTTCGAAAGTCAATAAAATAAAGTTTTTATGCCTTCTGGCGTTTTCCACCGTCACCCATATCGGTTCGGAACGATCATCTTTGAAAATGGCGAGTTTCGAACCTTTTTTGAATCGAATCTCTTCAAAATCTGTGGATGAGAGCACCCTTACCTCTCCACGGATGCCATGGGTATTGACGATTCGCCCCACATTTAACCATTCCATTCAACGAAACACCTCTTTATTTTGAAGTTTTATAATCACTGATTTTTTCGTTTCCTTTATAATGGTACACAATCTATTTTGATGTTCCCACCGGAATTTCATTTATAAAAATAATGCCAAAATCTTCACCAATCCATCAATCCCTGGAAAATTTCTTGTTAGAAAGAATCAAAGTGCATGTCGGAACAAATTAACAAGGCCATTCACTCGCCAATACGAATAAAAAGGGGCCGAAACAGCCCCTTTTTGCATTAATCCAATATATCTACGTATGTTTTTTTCTTGTGGTGACCGCTTGCTGAATAAACAATAGTCCGAATCGCTTTCGCAACACGACCGTGTTTTCCTATCACTTTTCCCCGATCTGAAGGATTGACAAAAAGTTTATAAACGATGCGACTGGCGTTTTCATCTTTTTCAACGCGCACGTCTTCCGGATAGTCAACAAGTGGTTTTACGATTGTTTCAATCAGCTTTTGCATGCGGACACCTCCCAATTTGAAAATTAAGCGTTTTTATTGAATTTTAAATTGTGGAATTTTTCCATAATTCCTTGTTGTGAGAATAAGTTGCGAACAGTGTCGGATGGTTTCGCACCATTTGCCAACCATTTAAGAGCTTTCTCTTCATCGATGTTTACAGTTGCTGGCACAGTTAGTGGATTGTAAGTACCAACTGTTTCAATTGAACGTCCATCACGTGGTGAACGGGAATCAGCAACTACGATACGATAGAAAGGAGATTTTTTAGCTCCCATACGTTTTAAACGAATTTTTACTGCCATGTTAATTTTGCACCTCCGAATTAGTTTTACACAAGATAGAATAATAACAGTGTTTCATTTGTTTGTAAAGTGTTTTTTCTTAACAGTTCATTATTTCTTTTATTAAAACTTAAAAAATGAATCGAGGCCAGGAATTTTCATTTTTTTCTTGCCTTTTCCCTGCGCCATGCCCGTCATTTGTTTCATCATTTTCTTCATATCTTCAAATTGTTTCAGCAACCGGTTGACGTCTTGAATGGATGTACCGGAACCTTTGGCGATCCGTTTTTTCCGGCTCGCATTGATGATTTCCGGATGCTCTCTTTCCTGCGGTGTCATGGAATACACAATCGCCTCAAGACGGTCGATTTGCTTTTCATCGATTTGAATATTGTTTAAACCTTTAATTTTATTGAATCCCGGAAGCATTTTGAACAAATCTTCCAATGGTCCCATCTTCCGGACAGCTTTGAGTTGTTCCACAAAATCATCAAAGGTGAAGGTTTGGGTTTTGAATTTTTCCTCCAGCTCTTTCGCTTTCTCCATATCCACATTGGCCTGGGCTTTTTCAATCAATGACAGGACGTCACCCATTCCCAAAATTCTGGATGCCATCCGTTCCGGGTGGAATGGTTCCAAAGCGTCCATTTTTTCGCCCATACCGACGAATTTGATCGGCTTCTCAGTCACGGCACGGATGGAAAGCGCCGCACCACCGCGGGTATCGCCGTCCAATTTTGTCAAAATGACGCCCGTGATTCCGATTGTTTCATTGAAGCTTTGCGCAACATTCACCGCATCTTGACCGGTCATCGCATCAACAACCAAAAATACTTCATCCGGTTCTTTGATTGCGCGGATATTTTTCAATTCTTCCATCAATTCTTCATCGATATGTAATCGACCCGCTGTATCGATAATGACCACGTCAAAATGTTCTTTTTTCGCGTGTTCGATGGCTTCTTCCGCAATCTTTACAGGTGAAACATCCGCCCCAAGGGAAAACACCGGAATGGAAAGCTGTTTCCCTAAGGTTTCCAATTGTTGGATGGCGGCTGGACGATAAACGTCAGCAGCAACAAGAAGCGGTTTCCGATTATATTTTTTTCTTAAAAGATTCGCCAATTTCCCAGTCGTCGTCGTTTTACCTGCACCTTGCAAGCCGACCATCATAATGACCGTTGGAGGCTTTGGATTAAATTTGATTTGACTATGTTCCCCACCCATCAATTCCGTCAATTCATCTTTTACAATCTTGATGACTTGTTGGCCGGGTGTTAAACTTTTCATCACTTCTGAGCCGACTGCCCGCTCGCTAACCCGTTTGACGAAGTCTTTCACCACTTTTAAGTTGACGTCGGCTTCGATCAAAGCGAGACGCACTTCCCGCATCATCTGTTTTACGTCCGCTTCGGTCACTTTTCCTTTGCCTTTGATTTTCTGGATTGTGCTTTGGAGTCGCTCTGATAATCCTTCAAATGCCAAACTTTTCGCCTCCTAATCCGTTTCTTTTAATTGATCGATTAATTGTAATTGTTCTTCCACAGGCGCTTTCTCTTGTATTGCGGCAACCAGCTTTTCAATCGTTTCCTGACGCTTTTGAAACTTTTCGAATAATTTCAGTTTATCTTCATATTCTTCAAGCATTGCCTCCGTGCGGCGGATGTTATCGTATACAGCTTGTCGTGAGACTTTGTAACTTTCTGCAATTTCCCCCAAGGAAAGATCATCCAAATAATAAAGCTCCATGTATGCGCGCTGTTTATCCGTTAACAAGGCTTGATAAAAGTCGAAGAGAAAATTCATCCGCGTCGTTTTTTCAAGTAACATCGAATGTCTCTCCAATCATAGTTTTTCTATTGTATCATATCGATTTTGAATATACGTGTCAAGTAAAATTCCTTTAACAAGACAACATTTTCAAGAATTTGTCAATCATAGGGCAGTCCGCCCAAGCCAAATACCAATGAAGCAAAAAAATTATCACCCAGTATATGTGGGTGATAATTTTTCATTTTTCCATTATTCCGCTTTATTCAATTCTTTATCCAATGAATCGGCAAACAGTCCATATACATAGCGTTCCGCATCAAATGGCTGCAAGTCGTCGATTTTTTCACCCAAACCAACAAATTTCACCGGAATATTGAGTTTGTTTCGGATGGCCAACACGATACCGCCTTTTGCTGTACCGTCCAGTTTTGTCAATACAATTCCCGTCACATTTGTTGCTTCTTTGAAAGTTTGGGCCTGGATCAAGGCATTTTGGCCGGTCGTCGCATCAAGGGCAAGAAGCACTTCATGCGGGGCATTGGGAATTTCACGGGAAATGACGCGATGGATTTTTTCCAGTTCCTTCATCAAATTCACTTTATTTTGCAAACGTCCCGCCGTATCGCAAATCAAAACATCTACACCGCGTTTTTTCGCCGCATTGATGGCATCATAGATGACCGCAGCAGGGTCGGACCCTTCAGATTGTTTGATCACTTCACATCCTACCCGGTCTCCCCAAATTTGAAGCTGCTCAATGGCGCCGGCACGGAACGTATCGCCTGCCGCCAGCATGACGGTTTTCCCTTGTTTTTTCAAACGGTGGGCAAGCTTCCCGATTGTTGTCGTTTTCCCAACACCATTTACCCCTACAAATAAGATGACCGTCAGCTCGCCATCCGGCTGCAAGTTCAGTTCAGAAATGCCTTCCTCGCCTTGTTCATAGATTTCCACCAATTTTTCGCAAATAATTTCATAAATGCCATCCGTATCTTTTATATTTTTGCGCTGCACTTCAAAGCGAAGTTCATCCATCAACTCCATGACTGTTTCAAATCCGACATCCGCTTGCAGCAATATTTCTTCCAGCTCTTCAAAAAACTCTTCATCCACTTTCCGATAGCGGGCGATTAAATCGTTCACTTTGGAAGTGAACGTGTCACGGGTTTTTGCAAGACCCATTTTGAATTTTTGCGTAATGGACCAAGCGGATGGTTTCTTTTCTTCTTCCGCCTCCACCGTTTCTTCTTTTTCTTCCCCGGCTATTTCTTCATCCTGTTGAGTTTCCTCAAGGGCAGTTTCTTTTTCTGTGCCGGCCGGCTCTTCTTCTATAACTTGCCCTGCATCTTCAACCTCATTTTGTTCAGTTGATTCCTCAACCGTTTCTTGCTGTATTTGTTCTTCCGTTTTACCGCTTAGTTTTTCCTTTAATCGTTTAAAAAAGCTCATGTTTATTCGCTCCTTTGTCCAACAAGTACTGCTTCATCTTCCAATTTCACCGAAACCAGTTTTGACACGCCGGATTCCTGCATCGTAATCCCATACAACACATCGGCTCCTTCCATCGTTCCTTTTCGATGGGTGATGACGATAAATTGCGTGTCCCGGCTCAATTTTCTTAAATATCGGCTATATCGCTCAACGTTTACTTCGTCCAGCGCCGCTTCCACCTCGTCCAAGATGACAAATGGAACCGGCCGGGAATTCAAAATGGCAAATAGCAGGGCGATTGCCGTCAAAGCCCGTTCCCCACCGGAAAGCAAGCTCAGGCTCTGCAGTTTTTTTCCTGGCGGTTGGGCGACAATTTCTATTCCTGTTTCCAATAAGTTGTCAGGGTCCAATAAAATCAAATCGGCATGGCCTCCGCCAAACAATTCCCGGAACACTTCCCGGAATTGTTGCTGAATCTTATCAAAGGACTCTTTAAAGCGGGTCGCCATTTCTTCATCCATTTCCCGGATCGTTTCATTGAGAGTGTTTTGCGCCTCAATTAAATCATTCCGTTGTTCCGTTAAAAAGGTATGCCGTTCCAATACCCGCTCATATTCTTCAATCGCGGTTAAATTGACCGGACCCAATTCTTCAATGGAGAGTTTCAACAGTTTCACTTTTTTTCGGATGTGTTCCACATCTTCCATTTCAACCGCTTCATTTTTTGCTTCTTCAAAATCAATCTCATACTGTTCTTCCAGAAGATTGTTCAGCCGGTTGATTTCAAATTCAATGCGGCTTTTCTTCACATCCATCGAACGCAATTGTTCCAAATAGCCTTTGTGAACTCTTTGCAATTCTTTTAATTGTTCATCCAATTGAGCAAGTTGCTGCTGACAGTCAATGCGAGTCCGCCTTTTTTCCTGAATCGTTGAGGAACACTGTTCCCGTTTTTCGATCCATTCTTGAATCGCCTTTGTTATTTCTTCTTCCGTCAGTTCGTTTTCCTGCTCATTTTGAATCCATTCAATTTCTCGGGAAATAGTGTCGATTTGTTGTAGAAGTTTTGAGCGTTTCAACTCAATGTCCGCCGTTTGAATCTGGAGTTGATTCAATTGTTCCTGCAATACCGCAAGCTCTGAACGTTTTTTCGCCGACTCTTCGCGGAGCAGATCCTTTTCCGTTTCGCTTTTTGCTTTCGCCTTTGATAGTTGCTCCACTTTCCCGTTCACTTGCTGCAATTCCCGTCTTAATTGGAGAAGGCGTTCTTCAACTTGGCTCTTTTGCTTCAATAACGCTTCCCTTCTGGAAGAAGCCGTATTTTTTTCGGAAGAAGCTAAACTAACAGTAGTTTTTAAGTTTTTCTCTTCCAATTCCAGTTCAACATATTTGGAATGCAACTCCATCTCTTCTTGGCGGTATTGTTCGGATTGCATTTTTAACATTTCCGCTTGTCCTTGCAAGTTTGTCAACGATTCTTTTTCTCTTGCAAGTGTTTTCTCCGCCTGGGAAATGGATTGTTCCATTTGGGCTAAATGGGCCTTCAGCTGCTCCAATTCCGCTTTTCTAGTAAACAATGAATTTTGTTGCTTCATGGAACCGCCTGTCAGCGAACCGCCGGCATTGACGATATCTCCGTCCAACGTCACCACCCGGTATTTATAACCGCATAATTTGGCAATCTGACTTGCCCCTTCAAGGTTTTCCGCAACGAGGACGTTGCCGAGCAAGTATTCCGCAATATTGCGGTTTTGCTCATCAAATCCAACTAATTCATGGGCGAGTCTAATGAATGCCGGGTGATTCAACGCTTGCCCGATTTGGGAAGGGGACAGCTTCCGGGATTTCATGACGTTTTTTGGGAGGAAAGTGGCACGGCCGGCTTTTTTCGCTTTTAACCAACCAATGGCTTTTTGGGCATCCTGTTCCGTTTTTGTGACGATATGTTGGGTGGCTGCCCCCAAAGCCGTTTCGATCGCTTTGGAATATTTTCCTTCCACTTTCAACAGTTCTGCAACGGCGCCTTCAATTCCCGATAATTCTCCACGCTCTCTTGCAAGCAATATCTCCTTCACACCATGAGCGAAGCCGGAATAGTCCGATTCCAATTCTTCGATCGCTTCTTTTCTGGACTTCAATTGTTGTTGATGCTGATACGCTTTATACAGCATTTGTTGTTTTTCGTCATAAGAAGAAGTGGCGGCTTTGAGTTGACGTTGCAATTGTTCGTATTGCTCCAATACTTCGCCCAATTTATTTTTAAGTTTTTCCAGCTTCTCCGCAATCCCGTTTTTTTCGCTGGACACTTGCGCCAACTTTTTCAACATTTCTTCCGAGCGGTCATTTATCCGTTCTTCCGTTTCTTCATATTGCGCCAGTTGTTGTTCTATATGTTTCAGTTCATTCTTCGCCGTCGCTTCTTCGTTTAACAAATCGATATAGAGATTTTTTTGCTCTTCTATTTGTTGTTCCAATTGGGAAACCGAACTGTTGAGAGACATATCGATTTGTTTGATTACGGCTTTCAATTGCTGGATTTCATTTTTCTTCATTGCAAACAATTTCTTGTTTTCTTCCTCATTGTTTGCCAGTTCCTTCTCTTCCGCTTCCGCTTCTTTCAGCGATTGCTGCAACTGTTGGAACTGCTTTTCCGCATTGGAACGCTTTTCCTGCACAAGGGCTTTTCGGCCTTCCCAGCGTTCCACTTCCGCACTGGCTTCAACCAAATGTTCTTGCATTTCGTCAATGGATGAATCAATGTGTTGAATGGTTGCACGGAGATTATCCACTTTTATTTGCAGTTCTGCAATTTCAGATGCCTTCTTCCGCTCCTCGCGTTCCAGCTGATCATGGTCTTCCATTACAGCGGACAACTCGTCATGATATTGTTTCAAATCATGGACAATGAGAGAAATGTCCAATTCCCTCAATTCTTCCGTCATGCGAAGATAATCTTTTACAGTGGAACTTTGAATTTTTAATGGTTCCAAGCGGCTATCCAGTTCATGTAATATGTCCAGTACCCGATTTAAATTATCATCGGTCTCCAACAATTTTTGTTCTGCCTTTTTCTTTCGCAGTTTATATTTTAAAATACCCGCCGCTTCTTCAAAAATGATTCGACGGTCGTCCGGTTTGCTGTTTAAAATTTCATCCACACGGCCTTGGGAAATAATTGAAAACGCTTCTTTCCCCAATCCGGAATCCATGAATAAATCCGTAATGTCTTTCAAGCGGCAGTGCTGGTTGTTCAGCAAATATTCGCTTTCTCCTGAGCGGTACACCCGTCTAGTTACACTGATTTCTGAAAATGGAATACCGACTTTTTCATCTTCATTGTTTAAAATTAATGTAACCTCCGCAAAGTTCAAAGGTTTTCTGGAAGCGCTACCGGCAAAAATCACATCTTCCATCTTCGAGCCGCGCAAACTTTTTGCCGATTGTTCCCCCAAAACCCACCGGATCGCATCGGTCACATTGCTCTTTCCGCTTCCATTCGGACCGACAACGGCCGTCACGCCCGGGACAAAATCGATGCCGATTCGATCCGCGAAAGATTTGAAACCTACTACTTCAAGCCGTTTAAGGAACATGTTATTCCTCCTTGTGCAAGGACTGATTTAATGCAACCATTGCATTTTGAGCAGCCTGTTGTTCAGCCTCTTTTTTCGATTTTCCGCGACCGATGCCAAGTTCCTGATCGTTTAATAGCACCCGGGATACAAATGTCCGATTATGGGCCGGTCCTCTTTCATCGATAATTTCATAATGCAGAACGCCGGTATTGGATTGTTGCACCATTTCCTGGAGTTGACTTTTAAAATCCATCACATGCGAAAAAGCACCGACTTCCACTTTCGGGAACACGACTCTTTCCAAAAATTGAAAGACTTTATCAAGCCCCTGATCCAAATAAAGGGCGCCGATAAAGGATTCAAACACATCGGCAAGGAGTGCGGGGCGTTCTCTTCCACCTGTCAATTCTTCTCCTTTTCCTAAAAGAACGTACTTTCCAAAATTCAATTCATTGGCGAAGATGACCAGGGAAGGCTCGCAAACGATGGATGCCCGAAGTTTCGTCAATTCCCCTTCGCTCATATGCGGATAACGTTCGAATAAATATTTTGATATGGAAAGTTCAAGGACCGCATCTCCTAAAAATTCCAAACGTTCATTATCGGCAAAATGTTTTTTGCGATGCTCATTCACATAGGATGAATGGGTAAATGCCTGATATAACAAATTTTTATTGTGAAAAGAGATATTTAATTGTTCTTGCAACTCTTCGAATTGTTGTTTCACTTGTTCAGGATATACACCATTTTTTTGTTGATTTCCTTTTCTTTTGATTGTCATGAATAATCTGCCTTCCTATCCGTTTATGTCGTAAATGTTACTTATTCGAAGTAGTAAAGATATGAGGACAAAAGGTTTATCCCCATATCTTCACATCGAATAAATATAAAAAGTGGTTTTTGTGCATTTCAAATGCATTATTTTTATTATAACCCAAAATGACTACACATTTAGTATTTTCTTCATAAGATTTTAAGCAATGAAAAGAGGCACCCATCAACCACGTACGCGCGGGATGTGCCTCTTTGAGATTAGTTTAATTTACTTTCAATATACTTAACTGCATCTCCAACAGTTACGATTTTTTCTGCATCTTCATCAGAGATTTCCATATCGAATTCATCTTCCAATTCCATTACTAATTCAACAACGTCTAATGAATCAGCACCTAAATCTTCGCGGAAAGATGCTTCTTCCGTTACTTCGCTTTCGTCAACGCCAAGACGGTCAACGATTACTTTTGTTACACGTTCTAATACTGTGCTCACTTCGGTCACCTCCCTTCAATAGTATACAAGAAAGTGTTTCCTGTTCATAGAGAAATTCGTTCTACGAAGGTGAAAACCTCTAATTTATGTTAAAGGAAAGCAGTTCACTTTTGGATTACATTGCGATGCCGCCATCGACATGGAGAACCTGGCCGGTAATATATTCGGCATCTTCGGAAGCCAAAAATACGACGGCTTTTGCCACATGTTCAGGCTGACCGAATTTTCCGAGTGGAATTTGAGTAAGCATGGTGTTTTTCACATCTTCCGGAAGAGCGTCGGTCATTTCCGTTGTGATGAATCCCGGCGCTACGGCATTGACTAAAATATTTCTGGATGCCAATTCTCTTGCCGTCGTTTTTGTCAATCCGATCACACCGGCTTTGGCAGCCGTATAATTGGCTTGTCCGGCATTACCGGTTACACCTACAACAGAGGCGATGTTGATGATGCGGCCGGAACGCTGTTTCATCATTTGACGTGTAACCGCTTTTGTGCAAAGGAATACGCCCTTCAAATTCGTCTCAATGACGTCATCCCATTCATCTTCTTTCATGCGCATCAACAAATTATCCCGGGTAATTCCGGCATTGTTGACGAGGATATCGATGGATCCAAATTCATCCAATGCCGTTTTCATCAAGTTTTGTACGGATTCATTATCCGCAACATTTGCCTGGACGGCAATGGCTTTTTGACCCATTTTTAAAATTTCTTCCACCACTTCTTCCGCTTTTTCTTTGCTTCCGCCGTAGTTAACGACCACATTGGCCCCTTCTTTTGCCAGCTCCAAAGCGATCGCTCGTCCGATTCCTCTGGAAGCTCCTGTCACCACTGCTGTTTTTCCTTCTAATTTTCCCATATTTTTCACCCCTTTAATTCCTTCACAACTTCCTCAAAAGTTGCTTCATCATAGACACAATAGGTTTTCGCTGAGCGGTCGATTTTACGAACAAGGCCGGAGAGCACTTTTCCCGGGCCGCATTCGATAAATGTCGTTACACCCAATTCCAACATTTTGCGGACATCCCGTTCCCATTGCACCGGGCTATATACTTGTTCCACCATTTCTTTTTTAATGGATTCCACATCTTCCAGAATTTCAGCATGTACATTGTTGATGATTGGAATTTTCGGCTGGGAAATGGCCACTTGTTCAATTTCTTTTTCCAGTTGAACAGCGGCAGGTTTCATCAATTCGCAATGGAAAGGACCGCTCACATCGAGTGGAATCGCTCTTTTCGCTCCACGTTCTTTCGCTAATTGGGAAGCCTTTTCCACCCCTTCTTTTGTACCGGAAATTACGATTTGACCTGGGCAATTCAAGTTGGCAAGCTGAACCAAATCCCCGCCTTCGGTGATTTCAGCGCAAACTCCTTTTAACGGCTCTTCTTCCATCCCTAATATGGCCGCCATGGCACCAAGCCCCGCCGGCACCGCTTCATTCATATAAAGGCCGCGCTTATGAACGATTTTGACCGCATCTTCAAAGGAAAGGGATTCAGCGATGACGAAAGAACCATATTCCCCTAAAGAATGTCCGGCCGTATAGTCAGGAGTGATTCCCGCTTCGATCAACTTGGATGCAATCATGACGCCGGTTGTCAAAAGGGCCGGTTGCGCATGATACGTTAAAGTCAATTCTTCTTGCGGACCTTCCAGCATATATTTGGACAGTTTAAAATTCAAAGCTTGATCCGCACGATCATAAAAAGCTTTGCACGCTTCATCATTCGCTACAAGTTCCGCCCCCATTCCCACCTTTTGGGAGCCTTGTCCTGGAAAAATAAATGCTATTTTTGACATTTGCCGTCTCCTTTACTCTTGTTCTTTTTGACTTTCCAATATCGCTTGCTTCATGACGTTGACAATGTCATGTTCGACCATCGTCGCCGCTTGACGGATTGTATTGTAAATCGCTCTCGAGTCAGAGGAACCATGGGCTTTTACAACTGGGGCCTGCAGACCGAACAGCAATGCGCCGCCATGTTCGGAATAATCCAGTTTATTTTTTAACCCTTTCAATTCATTTTTCACGAGCAATGCAGCCAGTTTCCCTTTGGCAGAAGCCATGAACACATCTTTTATCATCTTCATTAACGCTCCTGCCGTGCCTTCGATGGACTTTAACACCATATTGCCGGTAAAACCATCCGTTACAACGACATCCGCAACTCCATCAAGCAAATCGCGGGCTTCCACGTTGCCGACGAAATGCAAATCCGCTTGTTGCAATTTCTCATATACCGATTTGGTCAATTCATTTCCTTTGTGTTCTTCCGTTCCGATATTCAACAACCCGACACGGGGTTTCTCGATGCCTCTCACCTTTTTGGCATAGATATTTCCCATGATGGCAAATTGGACAAGATTTTCAGGTTTCGCTTCCGCATTGGCGCCTAAATCCAGCATTAAAAATCCCTTGCCATCGATTGTCGGCAGCGTTGTTGCAAGGGCCGGTCTTAACACGCCATCAATGCGGCCAACTTTAAACAATCCGCCGGACATATACGCCCCTGTATTTCCTGCAGAAATGCAGGCATCCGCTTTCCCTTCATGTACAGCTTCCAACATCCGTGTCATGGATGAATCTTTTTTCCGGCGGACGGAACGGACCGGCTCATCGTCGCCTGTGATCACCTCTTCACAGTGAATGATTTCCACCCGCTCGTTTTGTACAATATATTTCTCCAACTCTTCTTTTTTTCCATATAGTTGTATTTCAATATTGGGGAAATCTTTTAATGCCTCATTGACGCCTTCTACTATGGCTTTCGGTGCATGGTCCCCACCCATACCGTCAATTGCGATTTTCATTTTGTTCACCTTCACCTTTCGTGCGATACATTTCGAATTCGCCTTTAAACACAGGTTCATTATTTACCGTTGAGATGACATCGATATACGTTCGGTTTTTTTCTTTATTGGTTTCTCGGACAATGGCTTTCGTAACAACACGATCTCCTGCACGAACAGGTTTTAAGAATACCACATTTGCCCGGACCGTCAATGCGAGTTCATCATCGATCACTGCAACGCAAAGGGAGTTTGCCTGGGCAAACAAATGATGCCCCCGTGCGATGCCATTTCTTTGAAAGACATGTTCTTTTTTTACATCAAAAATGGATATCGCCCTTTTATCCAGTTCGATATCGATGATTTCACCTATCACTTCATCAATAGGCAACGATTTTACTTCGTTTTCAAGATTTCTTTCTGCGACATCTTTAATCCGTTCTCTCAGTTCCGGAATCGAAAGTTCCATCCGATCAAGGCGAATCGTCTGAACGCTCACGCCAAATTTCGCAGCCAATTGTTCATCCGTGACGAATGGATTTTCCTCAATCGTTTCTAACAGTAACTGTTGCCGCTCTTTCTTCGATTTTTTCATCAACATTCGCCACCTACTTCCTATCCCATATTAGCACTTGGTACTAACACCAGTATACATTTCCATAAAAAAGAACGCAACAACGAATTGTTACGTTCTCCCATTGAATTTAATTCCATCCGCCAACGCAGTTCCGCTTAATTTAGGCAATTGAATGGAGAGGTTTGCACTTAATCGATTCTTTCTCCGCTTAATGCCCCGGATGCTTCCAACATTTTTCGTAAATGCTCATATTCATCTTCCAGCCAGAAGCGCTCGTCATAGACGAGTTTTGCCGCATCATTGCGGGCCACTTCCAACACGCGGTAATCATGCACCAAATCTGCCAGCTTAAACTCTGGCAAGCCGCTTTGCCGTTTACCGAAGAAATCCCCAGGGCCACGCAATTCCAAATCCTTTTCGGCCAATCGGAAACCGTCCGTGATTTCGGTCATGCTTTTCATCCGTTCGATTCCTTCTTCGGATTTGGGATTTGCAAGCAACACGCAATAGGATTGATAATTTCCGCGCCCAACCCGGCCGCGCAACTGGTGAAGCTGGGCAAGCCCAAACCGGTCCGCATCATAAATCAACATGAAGCTCGCATTCGGCACGTTCACCCCCACCTCAACGACCGTTGTGGAAACAAGCACATGGATTTTTCCATCTTTAAACGCCCGCATCACATGATCTTTTTCATCTGAAGGAAGCCGGCCATGCATAAGGCCCACTTCGTAGCGTCCGCCAAAAATCGTTCTTAATTGTTCATAAACTTCCACCGCATTTTGCACATCAATCTTTTCGGACTCTTCGATCAGCGGGCAAATCACATAGGCTTGGCGGCCTTTTTTCAGCTCCATTTCCATCTTCGTCAAGCACGCATTCAGCTGCTCTTTTTTCATCCAATGGGTTTCAATCTGCTTGCGTCCCGAAGGCATTTCATCGATGACGGAAACATCCATTTCCCCAAAGGCTGTAATCGCAAGCGTCCTCGGAATTGGCGTGGCCGTCATAAAGAGCACATCCGGATGCATCCCTTTATCGCGCAATATTCTCCGCTGTTCCACCCCAAAGCGGTGCTGCTCATCGGTAATGACAAATCCTAATTGATGGAAGGTCACATCCGGCTGAATGAGGGCATGGGTTCCAATAATCACTTGAATTTCGCCCTTTTCCAACTGCTCCAAAATCCGCTTCCGTTCCTTCGTCTTTGTGGAGCCTGTAAGCAGCGCAATGTTCACTCCCATCGGTTGATATAAACTTTGAAGGGATGCAAAATGCTGCTCAGCCAAAATTTCCGTAGGAGCCATCAAAGCCCCTTGGTAACCGGCAGTCACACAAGCATAAAGGGCGATTGCGGCAACGATTGTTTTACCGGAACCGACATCCCCTTGCAAAAGGCGGTTCATACGATAAGGGGACTTTAGATCCCGGCAAATTTCATTGACGACCCGTTTTTGGGCATTCGTCAATTCGAAAGGGATCTGGCTTATAAATTCCTTCAATTTCTGCAAGTCATATTGGATGGCAATCCCTTTTTCCTGTTCTTTTCTTGTTTTCCGCAATGCCTGAATACGCAGTTGGAACATCAGGAGTTCTTCGTATACAAATCGTCTGCGGGCTTGTTTCAAATGATCTGCACTTCTCGGAAAATGAATCCCTTCCAGCGCCTCATCAATGGCCAAAAGTTTATATTGTTCTCTCAAACCTTTTGGCAGATTTTCAACCAATTGATCTTTTGACAGATCAAGCGCCTGCCTCATAAACTTGCGGAACCGGTTTTGATGCAAATTGCCTCTCAACCGGTAGACGGGTTCAAAATCTTGGCCGTTCTCTTTCGGTCCGAATCTCACGCTGGATGCGGTAATCGTTTGCCGACCCCGATCCCATTTTCCGGATACGGTAATGATCGTTCCGGGTGTCAGCCGGTCCTTCAAATAATGTTGGTTAAAGAAAACCACTTTAACAATATGCCGTCCAGCCAATACGCTCACTTGCAGTCTTGACTTGTTGCGTCCCATAAAAAAGACGAGAGGCTGACTTTCCACTCTTGCTTCGATCGTCACTTGTTCGTTATGGGGGGTTTCAACCAAATCTTTTATTCGAAAATCTTCATAACGGAATGGAAAATACATGAGCAGATCCCGCAAATGGTGAATCCCCATTTCTTTCAATATTTCAGCGGTTTCCGATCCCACACCTTTTATATTTGTAACGGGTTCCAATTCAATTTGTCCCAAAACCACTTCACGCTCCAAATGTTCGCAGCTTTTCTTTGTTTGAATTCAGTGTAACATGAACGGTCAATTTCTATCAAAATAATAAATTCCTTATCCGGTTTGAAGGTTTACGTCAAAATAAAAAAACGTCCCTGCTAGAGACGCTTTTTATTCTACAGAGAAGATAAACGGATATAACGCTTGTTTTCCATCAATGATTTCCAATTCCACATCCGGATATTGTTCCTCAACGAATCCAACAATGGCGTTGACGTCCTCCTCCGATACTCCTTCACCGTAAATCATCGTTACGATTTCCGTATCATCTTCAACGAGCTGGGACAATAAATTCCGGGCGGCATCCAGCATATTGGATGTAGAGTCGATGATTTTTCCATCGGCAAGCGCCATATAATCATCTTTATGAATTTCTACACCATCAATGGTTGTATCCCGTACGGCACAAGTGATCTGACCTGTTTTCACACCCGCCATCGCTTCTGTCATCGCTTCTTTATTTTCTTCAACGGATGCTTCTGGATTGAATGCGAGAATTGCCGCCATCCCTTGTGGAATCGTTTTTGACGGCACCACAGCGGCTTCAATGTCCAATAATTCCACCGCTTGTTCAGCAGCCATGATAATATTTTTATTGTTAGGCAAAATTAATACCTTTTCCGCACCGATTTCTTTTACCGCTTTTACAATGTCTTCTGTGGAAGGGTTCATCGTTTGGCCGCCTTCAATCACATAAGACGCTCCGATGCTCTTCAGCATGTCGCTGATTCCCTCACCCATCGCCACCGTCACAACGGCGTACGGATGTTTTTCCTTTGGCCGGCTTTCAGTCTTCTCCTTATTAACAATCGCTGAATGCTGTTCTCTCATATTGTCCACTTTAATCTTGATTAAGCTTCCATATCTTTGCCCTTCATTCAGAACAACTCCAGGTGTTTCAGTATGAATATGTACTTTTACGATTTCATCATCTGAAACAACGAGCAAAGAGTCTCCCAGTTTGCTCAAATCTTCCCGGAACTTTCCTTCATCAAACGGCTCTTTCTCCGGTTCAAACCGGACCATGATTTCAGTGCAATAGCCGAATTTGATGTCTTCCGTGCTCATGAATTCCTGGGCCCGATGGTGTTCTGCATTCACCAATTCTTCCAAATTATCAACTTTCGATTTTTGTGGCAGCGCTTCCCCTTTTAGAGATGCCAAGAAACCTTCATAAATGATGACAAGGCCTTGCCCGCCGCTGTCCACAACCCCTACTTCTTTTAACACAGGAAGCAAATCCGGCGTGCGCTGCAAGGAGTTTTTAGCTTCTTCTACAATCGCTTCCATTACTTTCACAATATTGTCTTCATGCTCTGCCGTTTCCACACCTTTGGCAGCCGCTTCGCGGGCAACAGTTAAAATCGTTCCTTCCACAGGCTTCATTACCGCTTTGTAGGCCGCGTCCACTCCAGCTTGAAAGGCTTGTGCGAATTGTTTTGCATTAATTTCGCTTTCTTTTTCCAAATATTTTCCGAAACCACGGAATAATTGGGATAAAATCACCCCTGAATTTCCACGGGCTCCCATCAATAATCCTTTTGCCAAGCTTTGAGCGGTTTTGCCGATATGATTTTGGGCATTTGCCTGCGTTTCTTTTGCCCCGGAGATCATCGATAAATTCATATTGGTCCCTGTATCGCCATCCGGCACAGGAAATACGTTTAATGAATCTACAAAATCTGCATTCTGAGTCAGATGGTGCGACCCCATTTGGACCATCTCCGCAAATTTTGTTCCGTCTAATAACTTCATGTTGATTAATATCCTCCTCTATTCACCGTTCATTACTCGAACGCCTTGAACAAATATGTTCACGGATTTTACGTTCAAACCTAATGTCTTGTTAATGGTATATTTTACTTTTGATTGGACTTGATAAGCCACTTCGGAGATTTTTGTCCCGTAGCTGACAATAATATACATATCGATGTGCAGGTCTTCCCCATCCTGGCGGACAATGACACCTTTAGCAAAATTTTCTTTTCTCAATATTTCTGTTAAACCGTCACGAATTTGGTGTTTGCTCGCCATTCCTACAACACCGTAACATTCAGTCGCCGCTCCACCCGCAATCTGAGCGATTACATCATTGGAAATATCAATTTGGCCATAATCATTTCTGATTTCGATTGACATGATACTGCCTCCTTGGCTCATTTTAACTAAATTAATTGTACTACACAAAATTTGATTATAAAAGATAACGTTGAGAATCGTCCAGTTCATCACGTTTTTCCAGCCAGTTTTGTCGATGTTTGCGAAATTTTGCCGGCTAATGATTAGATTTTCCTTTTTCCTTATTTTTATTTCACCGCTGTAAAGTAATTTTTCTTGAATCCTTTCCTGAAAAGAGTTGCATAGATTGTTTGTCTATGTTAAATTATTATGGTATGTGAATACTCGCACTGAGGAATTATTCAGATTGATCTGTAAGGAGGGAATATAGATGCCAAAAAAATGTGTTGTAACTGGTCGTAAAACTCGTACAGGTAATAAACGTTCTCACGCAATGAACGCGAACAAACGTACTTGGAAACCAAACCTTCAAAAAGTACGTATCTTAGTTGATGGCAAACCAAAACGTGTTTGGGTTTCTACTCGCGCTTTAAAATCAGGTAAAGTAGAACGTGTATAATAAAACACATATAAAAGTGTAAGTAAAGTCGTCTGATGCGCACTTTACTTACACTTTTTTATTGCAAAAAAATACCACCCAAAACCGGATGGGTGATATTCCGAACCAATGAATGATTATGAAACGAAATGATTTCATAACGCATATTATTCTTTTCTTTTTTTCTTTTTATTGCTGCCTGAAAATAAATTGATGCAGGAACGGGTAAGATTGCTTAAAAACTTTGGCAATTGGAAAGTATAAACTCGCACGATCAAACCTCCTTATAAGTCACTGCTTCTTATCATTAAACATATGCCTGAAGAAAAGGAGATATAACCTTGCTCATCCACTAGCTCATTGCTGGTGAACCGGCTCGACCCCACTTCGATTCTTTCGCTTGTCGTCTCATACTTGACGCCGCGCAATGTCACATTTTCCACCGCTTGCTGAAAAGAGAAGAATGAAAGATAACGGTACTTTTCATCTCTGACGATCGTATGCTTTCCCGGCAACAGGATGCTGATTTCATTATGTCTATTAATAATTTTATGTTCGATGTGCGGATAATGTGATTTCATATGATAAAGGGAGCGTACGGCCGCTGCAAAGTGGTCCAGACGTCCGCCGGTTACCCCCGTAATGAATATTTCATTTGGATTGTAAGAGATGGCTTTGGCAAGCGCCAGATCCGTGTCGGTTTCATCTTTTTCCGCGCGATGTTTTTCGATTTTTTTTACTTCCCTGCAAATCTTCTCCCATTCCTGTTCTGTCAACGAGTCAAAATCCCCGATCACTTCATCGGGAACGATTCCCTCTTCAAGTAGATAGAGAGCGCCGCGATCCGCTCCGATATAATAGATATCATGGTCATTTCTGAATCTGTCAAAGGAGCATAATTCATACTTTGGACCGCCTGCGCAAATCAATACTTTCCTCATGTTCAAATTGCAGCCTCACCACTCGTTTTTATTGCTTGCAAAGCGGCTTTCCGGTCTTTTTGATTATAGATCGCTGAACCGGCCACGAAAATCGTTGCCCCCGCTTTTGCACAAGGCACGATTGTTTCTGCCGTAATGCCCCCATCCACTTCGATTTCCACATTTAACCCTTTTTCTTTTATCATGTTGGAAAGAGCTTCAATTTTTGGCACAACGCTTTCGATAAACTTTTGTCCCCCAAAACCAGGGTTGACCGTCATCAACAAGACGAAATCCACATCGCCCAACACATGTTGGATCATTTCAATCGGCGTGTGGGGATTTAGTACAACCCCCGGTTTTACACCAAAAGAACGGATTAATTGAATGGTGCGGTGCAAATGAGGACAAGCTTCCACATGCACAGAAATCCAGTCCGCTCCCGCTTTCGCGAAGGCTTCAATATATTGATCGGGATTTTCGATCATCAAATGCACATCCAATGGCAATGTGGTCAAAGGTCTCAACGCCTGTACGACAATCGGGCCCATTGTAATGTTTGGAACGAAATGGCCATCCATCACATCAATATGAATCAGGTCAGCTCCCGCTTCTTCCACTTCTTTTACTTCTTCGCCCAATTTCGCAAAATCCGCTGATAAGATTGATGGTGCAATTTTAATCATGTCTAATACCTCGGCTTTCGATCAATGATTTCTTGTAAAAATTGTAAATAATGCTCATAACGGAATTCCTGGATCTCTCCGGACTCCATACCTTCTTTTATGGCACATTTCGGTTCTTTTAAATGGAGACATCCACGGAATTTACACTCATCTTTTTTTCTCTCGAACTCAGGAAAACAACTTGGCAAGTCTTCTTTTTCGATATGATCAAAGTCGAATGAACTGAATCCAGGTGTATCTGCCACAAGTCCACCGGCCACTTCAATCAATTCCACATGTCGTGTCGTATGTTTGCCTCTTCCCAAAGTTTGGGAGATTTCCCCTGTTTTTAAATTTAACTCCGGAATCAAGGTGTTTAATAATGTGGATTTTCCGACACCGGATTGCCCTGCCAACACCGTTGTTTTTCCTTCCAAAAAGGGTTCAAGTTTCTCAAGCAACTTAGGATCGTGTTTATAAGTATCTATCACTTCATACCCGATTTCTTGATAGATTTTTATATATTGTTGGATTTCTTCTTTTTCATTTTCCAAAAGCAGATCCATTTTGGTCAAGCAGATGATTGGCGTCACTTGATGGGACTCCAATACGACCAAAAACCGATCCAATAAAATCAGATTGAAATCCGGCTCTTTCACGGAAAAAACGAGCAATGCCTGATCCACATTGGCAATTGGCGGCCGAATCAATGCATTCTTCCGGGGGAAGATTTTGGTGATCACCCCATCGGAACCTTCTTTTTCTTTGGCGTATTCGACAAAGTCGCCGACGAGAGGTTGTTCCCCCCGTTTCCGGAAAACCCCTCGTCCACGGCATTGCAATAATTGTCCTTCGTCATATACATAGTAGTATCCGCTTAAAGCCTTTCGAATTTGCCCATTAGGCATCCCATTCCTCCTTCATCTGCTCACTCGTATGGAATTGTTTTTTCTTCAATGACCATTGAATCTTTTTCGATTCGGTATGCTGCTGTAGAACCTTCTTCAATCACCAATTGAATACGATATGTCGTATCTTCCGTAATCGTAAATTCATCATAAGGCTTCAACATATTGTTGGATTTATCCTGAATGAAAATTCTCACTTTCTGCGGTTGTCCCGTCAATGCATGATCATATGGGATCACCACATCTTTTACATAGACTTTTTCAAGTTTTTGTTTAGGTCCTTTTGAAATGGTAACGTTAATCGTTTCCCCAATTTCCAATTTTGTATTCGGCTTTGGATCCTGGGAAACGACGCTGCCAGCCGGTATATTGTCGGAATGGACTTCTTCGACAATTTTAATTTTATAGCCTGAACTTTTCTCATATTCCCTCATGGCTGACTGATTATAGCCAGTCAAATCCGCCACCGTGCCGATTTGTTTTCCTTTGCTCACCGTCAATGTGATAACCGTATCTTCCGGAACCACCGCCTCGCCCGGTGAAGGGTCTTGGCTGATGATTGTTCCTTCCGATTGATTGGAATATTCCTCGACCACATTTACATCTTTGAATTTATCACGAATAATGGAAAGCACCTGATCCAATTGTTTTCCGACATAGTCTTGCATTTCGACCTCTTCATCGCCAACCGATACGATCAAGTCGATTTTCGAGCCTTTCGCCCTTGTCAATCCGGCTTTCGGGTCCGTTTCGATGACCAACCCTTCTTCCACTTCATCGGAATTCTTTTCTCGTATTTCACCGATTTCAAATCCCGCTTTCTCTAATATGTCAGTGGCTTCTTCCACTTCCATATTCGAAACATCCGGTATTTCCACCTTATCCGGAAGAATCAAGTTAATCAAAACAATGAACAGGATAATTAGAAGAAGAGCTGATCCTCCAATGATTGTCCACAGTTTTTTTCTATTTTTCTTTTGTTTGACCTTTTGTTTTTTCGTATTTTCCTTTTCTTTCCCATTATTCGTTATTTTATTTTTTTCAGAAAGGGCAGGCTTTATTTCTTTCGTTTTAGCCATATCATCGATTGGCAAAGACTCCTTGATAATCGGAATGGCTTTCGTTTCTTCATTATCTATCGGTGGACGGAATTTCGGTTCGTTCCGCCTGCTGGGAGACAATACAGTTTCCAAATCCGCCGCCATTTCTTCCACAGAAGCATAACGGTGATCCGGATTTTTCGCTGTCGCCTTCAAGATGACATTTTCCAAACTTTGTGGAATCGACGCGTCAAAATCCCGGACGGAAGGTGTCTCTGCCTGCAGGTGCTTCAAGGCGATCGATACTGGAGATTCCCCAGAAAAAGGCACCTCTCCGGTCAATAGCTCATACAAAACAATTCCTAGAGCATAAATATCGGATTTTTTCGTCGCAACGCCTCCGCGTGCTTGTTCCGGCGATAAATAATGGACTGTTCCCATCACCGAATTTGTTTTTGTATAACTGGTCGCGGCAAGGGAGGTCGCAATGCCAAAATCCGTTATCTTCACATTTCCGTTTTCGTCCATTAAGATATTCTGAGGTTTGATGTCACGGTGTATGATTTGATTCTCATGGGCGTGGCTGATTGCGCTCGCCAGTTGCTTCATAATTTGGACGCTTCTGGCAGGGGAAAGAGGAGCATTTTCTTTTATGTACTGCTTCAGCGTTTTCCCTTTTACATACTCCATGACAATATAGTGCATATCCCCGTCTTCGCCTACGTCATAAATGCTGACAATATTCGGATGGGTCAAACTTGTTGCAGATAAAGCCTCCCGATGAAAACGGCGCATACTTTCTTCTTCATTTGCCGAATCATAGCGCAATACTTTGATTGCCACATCCCGATTTAAAATCATGTCGTGAGCTAAATATACATTGCTCATGCCACCGCCGCCGATAAGTTTGATTACCTTATAGCGATCATTTATGCGTTTTCCTTCAAGCACACTTTACACCTCCTCTTCCGTCATCATCAGCAAGATAAGGGAGATATTGTCTTCCCCTCCGCTGTCATTGGCCAATTGGACAAGTTTCCGCCCTTTTTCGGAAATCGGCATTGGATAAGTGATAATGGCCGCCATTTCATCCGTTGATATTTTATTGCTCAAACCGTCTGAACAAATGAGCAAATAGGAATATTCTTTTAAGGTCAATTCGTAAAAATCCGGTTCAATTGTTGGCTCCGTCCCCAAAGCTTTTACAATAAAATTTTTCTGAGGATGATTTTGGGCTTCTTCTTCACTGATTTCACCGCTGTCCACCAAAATATTGACATATGAATGGTCCCTCGTAATCAGATCCACGCTGTTGGAAGTGAAATGATAAACCCGGCTATCGCCAATATGGCCGATCAGGCAGTGGTTTTTGTCGATCAACACAGCAATAAAGGTCGTCCCCATGCCTCTGCATTTTTCATTTTCCAACGAATAGTCGTAAATTTTTTTGTTGATATTGGCAATGGATTCTTCCATCCATTTCCGCTTTTCTTCCACACTTGCATTTTGAAACTCCACTTGCAAAAAATAATTGGTCATTTCCTGGATGGCCATTTCACTTGCCACGTCACCCGCGTTATGACCGCCCATTCCATCGGCGAGCAGCGCAAGTTTCAATGAATCCGGGCGCTCCAAAAAAGCTGCCCTGTCTTCATTGATGACTCTTTTTCGCCCAACATCACTTTCCACAGTAAATTTCACAATGGTCACCTCGTCTCGTGAACTCTCTCTTTCGCCCGTAATTGTCCACACGCTGCATCAATATCCGAACCGTGTTCCCTCCGGATCGTTACATTGATGCCATTCTTTTTCAAGGCCTTCTCAAAGGCAAAGATCTGATTTCTCGGAGTGCGTACATAATTCCGCTCCGGCACATAGTTGACCGGAATCAAATTGACGTGGCATTTAATGCCTTTGATGAGTTTCGCCAATTCTTCCGCGTGCTCGATTGTATCGTTGACACCACCGAACAGTCCATATTCGAATGTGACGCGGCGTCCGGTTTTCTCCGTATAATATCGGATAGCCTCCATCAATTTGTCCAATTTGTAAGCCCGGGCAATCGGCATTAACCGTTCCCGAAGTTCCTGATTTGGCGCGTGAAGGGACAATGCGAAATTAATTTGCAGTTCCTCATCGGCAAACTGATAAATTTTTGGTATTATGCCTGAGGTAGAAACGGTGATATGACGCGCTCCAATGTTTAAACCCTTCTCGTGATTGATGACAGTCAAAAATTTCATCAATGCATCATAATTGTCGAATGGTTCACCGATTCCCATCACGACTACATGGGACACCCTTTCATCCGCTTCATCCAAAGCTTGCTGCACTTTGACCACTTGCTCCACGATTTCTCCCGGAAGCAAATGTCTTTTTAATCCGCCCAATGTAGAGGCGCAGAAGGTACAGCCGATACGGCAACCGACCTGCGTCGTCACACAGACGGAATTTCCATAATCATGACGCATCAATACGGTTTCGATGGAGTAGCCGTCTTGCAATTGAAACAGGAATTTAATCGTTCCATCCTTTGATTCCTGCTTTACAATTGTTGAAAGGGTTGTCATGGCAAATTGTTCTTTTAATTTTTCTCTCAGAGGTTTTGGCAAATTCGTCATATCATCGAACGTTTTTACCCGCTTATTATAAAGCCAATCATAAATTTGGGCGGCACGGAACGGTTTTTCTCCTTGATCCGTCAGCCACTCTTTCAATTCATCCAATGTGAATGAATAAATGGACTCTTTCAAATCGGGCTTTTCTTTTTTCTTTCGTTTCTGTGGTGTTTCCGCCTGCTCAACCAACTCATTAATACGTTCATTGAAAATATTGTTATCCATTCTTGATTAGGATTCTCCTTTTATTCAGCTTTTTCGAATAGGGCAACAAAGAAACCGTCGCTTCCAAAGTCTTGAGGAAACACTTGAAGCATTCCGTTCCGCTGTTTTTCCAGCAATGAAACCGGCAAATGTTGAATCGGTGCAAGTTTCATCTCAGGGTGTGACGCCAATAAGGCTTCAACGGTTTCTTCATTTTCTTTTTTATTGACAGTGCATGTGCTGTATACCAGTCTACCGCCCGGCTTTAACAAAGCGACAGCGTTATTAAGCAGTTCCGTTTGGATTTCATGCAAGCGGTCGAAATCCTCTTCCCTTTTCGTATATTTAATATCCGGCTTCCGTCGGATTACACCCAATCCGGAGCAAGGCGCATCGACAAGGATGGCATCGAAGGATTCGGGCTGCAACAGTTCCGCGGCTTTCCTTCCATCGATCGGTGCAGTGTCAACAATCGTGATTCCAAGCCGCGCGCAATTTTCTCCAATCAAATCCAATTTATGGGGATGAATATCTGTCGCGAGAATCGATCCTTCGTTTTTCATGATTTCCGCCAAATGTGTCGTTTTTCCCCCTGGAGCGGCACACAGGTCCAGCACTCTGTCTCCCGGCTTCGGATTTAATGCGATGGAGGGCATCATGGAGCTTTCATCTTGAATCGTAATGATGCCGTTTTTGAACGCCTCCGTTCTCGCAGCTTGTCCGCTTAAAAGATATAAGCATTGTGGAATCACTTTACTTTGAACGGCTTGTACGTCTTCATCAGCCAACAGTTGGATCGCCTCTTCCACCGTAGCCTTCAATGTATTGACCCGAACGGTTTGTTTTGGTGGGAGATTATTAGCTTTTAGCATGTCCATCGTTGTTTCCAGTCCGTACATTTCGGCAAACATTTCCACAATCCATCGTGGATGGCTCGTTTCAATCGCGATACGGTCAATCGGGTCTTTAATCTTATCAAGGGAAGGGATTCCCATTCTCAGAATGGATCGTAAAATACCATTCACCATCGAAGCGATCCCTTTATGTCCCCTTCTTTTCGCAATTTCCACGGCTTCGTTGACAATGGCATGTTCAGGGATCTTGGACAAGTAAACGATTTGATAAACGGATAATCTTAACAGCCATCGAACCCATGGATCGATTTTTCCGCGAATAAAGGGCTCCAAATAATAATCCAATGTATATTTATATTGCAGCGTTCCATAAGTCAATTCCGTGAGCAAAGCCCTTTTTTTCGCTTCGATCTGATATTTATTGATTGTTTGATTCAATAAAAGGTTGGAATATGCCTGATTCTGATCGACTGAAAGCAAAATGCTGAGCGCTGCATCTCTGACATTGCCATTCCAAATGAAACTGTTCTTCTTTTTCCTCATTCAAATAAATCTCCAATCTGCAATTTTGAACCCACGCCACGTAAATAATCTTCCGCTGACATGCGCTTTTTACCTGCAGGTTGTAATTCGAGAATTGCGAGGGTTCCTTCTCCGGTAGCCACTTCGAAGTGATCTTTTCCGATTTTGACAACTTCCCCTGGTTGACCTTCCGCTTTTGAGTCGCCCACTTTGGCCCACCAGATTTTCACGTTTTCCCCGTGAAAAGTTGTATATGCCACAGGCCATGGATGAAGGCCGCGCACTTGATTATAAATTTCCCGCGCACTCTTTGACCAATTGATCCGCTCTTGTTCCCTCGTAATATTGTGAGCAAAAGTCGCTTTGCTTTCATCTTGCGGGATGCGGTCATTTGTGCCGGCAATGATGTCGGGAAGGGTATCCTTCAACAAATCTCTTCCCAATAAACTTAACTTTTCAAACAGGATCCCTGTATGGTCCGTTTCTTCAATTGGAATTTCCCTTTGGGAGATGATGTCTCCCGCATCCAATTTTTCTGCCATATACATGATCGTTACGCCTGTTTTTTCTTCCCCATCGATGACCGCTTGATGGATTGGCGCACCGCCCCGGTATTTCGGAAGCAGTGAAGCATGCACATTGATGCATCCCAGTTTTGGAGCCTCCAATAATTCCTTTGGCAAGATTTGTCCAAAGGCGGCGGTAATAATTAAATCCGGATTGATGCGCAAAATTTCTTCCAATTCTTCAGAACCCCTCAATTTTTCAGGTTGAAGAACTTTTAAGCCTAAACGGACGGCTTCTTCTTTTACCGGAGGAGGAGTGAGTACCCGCTTTCTTCCGACAGGCCGGTCCGGCTGGGTAACAACTGCAGCAATTTCGTATCCTTCTTCATGTAGCATACGCAAAATTGGCACGGAAAAATCCGGTGTTCCCATAAACACGATTTTTGTCATAAATTATTCTTCCTCCTCCTCAAACATTTCTTCCAATTCTTCTTCCGTATAGATCCGGGTAATTTTCGAATCAAATAATATCCCATCCAAATGGTCGATTTCGTGTAAAATGCAGCGGGCGTCATAATCCATCGCTTCCAGCTGATACACTTGCCCGTATCGGTCATGGGCTTCAATTTTCACGTATGAAGGTCTCTCCACTTCCCCATAAAGCCCCGGAAAGCTTAAGCACCCTTCAATGTCCACAGATGAACCGGATGTTTCAATGACCGTCGGGTTGATCATTTCAATCAATGTCCGTTCTTCCCCCAACTCGACGAGGGCGATGCGAAGCGGGACATTCACTTGGGGAGCGGCAATGCCCATGCCGTCATATTCAACCATCGTTTCGTACATGTCATCCAATAAGGTGATGATTTCCTCATTGATTTCTGTCACTTCTTCGCAGACTTGCGTCAATATTTTTGCTGGATGTTTCACGATTTCTCTGATCATGGGTAACCTCTTTCCATCTATATCATCGTCGGATTCAAATCGATTGTTAAAACAATCCCTTTTTTGATCCATTCCGTTCGATATATTTTCATTAATTGTAAAAATGTTGGAATTAAATTCGGCTCTATTTTGTATTTTATCAGACATTGATAGCGATATCTATTTTGCAGACGGACGATGCCGGCTGTTGTCGGACCGATGATGGAAGCGTCAAAAGAAAGACTGGACCGCAGATAGTCGGCGCATCTTTTTGCGTATTCCGCCGACATCATAACATCTTCATGGGACACTTGGATGAGGGCGATATAATAATATGGCGGATAGGCCGCTTCATGACGCATCATCATTTCCTTTTTATAAAAAGGTTCATATTGTTGTTCTTTCGCAAATTGAATTGCATAATGTTCCGGCGTATAGGATTGGATGATCACCTCTCCAGGCTTTTCCGCTCTTCCTGCACGGCCGCTCACCTGGGTCAGAAGCTGGAAAGTCCGTTCAGCTGCCCGAAAATCCGGCAAATGCAGGGAAGTATCCGCACTTAAGACTCCTACCAGGGTGATGTTCGGAAAATCCAACCCTTTGGCAATCATTTGCGTTCCAAGTAAAATATCCGCTTTCTCGGCCCCGAAATCTTCCAAAATCGCTTCGTGGGCGCCTTTCCGTTTGGTCGTATCCACATCCATCCGCAATACGCGCGCTTCAGGAAAAAGTTTTGTCAATTCTTCCTCCACTTTCTGAGTACCGGTGCCAAAGTATCGGATATGCTCACTTCCGCACTCGGGGCAATTGGTTGGAACAGGCTGTTCATAACCGCAATAGTGGCATTTCAATTTCTCGTTATAACGGTGATACGTCAAAGAAATATCGCAATTTTCACATTGCATCACCGTTCCGCAATCCCGGCACAACACAAAGGAGGAGTAACCCCTGCGATTTAAAAACAGCACAATTTGTTCCTTCTTTTTCAAACGATCGCGGATGGAGTCAGCCAATTTCTCTGAAAACATGGAGCGGTTGCCCTTTTTCAATTCCTCCCGCATATCGACGATTTCCACGGATGGCAACGGCTGCTTCAAAGCCCGCTCTTTTAACGTCAATAGTTTATAGACATTCTTCCTTGCCCTTGCATAGGATTCCAAACTCGGCGTGGCACTGCCCAAAATGACCGGGCATTGATGAAATTTGCCTCTCCAAATGGCCACATCCCTGGCATGGTATCTTGGCGAATCTTCCTGCTTGTAAGACGATTCATGTTCTTCATCGAGAATGATCAGCCCGACATTTTCAAAGGGCGCAAAGACAGCGGACCGGGCTCCGACCACCACTTTTACTTTTTGTTGGTGAACTTTCCGCCACTCATCGTACTTCTCGCCGACGGAAAGACCGCTATGCATGACCGCAACCTGCTCCCCGAACCTTGAGCGGAACCGGTTGGTGATTTGAGGCGTAAGTGAAATCTCCGGTACAAGGACAATGGCTTCCTTTCCTTGTTGGATGCAATGTTGAATGGCTTGAAGATACACTTCCGTTTTTCCGCTTCCTGTCACTCCATGCAATAAAAAGGTTTCCGGAGAACCTTTGTCCATTGCATCCAAAATGTCCTTTAAAGCCGTTTCCTGTTCCGCTGTCAATGTTAAAAAATCCGTTTTCTCCACATCTTTTTTAAATGGATTCCGATACACTTCCTCAAAAATGTATTCTGCAGCTCCCAGTTCAATAACGGCTTGCAGCACTTGGGGAGAACATGTTGTTTCTTCATGGATCACTTCCGGCTCCATGATTTCTCCCACATGTTTTTGCATCCATAAAACAAGCTGCTTTTGTTTTTTTGCACGATTTGAAAGTCCCTCATAAATCATTTGAAGAAGATTTTGGTCCGCTGCAATCTTCACTTTGCGGACTTCTTTGATCTTCCCTTTTTGTTTCACGACATTTTCGATTGAGAGCAAATGCATTTTTAACGCTTTTTTCAGCGGGATGAGCAATCCATCTTTCTCAAACTCTTTATAATCCACTTTCGTCGCATGTTGGAAAAACGGTTGCAACGGTTCTTCCAAATTCTTTACATCCGTCTCCAAAATGACCATTTTTTCGTATTTTGCCCTCAACGCCGATGGAAGCATGGCTTGTAAACAATCGATTTCATAGGAAATGGTTTCCCGTTTCATCCATTTCGCCAGTTCCAGCATTTCGCCCGTCAACACCGGCTCGATATCAAGCAAAACAGAGATGGGCTTTAATTTATCGGGGGGCACTTCCGTTTCATTTTTTATTGCCACAACAAAACCTAGAATGTCACGGTTTCCAAAAGGTACTTTCACCCGGCATCCGCACTCAATAAGTTCCTCCATTGTTTCCGGAATGGAATAATCAAACGGGCGGTCGACCGGATATGCGGATACATCAACAATCACTTCTGCAATCTTCATTTGTTCCCTTCGCTTTCAAAATAACGGACAACCAATTCCGTTATTTTCTCAGGCTCTTCCAACCGTCCCTTCCCGACGTATCCGCATGCTAGGTACCCTTCAGAGGGTTCTATAAAGCCATAACCGTCTTCTATGAGCTGTGCAATATTGCGTTTCACTGCAGGATGGTCATACATATGAACGTTCATTGCGGGAGCGATCCAAACAGGACATGTGGCTGCAAGCAGGGTCGTCGTCAACATATCATCCGCGATTCCGTTTGCGAGCTTCCCGATTATATTTGCTGTGGCCGGGGCCACAATGATCAAATCCGCCCAATCCGCCAAATCAATATGGGCAATGGCACTCGGGTCTTTTTCATCAAATGTATCGATATATACATCATTTTTGGACATCACTTGAAACGAAAGCGGGGTAACAAATTTCATTGCCGATTCGGTCATGATCACTTTTACGTTAAACCCCGCCTGAGTCAATTTGCTGACTAGTGCAACCGCTTTGTATACTGCGATACCGCCTGATACTCCAAGTAAAATGTTCCGGCTCATCAAAGTTTCACCCTTTCAAAGGATAAGCTCCCAAAGAATGTTTCTCCGGGAGCTGTTCGTCGTTTCAGTCATTTTCTTTTTTTCAGCTATTGTTCATCAGAATATACTTTATTTTTATCCGGCATTTCCATTTGCAACACACCGGCAGCCACTTCTTCCAATGCCATGCCAACCGGTTTCAATGATTTATATTCGCTTAGCTTCAAAATTCCCGTTTCCTGGATTTGACGGGCACGTTTTGCGGCAAGACTGACCAATGAGTATTTGGAATCCACTTTTTCTTTAAGCAAATCGATCGATGGATAAAGCATATCTTATTCTCCTTTCAACATGGATAAATATCTTTTTTCGACCCGTTCACGGCGGCAATGTTCCGCTGTGATGATCGCATTTATTTTCTCACATGCTTTTTGGATTTCATCATTTTCTACAACATAATCATACAACTTCATCATTTCAAGTTCTTCTTTGGCTGTTTCGATTCTCTTTTTAATGATTTCTTCCGACTCGGTACCGCGTTCTATTAATCGTCTTTCCAACTCCGATAAACTCGGAGGTGCTAAAAAGATGAAAAGAGCTTCAGGCACTTTTTCCCGAATTTGGGCCGCTCCCTGCACTTCGATTTCCAAAAAGACGTCGCGGCCGGCATCCAATGTTTCATTGACGTAATCGAGGGGAGTGCCGTAGTAATTGCCTACAAACTCGGCATATTCCAATAATTTCTCTTCCTCGATCATTCGTTCAAATTCCTCTCTCGTTTTAAAAAAATAATCGACTCCATCCACTTCCCCTTCGCGAGGCGGTCGAGTGGTGATGGAGATGGAATATTCATAATTCGTGTCAGGTTGTTTAAATAGCTCTTTTCTCACCGTTCCCTTACCGACACCCGATGGACCGGAAAGAACAATTAATAATCCGCGTTCTTTTTCCATTGTTTCCATTCTCTCCCTCAATGCTACCTTTCCATGTTTATTCAATATTTTGAACCTGCTCCCTCATTTTTTCCAAAATGGTTTTCAATTGTACAACAACCGGTGAAATGTTCACTGACTGATTTTTCGATCCAATGGTATTGATTTCCCTGAGCATTTCTTGCATAAGGAAATCCAATTTTCTCCCGATGGAATGGGGTTCTTCCAATGTCTCTTCCAACTGTTGGAAGTGGCTTTCCAATCGATCCAATTCTTCCGATATATCAATCCGATCGGCAAAAAGGGCAACTTCCGCAACAATCCGGTCATCCAAATCTTCCACATTCACGATTTCCGCAAGTCTTTCCGTCAACTTGTCGCGGTATTTCTTCACGGCATCTTGTGAATGTTCCCGGATGAATCTCACTTGCGTTTTGAGCTCTTCGTTATATTGAAGCAGTACTTGCTTTAATTCCTGCCCTTCCCGTTCCCGCATCTCCACCAATTTTTCCATCGCTTCGCGGACAGCAATTTCAACACTGGCTGCAATCTCTTCCGGTGTTAACTCCTTTTTTTCATACAACAGTGCACCTTCCAATGATAGCACTTCTTGCATGGAATATTGCTCATCTATCGGGATTACTTGGCGAAGTTCATCTTTTGCATTTTTATAGGATTCAATAAGAGACCAATTAATTTTAAAATCTTTTACTTCTTCACCAGTAAGTTTTAAGTTTACTAAACAATCAAATTTCCCCCGTTTAACATATTGGGAAATGATTTTTTTTGCAAGCAGTTCTGCCTCTAACCACTCTTTCGGAAATTTTGTATAAATTTCTAAAAAGCGATGATTCACTGAGCGAATTTCCACTGTCAGTTGATAATCATTCGTAGTTGTGACACCTCTGCCAAAACCAGTCATACTACGCACCAAGGTAAGTCACACCTTTCATAAAGCTATGCTCCAATTATAACACATGATTAGAAAATTATAACGCATTTATCCATTATTAGAAGATGAACTCAACTTTTTTATTTTATTTGAAAAATATCTTTTAGTCCATCATAGTATGATGTTTTCGGCAAAGGACCGATTTCCCTCTCATATTTTTCACCGCTTAACACAACAGGTTCTTCAATTAAATAAAACATCTCCGCAAATTCACGCATAAATGGGTTGAATAATCCTACCATTTGAACCATTCTTTTCGTTACAATGGAGATTTTTTTATCATATCCCGTAAGCTCACGGATCATTTGAATGATTTCTTCCCCGGTAATTGGACCGTATGAAGGGATATTCCACTCTTGCCCATAAGCCTTTTCATTCATTACCAAGTTTACAAAAGCCTTTGCTCCGTCAGGCAAATAGATATATTCTCTCGCCAACTTTGGATTTCCTAAAAACATGGCCTTTTTATTGTTGATAACGGCACTGATGGTTGTATTTAATGTGGTATTGTCCGCATTTGGACCGTAAAAATCCGGGAAATGGGCAATTGTATATGTAATTTCGGAATTCTTGATCATGTTTTCCAATTGCAATCGGATTTTCCCTTTTTTAGTATGAGGATTTTTCGGCATATCCTCCGTCATTTTTTTGCCGACGCTTCGACCATAAGCATAGATATTATCAACATAAGCCAATTTTAAGTTGTACATTTTTACCGTTTGAATGACATTGTCCATTGATACAGGAAGTTTTTTCCATTCTTGATAAGGGATATTCACTGAATGGACGATTAAATCCACATCTTGGGCTGCTTTAAGTAAATCGGTTTGATTAAATAAGTCTCCTTGCACCACTTCCACTCGTTCTTCGTTGTGGAATAGCCTCAGCAATTTCTCCTTATTTCGTGCAAAAGCTTTCACTTCGATTCCCCGATCGGAAAATTCTTTTACAAGTGAAGAACCCATATTCCCTGAAGCACCAAGAACCAATACTTTTTTCATAAAAAACTCCTCCTTTTTATTGTCCAGTGGTCAATTAAAGGTTCATCAAGTTTTATTGACCACTGGTTAAATATATGTAAAAAAAAATTAACACACTCCCTTAAGCAAAAATTTCACATGATCAATCGCAGCACCCTCCACCTCATCATAACCAACAATATGCGATAAATAGTGACTGACAAAACCATGCAAGGAAAGAAAAATTGACCAAATATCCTTTAATTGCAATTTTTGATTCGATAATGTGTATAAAGCATTGGCAAACTTGTCATATACCTTTATCGGTTCTTCATTGATGAAATTGCGCACCTCATCATCTTTAAGCATAAACATAATTTCATAATGGCTCTGATGGTTTAAACCAAACTTGATGTACCCAAGCATACATTGCTCAAGTTTTTCCGAGTTTTCAATGTCCTGCTCCAACACATGATCCAATTCCTGTTCCAATAGAACAAAATATTCCTTTACCAATGCATAAAATAATTCCGCTTTACTTTGAAAATGATAATACAGAGCTCCGTGTGAGCAGCCAAGTTCTTTTGCAATTTGACGCATCGAAACTTGCTGATATCCGTTTTTTACGAACAAATCTCTTGCTGCATCCATTATCATGTTTGGCGTAAGAACAGGTTTTGACGCATCTCTTGCCATAATAAATCCTCCATGTCTTTCTCGTTGCAATCAATTTATTGACCGCTGTTCAATAATAAGATAATTCAATTGCTGTTAAATGTCAAAAGAATTTTTCTCATTAAACTTTTCATATCTTGGGAATTGCTTTAGAATCAATGCAGATATATAGAAACATAATAAAATAATATCTCAGTGATTTTTTAAGAAAAGAGGAACAATTATGGCATTTGATGGATTATTTACAGTAGCGATGATCAATGAACTGAAGGGACTTGAAACCGGCCGGATTTCAAAAGTTCATCAACCGAATGCATTGGAAGTGGTGCTCCATATCCGGGCAAAAGGGAAAAATGAGAAATTATTATTTTCCATTCACCCATCATATGCCCGTGTTCACATAACAAAAGAATCGATTGATAATCCACAAGAACCGCCAATGTTTTGCATGCTCCTCAGAAAACATATCGAAGGCGGCATTATTACACGAATTGAAAATGAAGGTTTTGAACGGGTGATCACGTTTCACATAGAAAGCAAAAATGAAATCGGCGATCCGGTCAACCGGAAATTGATCATTGAAATCATGGGAAGGCACAGCAATTTGGTCTTAGTCGATGGCGAAACCAATAAAATCATCGATGGATTAAAACACTTGCCGCCTTCCGTCAACAGTTTCCGTACGGTGCTTCCCGGATTTGAATACGTCCATCCGCCGGTACAGCACAAAGTGAATCCGCAAACCGTTTCAGATGAAGAGATTAAGCAGTTTTTCTCAACGGAAAAAACATCGCAAGAAGTGGTGTCCCATTTTGCCGGATTCTCCCCTTTTCATGCGAAAGAATTGTTGCATCGAATGAAGAGCGGGGATGCAATTAATGTGTTCCGCTCCTTTATCAATGAAGTGACGGGAAGCGCGAATCCAACTTTTTTGGAAGCTGATGGAAAACCTTATTTTTCGCCGACAACCATCACGCATTTGACGGGTAAAATCACCCATTATGAAGATTTGAGCACCCTTCTGGACCGGGTATTTTACGCACGGGCAGAGAGGGATCGGGTGAAACAGCAAGCGGGTGACTTGGAACGCTTCATTCAGAACGAAATCAATAAACTGAACACAAAACTGGAAAAATTACATAACGATCTGGAACAGGCATCGAAACTGGATCAATATCAATTGTTCGGGGAACTCTTAATGGCCAATTTATATCAATTTGAAAAAGGCATGAAAGAAGTGACCGTCATCAATTATTACAATAATGATGAAATCACCATTCCGCTGGATGAAAGAAAAACGCCTGTGGAGAATGCACAAGGCTACTATACGAAATACAATAAAGCGAAAAATGCCCTTATCCGGGTAAAGGAACAAATTGATAAAACGAAAGAGGAAATCGATTACTTTGAAATGCTGTTGAACCAAGTCAACCAGGCAAGCCCGGCGGATATCGAAGAAATACGGGAAGAACTTGCCGAAGAGGGTTATTTGAAGAAGCGGAATAAAAAGCAAAAAAATAAACCGGTGAAACCCGCTCCCGAAAAGTTCATTTCATCTACGGGCATTCCGATTTCCGTCGGCAAAAACAATAAACAAAACGATTATTTGACCTTCAAGCTTGCAAAGAAATCCGATATTTGGCTTCATACGAAAGACATTCCCGGCTCCCACGTCGTCATTCATTCAAATCAGCCGGATGAAACAACTTTGAAAGAAGCGGCCATTTTAAGCGCCTATTTTAGCAAAGCACGAAATTCCTCTTCCGTCCCGGTGGACTATACCCAAATCCGCCATGTAAAAAAACCGAGTGGTGCAAAACCTGGCTTTGTCATTTATTTTGAACAAAAAACCCTCTACGTCACACCGGACGAAGAAGTCGTATTAAAGCTGAAGCAAAAAGAATAGCATCTCTGTTCCCTGGGTTGTTATAACAAAAAGACTCCTGATTTCTTCGATGAATCAGGAGTCTTTTTATTTTTATTTTAATCTGCCCGCTTTCAAATCTTCATGCCAATTTTTTAGGAACGGGATATCTTCCGATTTGATGGCGCCGGTTTCCTTTGCGGCTTCAATCAAATAATCGAAGTTTGTTAGGCTTACATATTTCACACCGGCTTTTTCAAATGTCTCTTCCGCTTTTGGCAAATTGTATGTATAAACACATACAACGCCAACCACTTCGCAGCCTGCTTCTCTCAGCGCTTCAACCGCAGTCAAGGATGAACCGCCAGTGGAAATGATATCTTCCACCACAACCACTTTTTGCCCCGGCTCAATTTTTCCTTCGATTTGATTGCCGCGACCATGATCTTTCGGTTTGGAACGCACGTACACCATCGGCAGCTGCAACAGGTCGCTCACCCATGCCGCATGGGGGATGCCGGCTGTGGCTGTTCCTGCAACCACTTCCGTTTCAGGGAAATGTTCTTTGATTTTCTCTGCCAATCCGTTCGCAATTTGTTTTCTTGCTTCCGGATATGAAATTGTCAGACGTGTATCACAATAAATCGGGGATTTGATTCCGCTTGCCCATGTGAATAAATCCGTCGGGTTCAATTCGACAGCCCCGACTTTTAACATAATTTGAGCGATATCTTTTTCGATTGCCATTAATTTCCCTCCCAAAGTCGACATACTTCTTTATATGCTTCCACTACATTCTCCGCTTTCGTCACTGCCCGTCCAACCACAATGTAGGACGAACCGTTTTGCCGCGCATAATCAGGTGTAGCCACCCGTTTTTGGTCGTGGGCATCTCCGCCTAAAAGTCTAATCCCCGGCGTCACCCGAAGGAATGCTTCCCCGCAACGTTCCGCAATCTGCTTTGCCTCATGAACCGAACAAACGACGCCATCCAAACCTGCTTCTTTTGTAAGTTGTGCATAATGCAACACCGATTCCATCAAAGTTAAAGGAATTTTTTGCTCCTTCTGCATTTGCTCTTCCGTTGTCGAAGTTAATTGAGTGACCGCAATCAGCAACGGTCTTTTCACGTCACTGCCTGCCTCCAATCCTTCAAGGGCCGCTTCCATCATTTTTTTGCCGCCAGCAGCATGGACATTGACCAAATCCACCCCTAATCGGGCAAGACCTTTCATGGCGGATTTCACCGTATTTGGAATATCATGCAGTTTTAAATCAAGAAAGATGTCATGTCCCAAATCCTTAATTTTTTTGACGATATCGGGACCTTCTTGATAAAACAGCTCCATTCCCACTTTCACGAACAATTTTTCATCGAAATGATGCAAAAATTGGAAAACCTCTTGTTCACTTGGAAAATCTAAAGCAATAATCGGTTTATTCATCAGCGGTGACTCCTTCCGATAATTTCTTTAATGTGTTTCACTCCAAGTTCATCCAATTTCGCCGGAAGTTCATCAATTAATTTTGGACAGATGAATGGATCGACAAAGTTCATTGTTCCTACCGCCACAGCGGAAGCACCGGCAGACATGAAATCGATCACATCTTGGACGTTTGTAACACCACCCATGCCGATGATCGGAATATCCACCGCTTTATACACTTCATAAACCATTCGAATGGCTATCGGTTTGACCGCTGGACCGGAAAGTCCCCCAGTCACATTGGCAATCAAAGGCTTGCCTGTTTTTTCATCAAGTCTCATGCCCACTAATGTATTGATCATCGTAATGCCATCCGCACCGCCGATTTCAACCGCTTGGGCCATTTCAACGATATTGGTTACATTCGGGGATAACTTCACATATACCGGCACTTGAGAAACAGCCTTCACTTGTTCAACCAGCTCCCGGGCAATCACCGGATCCGTTCCGAACGTAATACCTCCTTGTTTGACATTCGGGCAAGAAATATTCAATTCCAATGCCTTTACATTAGGTGCAGTCGAAATGCGGCGGGCCACTTCCACATAATCTTCCGTCGTTGACCCTGCCACATTGGCGATAATCGGTACATCGAATCGCTCGAGCCAAGGCAATTCTTCAGCCATGACTTTTTCAAGACCCGGATTTTGCAACCCGATCGCATTCAACATCCCTGCAGGAGTCTCAGCTACACGCGGAGTCGGATTTCCAAGGCGCGGTTCTACGGTCGTCGCTTTAATCATGATGGCGCCCAACTTGGAAAGATCATACAACCCGGCAAATTCACGGCCGAATCCAAAGCAGCCCGAAGCAGGCATTATCGGATTTTTCAAATCTAATCCTGGGAGTTGGATATCCAATCGATTCATATTTTCACAACTCCTTTCTCAAAAACGGGACCATCCGAACAAATCTTCACGTAATCTTTTTCCTGTCCCTCCTGCGTTTTGCAAACGCAAGCAAAACAAGCGCCAATGCCGCAACCCATCCGTTCCTCCAAAGAAATATAACCTTTTTTGTCTTCATACATGGAGGAAAGCGCCCGTAACATTGGAAGCGGTCCACAGGAATAGAAGACATCAAAATCCGGTTTCAGTTCATTCAACAAATCCGTTACAAATCCTTTAAATCCTTTTGAGCCATCGTCCGTCACGTAATGGGTTTCACCTAATTTGGTAAATTCCTCTTCATAAAAGGCAACCTCTTCCGTTTGGAAACCAAATACGTGGATGGTGCGGACGCCACGGGCATTTAGCTGTTTGGCGAGTTCGTACAATGGAGGAACCCCGATCCCTCCGCCGACAAGCAAAGCTGTTTCACCTTGCTGGGCCGCTTCTACCGGAAAACCGTTGCCTAGCGGACCCAATACATCCACTTCATCGCCTATTTGCTTTTGGGATAACACATTCGTCCCTTTGCCTTGTGCGCGATAGATGATTGTAAACTCATTGGCGTTTTTATCAATATTTGCGATGCTGATTGGCCGTCTGAGCAGAGGATCCAGCAAATTTGAAACTCGTATATGAACAAATTGTCCAGGAGTCATCTCCTGAACAATTTGTCCTTGCAGCGTCATTTCGAAAATATTTTTCGCAATCTCCCTTTGGCGAACGACGGTCATCCGTTCCTGTTGAATCATGAATATACCTCCGATTTCGGCATTTCTTGAATAGCAAAGGTCATGGATTCAATGACTTTAATTAACGCATTTGCCGTATCCAAAGACGTTAAGCAAGGGATTCCGTTTTCTACCGCTTCCCGACGAATGCGGAAACCGTCACGGGCAGGTTGTTTTCCTTTTGTTAATGTATTGATGACCACTTGCGCTTCTCCGTTTTGGATTACATCCACCAACGTTTTTCCTTTGCCGCCAATTTTTTCAACGACTTCAGTGAGGATGCCGGCTTCTTCAAATTTTTTCGCTGTTCCTTCTGTCGCCATGATGCGGTAACCGACAGCTTGGAAACGTTTCGCAATGCTCACCGCTTCTTCCTTATCTTTATCTGCCACCGTAAAGAGCACTGTTCCGTATGGTTGAATTTTCATGCCGGAAGCAACCAAGCCTTTGTACAATGCTTTTTCCAATGTTTCATCTTTACCCATTACTTCCCCAGTGGATTTCATTTCAGGGCCAAGGGTAATGTCTACACGGCGAAGTTTTGCAAAGCTGAATACCGGCACTTTGACATAGACGCCTTTTCTCTCTTCCACAAGGCCTGGTTGATATCCTTGATCCACAATGGATTGACCTAATATCACTTTTGTTGCGACGTTTGCCATCGGAATGTTTGTGATTTTACTTAAGAATGGCACTGTTCTGGATGCACGAGGGTTGACCTCAATGACATATACATTGCCGCCGGAAATGACATATTGGATGTTCATTAATCCAACAATATTTAATCCTCTTGCCAAACGCGTTGTGTAATCGACAATCGTGTCGATTTGTTCTTTTGTCAAACTTTGAGGCGGATAAACGGAGATGGAGTCGCCGGAGTGCACCCCTGCACGTTCAATATGTTCCATGATTCCAGGAATGATCACATTTTCTCCGTCTGAAATCGCATCGACTTCCACTTCTTTACCTGTCAAGTAGCGGTCAATCAACACCGGATGATCTGGTGAAGCTTCCACCGCATTTTCCATATAATGTTTCAATTCGTCTTCGTTATAAACGATTTCCATTGCACGGCCGCCAAGTACGTAAGAAGGACGAACCAATACCGGGAAGCCGATTCTTTTCGCAATGGCCAATGCTTCATCCAATGATACCGCAGTGTCCCCTTCCGGTTGAGGGATTTCCAATTCTTTTAATGCTTGTTCAAATAAATCGCGGTTTTCTGCACGGTCGATATCTTCCAAAGATGTACCTAAAATTTTCACACCGTGTGCCGCTAATTTGTCAGCCAAGTTGATGGCTGTTTGTCCACCGAATTGTACGACTACGCCAACCGGTTTTTCTAAATCGATGATGTTCATCACGTCTTCGATTGTTAACGGCTCGAAGTAAAGTTTATCCGAAATCGAGAAGTCCGTTGAAACCGTTTCAGGGTTGGAGTTGATAATGATCGCTTCATACCCCGCTTCCTGAATCGCCCATACGGAGTGCACCGTTGCATAGTCGAACTCGATCCCTTGTCCGATCCGGATCGGACCTGATCCAAGCACGATGACGGATGGTTTTTCAGTCACGATCGATTCGTTTTCTTCTTCATAAGTGCCGTAATAATAAGGGGTTGCGGATTCGAACTCTGCCGCACAAGTGTCGACCATTTTGTAAACAGGAACAATTCCGTTTTCTTTGCGCAATTCATAAACTTCTCTTGCGTCCATATTCCAAAGTTCAGCGATTTTTTTGTCTGCAAAGCCCATGCGTTTCGCTTTTCTTAAAATGTCTAAATCCAATTTATTTTCTTTCAATTCAGATTCCAAATCGATGATATTTTTTAGTTTGTACAAGAAGAATAGATCAATTTTTGACCATTCGTGGATTTGTTCAGGCGTAACGCCTCTGCGCATGGCTTCCGCGATGAAGAATAATCGTTCGTCCCCTGCTTTTCTGATGCGTTTTTCCACCCAGTGGTCGTCATGTTCTTCAGCATGTTTCAAATCGATATGAATATGGCCGGTTTCAAGGGAGCGCACCGCTTTCAAGATCGCCTCTTCGAAAGTGCGTCCTAAAGCCATCACTTCCCCAGTGGCTTTCATTTGAGTGCCCAAATTCCGTTTGGCTGATTCGAATTTATCGAATGGCCAACGCGGAATTTTTGCCACTACATAGTCGATGGCAGGTTCAAAGTCTGCATATGTAGTGCCTGTAACCGGGTTTTTAATTTCTTCCAGCGTTAAACCGACCGCAATTTTTGCAGCAATTTTCGCAATCGGATATCCTGTCGCTTTTGACGCCAAGGCAGATGAACGGGAAACCCGCGGATTCACTTCAATGACATAATAGTTGAAACTGTTTGGATCAAGGGCTAATTGAACGTTACAGCCGCCTTCGATTTTCAATGCGCGGATAATATCCAATGAAATGTCGCGGAGCATTTGATATTCCCGATCCGTTAATGTTTGGACAGGCGCAACGACGATGGAATCCCCTGTATGGATGCCGACCGGGTCCACGTTTTCCATGCTACATACAACAATCGCATTATTTTTGGAGTCGCGCATTACCTCAAATTCGATTTCTTTGTAGCCGGCAATGGATTTTTCAAGAAGACATTGTTTTACAGGGCTGTATTTCAAACCGCTTGACACGATTTCTTCCAGCTCTTGTTCATTATTACAAATTCCGCCGCCGGTACCACCTAAAGTAAAGGCTGGACGAACAATCACCGGATAACCGATTTTTTCAACAAAGGCTTTCGCTTCTTCCACGCTGTGCACAATGTCGGATTCCGGAACAGGAGCACCCAATTCATACATTAATTGGCGGAACATTTCACGGTCTTCCGCTTTATGGATGGCTTCCAATTTTGTTCCCAAAATTTCAATTCCCAATTCATCCAAAATGCCGGATTTTTGAAGTTCAATGGCCATGTTTAAGCCTGTTTGACCTCCAAGAGTTGGCAAGATGGCGTCAGGCCGTTCTTTTCGTAAAATCCGTGAAACGAATTCCAATGTAATCGGTTCGATGTAAACTTTATCTGCAATTTGTGTATCTGTCATGATAGTTGCAGGGTTTGAGTTTATAAGAATAACTTTATATCCTTCCTCTTTTAAGGCAAGACATGCTTGTGTACCGGCATAATCAAATTCCGCCGCTTGTCCAATCACAATCGGACCTGAACCGATCACCAAAATGCTTTCGATATCTTTACGCTTAGGCATGTTGTTTTTCCTCCCCTGCTTGTTCCATTAATTTAATAAACTCATCGAATAGGTAGTTTGAATCTTCCGGACCCGGAGATGCTTCCGGATGGAATTGCACAGAAAATACCGGATATTTTTTATGTTTCAATCCTTCGATAGTTCCATCATTCAATGACACATGAGTGATTTCCAAATCCGTACCTTCCAATGAATTTTCATCGATTACATAACCGTGGTTTTGTGAAGTGATTTCGACGATTCCAGTTTGAAGATTTTTTACCGGATGGTTTGCACCGCGATGTCCGAACGGCAATTTATAGCTTTTCGCACCGCAAGCCAGCGCAATCAATTGATGTCCCAAGCAAATGCCGAACATCGGAACTTTTCCGATCAGTTGTTTGATTGTTTCGATGCCTTCAGTCACATCTGCCGGATTCCCCGGTCCATTGGACAGCAAAATCCCTTCAGGACGGAAGCTTAAAATTTTCTCCGCTGGTGTGTTATATGGAACGACGAGCACATCACAATGGCGGTTATTCAATTCCCGCAAAATGCCCTTTTTCATCCCGAAGTCCATGAGTACCACGCGTTTTCCTCTGCCAGGGCTTGGGAATGGCATTTTTGGAGAAACTTCCTTCACATGGTTTTTCAAATATGGCGTTTCATTTAATTGTCTCACGATTTCTTCCACGTTTACTTCTTCGTCCGCTGCCGTCAACATGGCACGTACCGCACCTTTTGAACGGATAATCCGAGTCAGTTTCCGTGTATCGATTCCTTCAATTCCTGGAATATCTTGATTTTTTAAATATTCATCCAATGTGATTTCACAGCGGAAATTGGAAGGGATTTTCGTCAATTCTCTGACAACCACTCCGCGAATCACGGGAGCGATGGCTTCAAAATCATCGCTGTTGATTCCATAATTGCCGATCAGCGGATAAGTGAACGTAACGATTTGACCGTAAAAGGAAGGGTCCGTAAGCGTTTCCTGATAGCCAGTCATCCCTGTTGTAAATACAACTTCCCCTTGGCTTGCACGTTCGCTTCCGAACGCTTCTCCCTCAAATACTGTCCCATCTTCCAAAATTAAGAGACGCTTTTTCATCATTCTTCCTCCTTATAAACCACATTACCTTCAAAAATTGTCATTACCGGCCAGCCTTTTGCCTTCCAGCCATTGAATGGCGTATTGCGGCCTTTTGAATGGAATTCATTCGCATCAATTGTCTTTTCTTTATTTAAATCGATGATTGTCAAGTCGGCGGAAGCTCCTACCTCTATTTGTCCATATGGCAGATTGAAAATTTCCGCCGGTTTTTTCGTCATCCAATCCACCAATTGTTTCAGTGTGAAGATGCCCGGTTCCACAAATTTTGTATATAGCAATGGAAAAGCTGTTTCAAAGCCAACAATTCCAAAAGGTGCCCCAACCATGCCGCAGCATTTCTCTTCTTGCGTATGCGGCGCATGATCCGTGGCAATACAATCGATTGTGCCATCGAGCAATCCTTCGATAAGCGCCTTTTTGTCCTCGGAAGAACGCAATGGCGGATTCATTTTCCAGTTTGCATCATCGCTCGGAATATCCATATCTTCCAAAAGCAAGTGATGTGGACAAACTTCCGCAGTCACGCGGATTCCCGCTTTTTTCGCATCTCTTACCGTACGGACGGATTCTTTCGTGGAAACGTGGCAAACGTGATATTTTGCGCCTGCCGCCTCTGCCAGCAAAACGTCCCGCGCAATTTGCACCGATTCGCAAACGCTCGGAATGCCTGGGAGTCCCAATTCTTTATTGCGTTTTCCTTCGTGCATCACGCCGCCATAGATCAATGAATTGTCTTCGCAGTGGGCGACAACCACCGCATCGATTTTCGCTGCATCTTGCATTTGCTCGTACATTGTCGATGCAAGTTGAACACCGACACCATCATCTGAAAATGCGACTGCACCATGGGCTTTCAATTCGGCGATATTCGTGCGCTTTTCACCAGCTTCGGCAACTGTAAGGGAGCCATAAGGCAGGACACGAACGACAGCGCTTTTTTTAATCAAACCTTTAACATATTCAAGGTTTTCAACAGAGTCCGGAACAGGTTTAGTGTTTGGCATCGCACAGATCGTTGTAAATCCACCCCTTGCCGCGGAACGAGTACCTGTTGCAATCGTTTCTTTATGTTCAAATCCTGGTTCCCGCAAATGAACATGCACATCGACAAATCCCGGAGCCACAAAATTGCCTTTTCCATCGATCACTTCAGCATCGGACGGTTTTTCTTCACCGATGGCGGCAATTTTTCCTTTGTCGATTGTGATCGTTGTTTCAACGAGTTCTCCCTGTTCATTTAACATTTTGATATTTTCAATGAATGTTACCACTGTTATCTCTCCTTCAAAATTGTTTCCAGAATCGCCATACGAACAAATACGCCGTTCCGAATTTGATGGAAAATTCTTGAACGTTCACATTCCACTAATTCTGAGGCAATTTCCACTCCCCGGTTGACCGGTGCGGGATGCATGATGATGGCATGGTCTTTCATCTGCTTTTCCCGTTCAATCGTCAGCCCGTATTCTTGATGATAACTTTCTTTTGAGAAAGGTACGTCATGCCGTTCATGCTGAATTCGGAGCAACATGATTACATCGCTTTCTTCCAGCAGACCGTCCCAAGAGTGCTGCGCCTCAAATTTGCCTGCCCATTCCGGCGGACAAAGGAAATTCACTTTCACTCCAAGCCGGCTCAACGCAATCGCATTGGATTTGGCTACCCGGCTATGGGAAACATCGCCAACGATTGTGACAGTCAATCCTTCAAACCGGCCGAATTCCTTATAAATCGTGTATAAATCCAATAAACTTTGGGATGGATGCTGCCCGGTTCCATCGCCGGCGTTTATGACACTGACATTGATTCCTTCAAGCAATTCGCGATAATACTCATCTTCTTTGGCGCGGATCACTACCGCATCAAGGCCGATCATTTCCAAGGTTTTCACTGTGTCGTACAATGTTTCCCCTTTTAACATGCTTGAAAATCCGGCTTCAAATGGAATGACGGTACAACCGATTTTTCTTTCCGCCATTTCGAAACTGGTTTTCGTGCGGGTGCTCGGTTCAAAGAATAGATTGGCCACATAATAGGAGCGGTCCAACTTTGGTTCAGCACCGTTTTCAAACTCCCTTGCCCTTTCTAAAATTGCCATTACTTCATCGTTAGTTAAATGTTCCATTGAAAGTAGATTCTTCATGTCAATTTCCTCCTATACGAATTAAAAGGCTTAGGAGGGATGACAAGTATGCGCTTGCCATTCGTCTCCTTTTTTGCCTCACTGGACAAATCTTAAAGGATTGATGGATTACTTTATTCAAATTCTTCTATATTTTTATCTCTGCCTGGAAGAACCAAGTTTAGGATTACACCGATAATCGCCGCAAGTGCCATACCTTCAATCGAAAACGTTTCGGAGAACCGGATGGCCGCACCGCCGATTCCAACTACCAGAATGACAGAAGCGATGACCATGTTGCGGTTTTTGCCGAAATCCACTTTATTATCAACAATCATGCGGAGACCGCTGGAGGCGATAATACCGAACAATAGGATGGAAATGCCGCCAAGTACGGATGTCGGAATCGTTTGTACGAGCGCCATCGCTTTTCCAAAGAATGAAAGCAAGATGGCGATACAAGCTGCTCCCATTATCACATACACCGAATACACTTTTGTAATCCCTAATACACCGATATTTTCACCGTAAGTCGTTTTTGGAGGACCACCGATTAACGCACTGACAAATGTTCCAAGTCCGTCCCCAAGGATGGAACGGTGCAATCCTGGATCTTTAATATAATTCCGTTCAACGATTTTTCCTAAAACCAATTGGTGTCCGATATGTTCTGAAATCGTTACGATAACGATTGGAACCATTGCCAATAAAATATTTGTCGTTACATGAAACTCATAATGGACGCCAGGGATTAAAAAGTCCGGCAAAGCGAACCATGATGCTTCTTTCACTTTTGTAAAATCCACGATACCAATGATTGCGGAATATATGTATCCAACGACCAGCCCTAAAAGGATCGGCATCGCGCTAAGAATATTTTTAAAGTACACATTGAAAATAATCGCCGCAAACAAAGTCACCAAAGCTGCGGAAAAATGCCAACCGCTATATTGTTTTACCAGTTCCGTTTCACCTGTATCAGGATTCAATTGCTCAACGGAAATATTCATTGCCATGTCCACAGCTGTACCTGCAAGTCCAAGTCCGATTACCATGATGACCGGACCAACCACAACAGCCGGCAATAATCTCATAATCCACTTGTAACCACTTTTATAAATCAGTAAAGAAACGACGGCATAAACCAAACCGACTGCCATTGCACCAATCATGGCGTTTCCAGGATGTACTGCGGCGCCTTCCGGATCCAATCCCCCGGATACCAACAGCATCGGTGTAATAAAAGCAAAGGATGAACCCAAATAAGCGGGCACTTTAAATTGTGTTACAAGCAAAAAGATGATTGTAGCAATACCACTTGTTAAAAGCGCAATCGCCGGGCTCAATCCAACCAATTGCGGCACTAAAATCGTTGAACCAAACATTGCAAACATGTGCTGAAAACTTAATGTGATTAACTGTCCACCAGGCGGCTTTTCATGAATATCAATAACTTTGTTTGTCATATTGTTACCCCTCTATCTGTTTAATTTGTTTTGTGTAAAGTTACCTGATCTTTCCCATCTACTTCTGTGACTTGAACAACGATTCTCTCTGAACTTGATGTCGGAATGTTCTTTCCTACATAATCTGCGCGAATCGGCAACTCTCTATGTCCTCTATCGATTAATACCGCCAATTGAATTTGGGCTGGCCGTCCCAAATCCATCACAGCATCCAAAGCCGCCCTAACAGTTCTTCCTGTATAAAGCACATCATCCACAAGCACAATCTTTTGATCGTTCACAACATAATCAATATCCACTTGTTGAACTTTCGGCTCGTCACCAACAAATTTTGTGGATAAATCATCGCGGTATAATGTAATGTCCAACTCGCCGGTGCGAACCTTTTTCCCTTCAATTTTTTCGATCTTCTCAGCCAATCTCCTCGCGAGATAGGTTCCGCGGGTTCTTATGCCTACCAGAATGACTTTATCGATCCCTTTATTGCGCTCAATAATTTCGTGAGCAATTCTTGTGAGCGCCCTGTTCATGGCCTGGGCATCCAACAATTCTGTCACTTCGGCCATTTTCGAATTCCTCCTTTTCCCAAGAGTATTTTTTACGGGCATAAAAAAACCCCCTAAGCGTCTGCTTAAGAGGTTGAAATTACAGTAAAATATTATGTTGGTATAATAATTCTTTGCGTATGAAGATACAGTATACCCATTCTTATAAAACTGGAAAAATATGATAGGGTATAAACTTCTTCACCAACATATCTTTTACCTTTTCAGCCTCTCTGGACTGCCATTAAAGGTATTTCCTATTTAATTTTTTACTGTTGTAAAGTATAGAACTAATTATCTCCCAAGTCAACCTTCTTTTCTTAATTGTTCAAGTAAGTTCACAAAATCATCCGGCAATGGCACTTCAAATTCCAGATATTCCTTCGTTCTGGGATGAACAAATCCCAAAACCCCCGCATGCAATGCCTGTCCGCCAAAATCGATGGTTTTCTTCGGACCATATTTCGGGTCTCCCACCAAAGGATAACCGATATATTTCATATGAACGCGAATTTGGTGGGTGCGGCCTGTTTCCAATCGGCACTCCACCAGCGTATATTTACCGCCGATCCGTTCAATTACTTCGAAGTGGGTAATGGCTTCTTTTCCATTATCTACCACCGCCTGTTTTTGGCGATCTTTCGGATCTCGGCCGATTGGTGCATCAATGGTCCCCTTATTATGGGGAATATGTCCATGAACTAATGCGGTATATTTTCTTTTCACCGTTTTATTCATCAACTGTTCGACAAGACCGTTATGGGCCATGTCATTTTTGGCAACCATCAACAATCCTGAAGTATCTTTATCGATGCGGTGAACAATTCCCGGGCGAAGGATGCCATTAATTCCGGATAAATCTTTGCAATGATACATCAATCCATTCACCAATGTCCCTGTCATATGCCCTGGAGCAGGGTGAACCACCATTCCCTTTGGCTTGTTCACCACTATGACATCCGAATCCTCATACACAATATCCAAGTCTATATTTTCAGGGATGACTTCCAGTTCTTCCGGTTCAGGAACTTCGACTTCGACAACGTCCCCTTCTTTGACTTTATATTTGGCCTTTACTTCCTTGCCATTTACCGTTACAAGGCCATCTTCAATCCAGTTGGAAATTTGTGTCCGGGACCATTCCCCTTGAATTGTAGATAACGCTTTATCAAGCCGTTCTCCTGCGTATGCTGCTTCAATCGTGATTGTTACTGTCATTGTTCCACCTTTTTCTTTCCGTTTTGATCTTCCTTAAACAATGCAATGATTAGCATGATGACTGAAATCGTCAACGCTGCATCGGCAACATTAAAAATTGGAAAATCATAATTGATGATCGGAATGAACACATCAGTAAAATCAACAACTTCTCCGCGGAAAACCCGATCAATAAAGTTGCCGATCGCCCCGCCCAATAAAATCATTAAGCTGATGCCTAGCAATGGCTTATTTTTCCCTTCTTTATGAAAATAATAAATTACCGCAATCACCACAATGAGTGTAACCAGATAAAAGATCCACATTTGCCCTTGGAGCATTCCCCAGGCAGCCCCCCGGTTCCGGTGGCTTAAGATGCCAAGCCAAGGATCCCAAATTGCGATTCGATCCCCTACTTCCATATTTTTTACGATAAACCATTTTGTAAGCTGATCCATTATAATGACGAAAAGTGCTAAACTGTAGTATTTAAACACATTCTTTCCCCCGTTTGCCTATATATCTCCATTATTCTAACATATTCCTTCAATTAATACAGAAAATCTTCTCTTTCTTATGTAAGGGTCATGGGATGCATATCCTGTTCTTTGCAGAAGATAGGGTTTTTTGTTTGATGAGAACCCTTTAGTGCAGATGAATATCCCTTTGGTGCGGTTGAGAATCCCTTTAGTGTAGATGGATTCCCCTTTGGTGTGGATGAGAGCTCCTTTGGTGCAGATGGACATGCCTTTGGTGCGGTTGAGAACCCCTTTAGTGCAGATGCATCCCTTATTTGTTATTACTTTGTTTTCTTGCCAATTCCAACTGATCAAAAAAAAAAACGCCCTTGAATTGCAATCGCAAATTCAAGGGCGGCAAGAACATTATTCGTAATGATTGATCACAATTTCAGCGCAGCGGGAACATAATGTCGGATGTTTTTCGTTTTGGCCGACCGTTTCAGAGTAAGACCAGCAGCGCTCGCATTTTTCCCCATCCGCTTTTTCTACAGCGATGGATGTTTTTTCTAATGCAATCGCATTTTCAGGGGCATCTTTTCTGCTTCCGGCAACCACAAATTGAGATACAAGGGAAATTTGTTTGAAATCGACTTTTTCATCATTCAATAATGACAATACTTCTTCATCATCTGTATAAACCACCACTTTGGCATCCAATGGTTTACCGATGACTTTTTCATTACGCGCTTCTTCAAGGGCTTTAAGCACTTCATCGCGGATGTCCATCACTTTACTCCATTTTTCTTTGAGTTCTTTAAAGTTGCTGCGTTCATCCACTTCCGGGAAGTCTGTCAATTGTACAGACGGCTCTTCCTCATTTAAATAAGACCACAATTCATCCGTTGTATGCGGAAGGATCGGTGTCAAGATTTTCAACAATGTGAGCAAGCAATCGTACATCACCGTTTGCATTGCGCGGCGGTCTGGATTGTTTGGCGCTTCGATATAAACGACGTCTTTTGCCACATCCAAATAGAATGCAGACAATTCAACAGAAACGAAGTTGTTGATGGAATGGTAAACCGCAGAGAAGTCATATCGGTCATAAGCGGCGCGCACTTGTTTCAATACTTCCTGCAAGCGCATGTACATATATTGATCCACTTCTCGTAAGTTTTCATATGGTACACGGTCTTTTTTCGGATCAAAATCAAATAAATTTCCGTGTAAATAACGAAGCGTATTCCGGATTTTACGGTATACTTCGGAAATTTGTTTCAATAAATCCACCGAAATGCGCACATCGCCTGTATAGTCCACAGAAGCCACCCACAAACGGAGAATGTCCGCACCATATTGTTTCATTACTTGTTCAGGAACAATGACATTTCCAAGAGATTTACTCATTTTACGTCCTTCGCCATCAAGAACGAAGCCGTGGGACAGAATGCCTTTATATGGTGCAAAGCCGTTGATGGCAACCGATGTAATCAAAGATGAGTTGAACCATCCACGATATTGGTCAGAACCTTCCAAATAAAGGTCAGCAGGATATTTCATGCCGCGTTCTACAAGCACGCCCTGGTGAGTGGAACCGGAGTCAAACCAAACGTCCATAATATCTTTTTCTTTTGTAAATTTGCCGTTTGGACTTCCCGGATGAGTAAATCCTTCTGGCAATAATTCTTTCGCTTCTTTTTCGAACCAAATGTTTGAACCATGTTCACGGAATAATTTTGCCACATGGGCGATTGTTTCTGGCGTAATGATTTCTTCACCGTTTTCCGCATAGAATACTGGAATTGGCACACCCCAAGCCCGTTGACGGGAAATGCACCAGTCTCCGCGGTCGCGAATCATATTGTAAAGGCGGATTTTACCCCAGTTTGGCGTAAATGTTGTATTTTCAATCGCTTCCAATAATTGATCGCGGAACGGCTCGATGGAACAGAACCATTGCGGTGTAGCACGGAAAATCACCGGTTTTTTCGTGCGCCAGTCATGTGGATAGGAGTGGGTGATGAAACCTAATTTTAATAAGGCGCCCACTTCTTTTAATTTTTCAGTCACGACTTTGTTGGCATCATCATAGAACATGCCCTCAAATCCTGGCGCTTCACTTGTATAGCAACCACGGTCATCAATTGGGCTTAATACATCCAAACCGTATTTTTTACCGACGATATAGTCGTCTTCCCCGTGGCCGGGCGCTGTGTGAACGCATCCAGTACCGGCATCGAGCGTAACGTGTTCCCCAACCATGACTAAAGAATCGCGGTCATAGAATGGATGTTTCGCCACAATGTATTCCAATTGTTGGCCTTTTACTTCTTGCACAATTTCAACTTGTTCCCATCCAATTTCTTTTGAAACATTTTCAATCAATTCTTTTGCAATGATATATAAGTTGCCATCCACTTTCACAACAGCATACGTAAATTCTGGGTTGACTGAAATTCCTAGGTTGGCTGGAATTGTCCAAGGTGTTGTTGTCCAGATAATGAACTTGGCCTCTTCAGGTACAACGCCTTTTGCATCTTTGATTTCAAAACTTACATAAATGGAAGGAGACTTCACATCTTTATATTCAATTTCCGCTTCCGCCAATGCAGACTCGGAAGAAGGAGACCAGTAAACAGGTTTCAACCCTTTGTAAATGTACCCTTTCTCCGCCATGCGGCCGAACACTTCAATTTGGCGGGCTTCGAATTCAGGTTTTAATGTAATGTAAGGATTTTCCCAATCACCACGTACGCCTAAACGCTTGAATTGGGCCTTTTGATTTTCGATTTGTTCGTAGGCATATTCTTCGCAAAGTTTGCGGAATTCGGCAACCGACATTTCTTTGCGGTTCACGCCTTTTTTCGTCAAAGCATGCTCGATCGGAAGTCCGTGGGTATCCCAACCAGGAATATAAGGAACATGGTATCCTGTCATGGAACGGTGGCGGTTGATCATATCTTTGATGATTTTATTCAATGCGTGGCCGATATGAATATCTCCGTTGGCATATGGAGGGCCATCATGCAATACGAATTCCGGACGGCCTTTCGTACGCTCCAACACCAGCTTGTTAATATCCATTTCCGCCCATTTTGCTTGGATTTTTGGTTCGTTGACCGGCAGATTTCCTCTCATCGGAAAATCGGTTTTCGGCATTAATAACGTATCTTTGTACTCTACCATTGAATTTCCTCCTTCTAAAATTTTGACACCCTTTTAAAATCCTTTTTTAACTGCATAAAGGAATAGGCAAAAAAGAATTTCCCCCAAAATAAAAAAAGTTTCTCTATCCCTTAGGGACGAGAAACGATTACCCGTGGTACCACCCTTGTTCACAACGCCGAAAAAGGAAAAGCTCCGACGCTGCCTCATGACACTGTAACGTCGTGTGGACGAAATCACTTACTTTCCTTTCAGTGATTTGGCTCGGGAGTGATTTTCTTTTTTGCCGCTTGTTCGAGCTTCCACCGTCCTCGAATCGCTATATGACCGCCAGCAAAAAATACTCTCTCCTTCAACACCTGTCAGCCGCTTGTATTAAATTTCTGTGTATCAGTATATGAAAATCATGGGAGTCAGTCAAGTAGTAAGAAAATTGTTACAATTTTTCCTGCTCAGTCGCACTTTTTCTATAATATTCTTCATCGTCATCCTGCTTGAATTGCTCTTGTATTTCCGTAAGGCCCACATCATACTCCATTAAATGATCCCAATCATCGGAATTCAGCAAGTCCAATTGGGCTTCCACCAACATTTTGAAACGGTTGCGGAATACTTTGGACTGTTTTTTCAAAGCGTCGATTTCAATCGTAATTTTGCGCGCTTTGGCCAACGCTTCATTCACAATGCGGTCCGCATTTTTTTCCGCTTCCTTAATGATGAGCTTTGCCTCTTGCTGGGCATTTCTGCGCACTTCTTCCGCAGCCTCTTGTGCAACGACAATGGATTTTTGGAGCGTTTCTTCCATCGTATTGAAGTGTTCCATTTGTTCCGTCATTTGTTTCACTTTATCTTCCAGCTCTTTTTTCTCCCGGAGCAAGAGCTCATAATCTTTAATAATCTGGTCCAAAAATTCATTGACCTCGTCTTCCGCATAGCCTCGGAAAGACCTCGTAAATTCTTTATTATGTATATCAAGAGGTGATAGTGGCATCGTTTCGCACTCCTTTAATCAAAAATATAGGCATATTCCTATTATACCCATCAATGTTGTTCTTGACAGTAAATTTTTTTATACAATTCACTTTCTCTCGATTTGACTGATGACTAATCGGATCTTCTCCTTCTTCGTTCGCCCTTCGATTCCATCAATTTTGAAACGTCCATATCCACGGCAGGAGACCAAATCGCCCTCTTGCAGTTCAAAAGCCGTTTCTTCGCAAAGGGCAAAGTTCACTTTTACTTTGCTTCCCCGGATCAAGTTTTGGGATTTTTGCCTCGAAAGATTAAAACTGCTTGATAAAACCGCATCCAGTCTCATGGAAGATACCGTCAGCCGTTGCTCCTTCCATTCCCCTTGCGGAGGAATCAGTTGATCCATGTTTTCAAGTTCTTGGATCCGGACATGAATTTTTCCCACTTTTTTTAAGTTTGTTTTTACATACGAGGCGATTTCCGATGTACAGGCAAACTGGATCGTTTCCTCGTCAATGCGGATATCACCGAAGTGTTTCCGGTCAATTCCAAGGGAAAGCAATGCACCTAACACATCCGGATGCTTCAATTGGACAAACTTGGATGGAAAGGTCAACTGTAAAACGGTAATGTCGTAATCTTCCATTGTCGGAATAAAATAAGAAGGAGCGATATAAACCCTTTTCCTCTCCGCTTCCTGAAACATTCCTTCGCCATAAACGGATAGTCCGTCATGATTGCCCACAATGGACTGAACAATATGAAGTTCCCGTGGATCCAAAAAAGCGGTCAATTTAGGGGCGTAGCGATCTTCCACTTCTTTTTTCCACTCGATGACCCTTTCAATAAAAGGATGCTCATCTTTGCGAAAATGTTGCATAATATTTTGCATGGCGTCAACTCTCTCAGTACATTTTCTTACAACCGGCACATGAATATTCAAGTAAAATCGGAACATTATATAAAATGGATGTGACTCCCCATTGAGCCGCATCCATTTAATAAAATAGCATATGCAACAAATTATAAATTCCCTGCTCGATAAATGTCAGCACAATTAAAGCGATAATCGGAGAAAAATCGATCATTCCAATTGGAGGAATGAATTTACGGAAAAATCCCAAATAAGGTTCGCACAATTTTTCCAAAAATTGTCCCAAAGCTGTATCCCTGGATGCAGGTATCCATGACATTAAAATGTAAATAATCAACATTAGCGTATAAATTCTGAAAGCAAAAGATATAATATCTGTTATGTCCATAGATTCTTTATTACCTCACTATTTTCATATATCGTCATAAAAGTATCCGGATATTTCGCCTTGCACTTCCACGTTGTCCGGTGTGCATAGGAAGATGTTATCACCGATACGTTGAATATCTCCACCTAAAGCATAGACGGTTCCGCTCAAAAAATCAATAATTCGCAATCCTGCTTCACGGTCAATCCGCTGAAGATTGACGATGATGGCACGTTTATTTTTCAAATGTTCAGAGATGTCCTGCGCTTCTGCATACACTCTTGGTTCAACAATGACGACTTTGGCATTTTTCAAAGCATTGGCCGATTGAATGTTGATGACATTCAACGTTTTTTCTTCGCCATGGCTATTGACGATTTTTTTCGTTGTTTTTCTTGTTACAGTCTCTTGCGGCAATGCGACCGGTTCATTCATTGATGGTTGAACTTGCTCTTCTTCTTCTTCCAAGTAAAAGAAATTTTTTATTTTGCTGAACATGCCCATCTTTCCAACCTCCTATCCAACAAGAGCTGTTCCGATCCGAATAAATGTGGCCCCTTCTTCAATCGCAATCTCGTAATCGTTGGACATACCCATCGATAATTCTTGACAAGGTGCGTAGGGCAAATTTAAATTTGCAATCTCTTGTTGTAATTCTTTCAATCCACGAAAGACTTTCCGAATCACTTCTTTGTCATCCGTATTTGGCGCCATCGTCATTAAACCGACAACCTGAATCTTGCTGAACTTTTCCAAAGATTGAATAAATGGTATCACTTCTTCCTTGCTTAAACCATGTTTGGATTCTTCGCCGGATACATTGACTTGAACAAAACATTTTACCGGGTTTACAGCCCGCTTCTCAATTTCTTCCGCCAAGCTCATACGGTCCAAAGAGTGCAAATAATCGATTTCATTGATGACTTTTTTTACTTTTCTTGATTGCAAAGTGCCAATATAATGCCAGATGGCTTGATCTTGAATCGCTTCTTTTTTTGCGAGCAACCCTTCCGGACGATTTTCTCCGAGATGGATGATGCCGGCTTCCAATGCTTCTTTTGTTCGTTCAACCGAAACTTGTTTTGTTACCGCGATTATTTGAATATGATCATCTTTTCGATGTGCCCTTGTTTTTGCGTCTTCTATTCTTTGCTGTATAATTTCCAAGTTTTCCCGAATGCTAGCCATATTAAATCCCATCTTTTCTTTACAACAATAGTTTCTTTCATTTTATCAATCAACTCTCGATTTTTCAATGAAATAGCGGAATTAAGAAATACCTTTAACTAAAATGACATCTTTCCCAATCACTAAAATATCACTGATCAGCACTTTTTGGATTGCCTCTTCTCCTTGGAAAAAGTTGAATAGTTTTTTCGGTTCCGCTACAAGAAAAGCTGTGATCATGCCCGTTTGTTCACATACTTCCGCATCGATAATGTACCCGATAAACCGTCCGCTTCCCGCTTCAATGATTTCTTTTTGCTGCACTTCTGAAAACTTCAAGGGAATCTCCTTTCAACCAGACTATATTCTCAGTTATCACTAAATCTGATCAATTCATGAGAACAATCATAAAATTTCACAATTTCTCTAATCATTCACCCATAAAAAGACAGCTAAACCAATCGGAAAATGTATACGTTTAATTAAAAAAGCGTCAAAGGCAGTGAGTTTCATTCTATTTTATGTTTCACAACCTTATTTGACCTCTTGCGGTTCTTCCTCTTTTAAAAATAAAGAGGCTGGGACATAACTAATAAAGTGAACGAGCTGCAAAAAAATTTTTTGTAAAAAATTGATATCACAGAAAATTGATTGGAGTGACGGGGCGACTCCTGCGGGAACAGCCCGAGTCTCGAGACCCCGCAGGAGCGAAGGATTGAGCTCCGAGGAGGCTCGAGCCGGGCCCGCGGAAAGCGTCCCCGGAACGGAAATCAATTTTCTTCAATTATCAAAAAAACACCATTTTTCTCCCGTGAGAAAATGGTGTTTTTTATCTTTTGTCCCAGCCTCGGATTAGACGGAGCAAAACATTATCCAAATTTATAGTCCTTTTGCATTGTCTCAATGGCATTTTTTTCAAGTCTAGAAATTTGGGCTTGTGATATTCCGAGGGATTTTGCGATTTCTGTTTGTGTTTCGCCGTAGTAAAACCGTTTAGCGAGAATTAATTGTTGGCGTTCATCCAACTTTTGAATACTTTCCTTTACGCTTACATATGCAACCCATTGATCTTCCGACACATCTTCATCCCTCAATTGGTCCATGATGTAGACAGCGTCTCCGCCGTCAGAATAAATCGGCTCCTGAAGGGAAAGAGGATCTTGAATCGCATCCAAAGCATAGAGCACGTCTTCTTTTTTCATATCAATCATTTCGGCAATTTGTTCAATGGATGGTTCATATAAATTTTCTGAAATGAATTTTTCTTTTGCCTGCATCGCTTTATAAGCAATATCTCTCAAGGATCTTGATACGCGAAGGGCATGATGGTCCCTTAAATGTCTGCGTATTTCTCCAATTATCATCGGTACAGCATATGTCGAAAATCGTACATTATGTTTTAAATCGAAATGGTCGATGGCTTTCAATAATCCGATACATCCAACTTGGAACAAGTCATCCGCTTGTTCTCCCCGATAAGAGAATCTGCCTACAATGCTCAACACGAGCCGCAGATTGCAGATCACCAATTGTTCTCTTACGGATGTATCACCATTTTTTAGACGGACAAACAACTCTCTCATTTCTTCATGTTTTAATACCGGCAAAGAAGCAGTATCAACACCGCAAAGCTCGACTTTTGTACGCACCATCTTCTTTTCCTCCAGACTTTTATCTCTTGGATTGTTTTTTAAGTTTGTCCGAAAAGGAAAAGAATATGCGTGCGTTGAGCGTCCAATTTCAACCAATTCCTTATGAGATTGGTTGGTTCAAGGATTCTCTCAACTCAGATATAATTTTCTTTTCTAATCGGGAAATATAGGATTGGGATATTCCCAAGTGATCCGCCACTTCTTTCTGCGTCATTTCCTTTTTGCCGTTGAGACCGAACCGGCATTCCATAATATATCTTTCCCGTTCGCTTAATCCGTTGATCGCTTCAAACATCGATGCACGCTCAATTTTCTTTTCAACATCATTCATAATAATTTCTTCATCCGTGCCTAAAATATCTGATAATAGGAGTTCATTACCATCAGGATCCGAGTTCAATGGTTCATCTAAAGAGACTTCGCCTTTCATACGACTTGTCTTTCGCAAGTGCATCAAAATCTCATTTTCGATGCATCGGGAAGCATATGTGGCAAGTTTGATATTTTTTTCTTTATTGTATGTTTCGATGGCTTTGATTAATCCGATAGAGCCGATGCTGATCAAATCCTCAATTGGCGTGCCGGTGTTATCGAAACGTCTCGCAATATAAACAACAAGACGCAAGTTTCTTTCAATCAATGTATCACGCGCTTTCATATCACCATTCATAAATGCTTCAATTACAGTCATTTCTTCTTCTCTGGACAATGGTACTGGCAATGAATCATGACCTCCTATATAGTATGTTTTTTTAGTACGAAACTTACTGAATATTTTCAAAAGAAGCTCTTTTAGTCTTTCAAACAACCATTCTCCCCCTTTATGAATTAGTTCAACGCTAAAACGTGGAGTATCATTTGTGCATTCTGCGGAAACCGGGCATCGTGTCGGGTAAATACCACATATTCTTCCAATATTTCCTTCTTTATGTTTCCGTAAAGAATCAGACGTTCAAAGCGAAAGGCAAGAGCGGTTGACGTTTCTTTTTGTACCGTTGACAACTTCAAAATTCTGATTTTAGGGTACATAAAGTCAGGAAACATTGTTAGTTGATAAGGATTCTTTTCGTCCCACGAAAGCAATCCCTCTTTTAACTCTTTCGGCAGTTTCTCTTCCACCGCCTGATACGATAAGAAATGAACCGGTTTGCCGCTGATCGGCTCCACACATTCATTTCCCGTATCAATGAATCCTTTCAACGAATACGATTTTTGGAAGAGCTCCAATTCGCAATCAACAACGAATGATTGCTGCAACCTCTCCTTTGTCATATTTCTCCATTTCGAATGAATAAAAGTTAAACTGAGAACAGCGATACTTAAACAAAAGATAAAAAAAATGAGATCGGATTGCCTGAGCAGGAAGGGCAATAAACTGGTCAAAAGCCCTCCCAGAAAAAAGGTGGCCACAAGCAGCACTGTGCCCTGTTTCAGCAAGGTTTGAATCCGAAAGGAGAAAGCGAGTCCAATTAGAAGAACAAAACTTGCAAGAGCCCCTATAAAAGATTGATAGAGAATTGATGACACGAGTCCGCTAATGAATGCACTGAACAACAACCTTCGTTTTTTTACATACAATCCCGTTATTTCCTTCGTAAACTTTAATAGGAAGTAATTAAATAACGTATTGTATAGTACGAGCAATTCTCCAATCATTTTAGCGTCCTCCTATTGATAGATTAACACTACCCTCATGTAGAAAATGTCAAAACGTCGGAGCTAATCCGGAGTTTTTATTGACAAAATATTGCATGGAACGGGAAATTATGCATAAAAAAAAACTATCCGGAAAGATTTTCATCTTTACCGGATAGTTCATTTCATCATTTATTATCAGAATGCCGAAAAGCTCCGTTAAAAGAAATGTCGATTTTTTCGTTTTTTTGTAACAATATTTCCTTCACTGCTTTTATTGATTTCGGTGGCGACGGTTTCTTAAGAATGTCGGAATGTCTAATAGATCTTCTTGTTGGTTGCGGTAATATTCCTGTTGTTGCTGCGGCTCGATATTTCGTTCGCGCACAGGAGATTGCTGGGTTTGTCCAGCGTTTGCTTGCGTGCTGCGCGCATTGATGGACGTTCTTGCACTTTGGGCTGCCTGAGGTGCGGCATCATCGAAGCCAGTTGCGATTACGGTTACGATAATTTCATCATTCAAGTTTTCGTTAATGACTGAACCGAAAATCATATTCACTTCTTCATCAGAAGCGGAAGCAACAATATCCGCAGCCTCCTGAACTTCAAACAGGCTCAAGTTTGTACCGCCGGTGATGTTCATGATGACCCCTTTCGCACCATCAATGGACGTTTCAAGAAGCGGACTGGAAATCGCTTTTTTCGCAGCCTCTGTTGCACGGTTTTCACCGGAAGCGATACCGATCCCCATCAGTGCTGAACCTTTGTTTGACATGATGGTTTTCACATCAGCGAAATCCAGGTTGATAAGACCTGGTGTGGCAATCAAGTCGGAAATCCCCTGTACACCTTGGCGCAATACGTTGTCAGCTTCGCGGAAAGCTTCAAGCATTGGAGTGCTTTTATCAACGATCTGCAACAGTTTATCGTTCGGAATGACGATCAATGTATCCACCGCTTCTTTCATCGCAGCAATTCCACTGATCGCCTGTGTTTGTCTCTTCTTTCCTTCAAAAGAAAATGGCCTTGTCACAACCCCAACAGTTAAAGCTCCCATATCCTTTGCGATTTGTGAAATGATTGGTGCGGCACCTGTTCCAGTTCCTCCACCCATGCCTGCAGTGACAAACACCATATCGGCTCCACGTACAACTTCTTCAATCTGTTCTCTGCTTTCTTCAGCAGCCTTTTTTCCAATTTCAGGATTTGCCCCTGCACCTAATCCACGAGTCAGTTTACTACCAATCTGCAATTTTATTTCCGCTTTTGAGAGATTTAAAGCTTGAGCATCTGTATTTACAGCAATAAATTCAACACCTTGAACGCCATGTTCAATCATTCGGTTAACAGCATTATTTCCACCACCGCCAACACCAATTACTTTGATTTTGGCTAGTTGGTCAATATTCGTATCAAATTCTAACATTCTTTCTCCTCCTACCACACTAGTCTAAGATTTTGATTTTTTCTTTTCATTATTCGAAAAATTTGTCAAATAGTCGTTTGGCTTTGTCAAAGACGCTTGTTTTATTTTCGTTATCAGCTTTTTCAGATGCATGAGATTGTTTTTTAGGAGGAGTAGTAACTGAACCTACCGCTTGATAAACAGGTGCTTTCGAAACTGGGCTTCTTCCGAAGAATTCATCTTCCATATGCGCGTAACAAATTAAGCCAACAGCGGTTGTATATGATGGATCCCGGACACCTATAAAATCAGGTATATATATTCTTACACGGGTTTGCATCACTTGACGGGCAAGTTGCGCAATCCCTTCCAATGAAGCGACACCACCTGAAAGTACGATTCCACCTGGTAAGTCTCTGACTCCTAAACGGGCTAATTCATCCAAAACAAGTTCAAACAATTCTTCTAAACGTGAACCGATAATTTCCGCAATAAACTTTTGGCTGTACTCTTCTGTTACATCTGTGCCAACAACCGGCACTTCAAACACTTCATCTTCAGAAGCATCCTCATAAAAAGCATGTCCATACTCTCTCTTTATTTTTTCAGCTTGTTCTGTCGGAGTTTTAAGTATGATGGACAAATCTTTTGTAATATGATCCCCTCCAACAGGAACGACTCCCGTATGGGTCAGCAAGCCATCTTCAAAAACGGCGATCGTGGTTGAACCCCCGCCTATATCAATAAATGCAGTACCTTGGTTTTTTTCGTCTTCCGTCAATGCAAAATATCCTGCTGCCAATGGTTGCAAATATATTTCTTTTATATCAAGACCTGCCCGTTCAACGCATCTTAAAACATTGTGCAATAGTGTGCGAGATGTGGTAATCATCGTAGCATCCATTTCCAGTCGGATACCAATCATTCCACGGGGATCTTTGATTTCATCCAGATTATCCACGATAAACTGTTTCGGAATCAAATTGACCAATTCCCGCTCCGGTGGTATCGACATCACTTGGGCAGATTCAAACACTCTTTCCAAATCTTCATCCGTAATTTCCCGATTTTCACTGTTAACTGCAACTACACCTTTTACCGGCTGTAATACTGTTTGATTTGCAGGAATTCCTAACACGACTTCTCTTATCTGTATTCCTGTCATTCGTTCCGCTTGTTCTACAGCTTTTTTTATGGATTGGACGGTTGCATCTATATCAACAATTGTGCCTTTTCTTACTCCGTTCGTTTTGACGTTTCCTACTCCTATCACATGCAACTGGCCGTCTGTCACGTCACCGATCAGCGCTTTTATAGAAGAGGAACCTATATCAAGTGAAATATATATATTTTGATGATTCATTCCACCGCACCTCCTTCGAATGCTACTCCACTCATTCTATTTTAAAATATTATATATGTGTCAGTAAATTTTTCTATAACATCATACATAATAAATTCTACCGTTATTATACAGTTTTTTCATCCTTTTTTACATGTCTGTCTTCCCACTTTTGTATCAAAATTCGTCGAATTATAGCAATATTTTGAAAAAGCCTTACTCCAAATGCAAAAATTGCAGCCAAATACAAGTCCACCCCTAAATGGACGCCCAAAAAAGCGAGTCCAATGGCCAATGCAATATTGAAGAAAAAGCCGGTAATAAATACCTTATCATCGTATACTTGTTGCAAATTGGCTCTTATACCGCCGACAATGGTATCGAGGGCGGCAAGCACGGCAATGGAGAGATAATTTTCATATTCGGAAGGAATTTGAATATCCGTCAGCAATCCCAAAGCCAATCCTAATATCAATCCTAAAAATGGTAACCACATAATTAATCCCCTTCACTTTTCAACAAATAACTGTTCGTGAATTCTCCATCATAGGCGCCAATCGTAATTTCTTCTTCCGCCGGATTAATGGTCAACTTCAGATTATCGATGTAAAAATCATCCTGGAACGTTGATGCATATAAATAGCTGTAAAGTTTTTCAGCCTGTTCAAAGGTTTCCGTAATGATCAAAATATCCACATTCGAATTGCTTATTGGAACACTGTTCACCGTGGTTTTTCCATTGATATCCCGAATGGCCGTCGTATGGACAACCCTTTGTCCATCAATTTCGATATATAATCCGTTATATCGGTAGATTTCATTCACAAGGCGGATTAAAAGATCCGGGGATATTGGTTCCACTTTAAATCCGCTGAGAATCAGTTCTTCCGCAGGTTTAATATTTAAGCGCAGTCCAGGACCTGTCACTTCTGAAAGCCCCGCTCTTACCCTCAAATCTTCAACGGTTGATTGCAGGACTTTTCCAAGCTCTTTGCTGTTTTCATCTTCATACTCCGCTTTTATGTTTTTCAGGGAGGCAATTTCGTTCAGGAGCTCCGAATGCAGCTTTTTTTCTTCGGTCAGCTCTTGGCGTATTTCCCAAATGTCTCTCGTGTCACGGGATTCAGGCTTTTTTACTGTGTTATATTGGACTGCGATCATGAATCCTACAACAAAGGAGATTAAAGTAATCCGGATTACTACATTCTTCTCCACCTACCTGCCCCCTTTTACATTTTGATATCTTCCAAACCTTGAATCGTCACGACAATCGAATCATTGATTAATCGTTCGAAAACTCCGCCGGCTATTTTTAAAGAGGAGATTAAAGTATCAGCGTTTCCGATTGCTTCAATTTCGAATGGAGCAGGATATTGTTTTCCGTCGATTGTAATCACTGGACCGTTGCAATGAATATAAGAATTCGGTTTCAAGCGATGACCATTGATGGCGATGGCTTCTGCCCCGGAAATCTTCAATTCATTGATGACCATAAAAATGTGGCTCTCATGGACAATATAATCATTCGGATTTGTCGATTTCGGATCATAATGGCCATCTTGCAAAGTCACTTTGATTCCTTCGCCATGGGCAGGCAATTCACCAAGTATCAACCTCAGCCTCTCAGCCTCTTCGGCCAATTCCTTGTAATCTTCTTCATTTTCGGTAAAAGACTTCTCATATTCCCGGATCTGGGCTTTCAAATCATTGAGCTCGTCCATTAATTCTTTGTTTCTTTCCTGCTGCTCAATCAGTTCATTCCGATAAGTATCCTCTTGTTCGATATAACTGGAACGGACTTTTTTATTGTCTTTTGCCAAATTGTAGGAATAACCGATCATGAAACCAGTCACGATGCAAACGAGCAGAAGGATGAAATGCTTTCTCGTAATTTTATTTTGTCTTCGGTTATGGAGTCGATTCATCATGTTCCACATCCTGTTCAACCGATGCATCATCGGATTGTCCGCCAATATTCAATTTCTTATATTCTTCGGAATATGGCTTGAAATATGAACCAACTTCAATATCTATGATCCCCTTTTCATTTTCCGCTGCGTTTTCAATCTGGGCGATAATGGCCGGATAATACTTCAGTTTTTCAGAAAGCGAAGTGATTTCCGCGCGAACCTCATAGCCATCATTCATAAACAACGTAATCGCATAGGGGTCCGTTTCCGTAGCGGTCAAATTAATTTGGGAAATTAATGCCAACACCTCATCATCGAGTTCAGCCAGTTCCTTCAGCACCATTTTTCTTAATTTCTCATCCTCAAAGTTTAAAAAGATGGGTGCGTCAATGGTGGGGACTTCGTCAGATGCTTTATAGACCACACCGTTTTCAAGAATTGGATGAAACTGATGATCTTCAAAAATATAGGCCACCCGGCGGTACTCTTTTACTTGTATTTCCACTGCCGTAAGCAATTTCCGTTTTACCTTCACTTCTTTGACCCAGTCTTCTTTCAATTTCTGTTCAACTTTTGATGCTTTGAATCCCCACAATGAATCGCCGACTTGGAGTCCGGATTTGTTCAAATAATATTCTTCTGTTGCCAGTTCGGCTCCATGTACTGTAATTTTTTGAATATTGCTGTAAGGAGATTGGAAGTAAAGGAGTAAAAATAACGTTCCCAAAAATAGCGAAATGATGACGGCAAACTTGATGTTCGTCCGTCTTCTCCGCTTTTTCTTTAAGGTGGGAATTCGTTCTTCAATATCAATGACTTTGTCCATTTTTACTCCTCCTTTCCATTTAAGTGGTTCGATTCGAAATTGAAACAATCACACCAACGATAAACCAGATAATCATAAGGGATGTACCGCCGTAACTAATGAACGGCAATGTCACACCGGTTACCGGAATGAGCCCGATCACGACTCCGATATTCAAGGCGGCTTGAAAACCGATCATTGCCACAAGAGAGCTGATGGCAAAGAAATCAGAGCTTCTGGTCGATTGCAATGCCAATCCCATTCCGGAATAGATGAATAAACAAAACAATGCGATGATGAAGCATCCGCCCAAAAATCCGATTTCCTCCAGTATGATGGAAAAAATAAAGTCGTTCTGCGGTTCCGGCAAATACAAAAATTTTTGTCTGCTTTGCTGGAAACCATGGCCCAAGAGTCCTGCAGGTCCGATTGCCATCAAAGACTGCACCGCCTGGAAACCGCTGCCCAACGGATCTGACCACGGATCAATGAAAGCTTCAATACGCTTCAATCGATAAGGTGCCGCTGCGATAAGACCGATCAGCCCAATCACCCCAAGGGCGATAAACGCCACATACAGCTTGATTGGATATCTTGCAATAAAAAGCAGGATAAATGAAGATACGACCAGGATAAACACGGAACCGAAATCCGGTTGCAGCATAATCAAAGCACTTGGAATAATGATGAGAAGGAAATGCCGGAGACGGACAACCTGCTCACCACTGGGCACCTTGCTTAATTGATGGCTTAAATACATCAAAGTCGTGATTTTCACCAACTCGGCAGGCTGTACGGTCAAAGGCCCGAGTCCAATCCAGCTTTGGGAACCGTTTCGCTCCAGCCCAATGCCCGGAATCAACACAAGTACCAGCAGTATGAGCGAAAATAGATACAAACTTCTCCATGTTTTTTCCTTGTGGAAAACCGGCATATTGGAGACGGTATAGAACACGATGAGCGCCAGCAGGAGATAAACGGACTGCTTGATGTAAAAAGGAATCTCCCCTTCGTAATGGATCGCACTCCAATATGTACCTGCCGAATAAATGAAAACCACACCTATTATGGAAAGCATAAATGCTGATATGATAAACAGCCTTTTATACGTAAATTTCAGTGAAGGCATCCTTTCCTAAAAATTTTTGCTTCCATACAAGCAATTAAGAAAGTTTCATTGCCGCCTCGATAAATAAATCTCCCCGGACTTCGAAGCTTTTGTATTGATCCCAACTTGCGCAAGCAGGGGATAATAAAATAATATCTCCACTTGCAGACAGCTCCGCAGCCTTTTCGACCGCTTCCTCAATATTCGCAGCAATTTCGCATGTTCCAATATTGCAGGATTTTGCAAATTCGATGAAACGGTGCTTTGTTTCTCCCATTGCAACAACGGCTTTCACATTTTTCATGGCTTCCCGCAATTCTTCAAAGGAATGTCCCCGGTCAAGCCCTCCAGCGATCAATACAATCGGCTGTTGAAAAGCTTCCAAAGCCACCTTGGTTGCCAAGCAATTTGTAGCCTTCGAATCGTTGTAAATCTTGCGCCCTTTCCATTCGCGTACAAATTGGGTGCGATGGCGTACACCAGAGAAGGTTTTCAGCACTTCTTCAATCGCTTCCTTGCCGCATCCGTAAAGGTTGCAAGCGGCAATCGCTGCCAACACGTTTTGCAAATTGTGTTTGCCCGGTAAAGCGATGATCTCCCGTTGCAAGAACGGTTCTCCCTGCCAGTAAATCGTTGTTTCATCTGCGCTGATCCCTTCATCCATCCGGCCTTGTATGCTGAAAGGTATTTTTTTGGCGCGCGATTCTTTCGCCCATTCCACCACTACATCCTGATCTTTATTGAAGATTAAATAATCCTCTTCCGTTTGGTTTTTGGTGATGCCGAATTTCGCTTTCGCGTATTCTTCAAAGGTGCCATGATAATCCAAATGGGCATTGTATAAATTGGTCAGCACCGCAATTTTGGGTTTGAATTGGTCAATCCCCATCAATTGGAAAGAGGATAATTCCGTTACAATCACTTCATCAGCCGCGGCCTTTTCCGCAACGCTGCACGCGACTGTACCGATATTTCCCGCAATTTTCGGATGGCGGCCACCCGCTTTTAACATTTCAAAAATCAATGTCGTTGTTGTCGTTTTCCCGTTTGTTCCGGTAATGCCAATCATCGGCGCTTCGCTGATCAAATAAGCCAGTTCGATTTCCGTAATCACGGGCAATTTACGGGAAAGAGCGTCTTTTACAATTGGATTTGTGTATGGAATTCCAGGATTTTTCACGACAAGTTCAAATCCTTCATCCAAAAGATCTTCCGGATGTCTTCCGCAAATGACTGTGATTCCTTTTTTCAGTAATGATTGGGCATCAGGATTTTCATCGAAAGGTTTTGCATCATTCACCGTCACAAAAGCTCCAAGTTTATGTAAAAGAAGTGATGCAGCCACCCCGCTTTTTGCCAAACCTAAAACTAACACTTTTTTATGTTGAAATTTTGTTGTATGAATCATAAATATGCCTCCGCTATCACAGCAATCATTGCTACTAATAATGCCATTGTCCAAAATACGCCAACCACTTTTCTCTCCGACCATCCTGATAATTCAAAATGGTGATGAATCGGCGCCATTTTAAAAATGCGTTTTCCTCTTGTTTTAAAGCTGATTACTTGAAGGATCACCGATAAAGTTTCAATCACAAAAACAAGCCCTACAACCAGCAGCAGCAATTCTTCCTTCACAATGATGGATACGAGCCCGAGAGCGCCTCCCAATGCAAGGGATCCGGTATCCCCCATGAACACTTTTGCAGGGTTCGCATTGAAAATTAAAAATCCTAACAATGCTCCCGTGACAGCAAAAGTGAATACCGCCACATCCGCTTGTTCATTAAATAGCGCAATCACTCCAAAGGCGCTGAAGGCAATGGATGCAGTGCCGGCCACCAATCCATCCAACCCATCCGTCAAATTGACCGCATTGGAAAAACCGACAAGCCAAAAAATTAAGAAAGCTACATAAAGAATTCCCAGGTCAATCGACCATTCGGTAAACGGGATGCTGATGGAAGTATCGAAAGCCCCCAGTCTTAAAAGCAGGAATGCCAGGATGGAAATAACGATTTGACCGATCAATTTTTGCAAAGAAGTTAATCCCAAATTTCTTTTCAAAACAATTTTGATGCTGTCATCGAGCAGTCCGATCACGCCAAATCCCACCAGTACGAGCAACAGGACGACGGACTGGGTAGTGAATAAATTAAAGATTTTCCCTGCAATGATGGTAGTGGCAATGATGGAGATTAAGAATATCACTCCGCCCATCGTCGGTGTACCCGCTTTTTTCATATGGGATTTTGGGCCTTCTGTGCGAATGCTTTGACCGAATTTCAGTCTTCTTAATATTGGTATGAATATCGGACCTAATATCACTGAAATAATAAAGGATACAGCTAAAATGGTTATTGTTGTTTCGATAGACATGTTAGATCTCCCTCAAAAACTTCTTTCTGAATTGATTTCTACAATATCACAAAATATTACATGGCACCATTAACAAATTGTGGTAGTATTTCATTCCGGGAATTTCCTGCGGGATAAAAGCGGATCCCGCAGGTGATAAGCGATTGGAAAACAATCCCTTCCAATCTGATCAATCCCCCAAATATAGATGAATGGTTCCATCGACTTCCAATATGTTGTCCGGTTCTGGCAATTGGGATTTAACAACTTCTCCTTTTCCATGCAATTCGATATGGAACGGATAATTCAATTTCATGATTTCATCCACTTTCATTCCCACTAAATTCGGTACCCGTTCCGTCATTGGATCTCCCCAACGATACTGCTTTTCCAACTGGCCTTCCCGATTGACTTGCAACCCGATAATCGGCGCAATATCCTCGATGATTTGCCCTACGATAGGAGCGGCGATCGTGCTTCCAAATACAACGGAACTTTTCGGACTATCAACGGCAACGTATACAACCACTTGTGGATGATCGCTAGGTGCAAAACCGATGAAAGAAACAATATAATCACCCGATTTGTATCGGCCGTTTTCCACCTTTTGGGCCGTTCCGGTTTTTCCTCCAATGCGCAGCCCATCCCGATAAGCATTGCGTCCAGAGCCATTTGCAACAACCGATTCCAAAGCGTACCGAACCTTTTCTGAAGTTTTTTCGCTGATTACAGTACGTTTCAGCTCCGGTTTATTTTCAAGAATGGTTTTTCCCGTTTCAGAATCGACTATTTTTGAAACGACATAAGGCTTATAAAGTTTCCCTCCATTAATGGCTGCGGACACTGCCTGGACTTGCTGGATCGGAGTCACCGCAATCCCTTGCCCGAAGGAAGTTGTCGCATGTTCAACGGGTCCGAAGGCTTCTTTTGAAAATAGGATGCCGGTCGCTTCACCTGCAATATTTGATCCTGTTGATTCCCCAAAACCAAAGTTTTTAATGTATTGCAATAATTTGTCCGGCCCCACCCGTTGGCCAAGTTCGATAAAACCAGGGTTACAGGAGTTTTCCACCACTTGCAAAAAAGTTTGCTGTCCATGGCCTTCCCGTTTCCAGCAACGCAACCTCGAATCTTCCACGATTGTATACCCTCTATCGTAGAATGTATCTTTGTCCAAATCGACTTTGCCCTCCTCAAGGGCAGCAGCCAAAGTAATAATTTTAAATGTTGACCCTGGCTCAAAGGTCATCCAGACTGGCAAGTTGCGGTTATAGATTTCAGGTTTCGCATTTTCATAATTGCTGGGATCGTATGTAGGATATGAAGCAAGGGCCAATATTTCACCCGAATTTGGATTCATCACGATTGCCAGCGCCTGTTCCGCATTGTATTTTTTCATCGCTTGCGCCAATTCTCTTTCCACCACTTGTTGGACTTCCAAATCAATGGTCAGTTGCACCGTCGCACCTTGTTTCCCTTCCCGCCACTCATCATCCACGTGTGGCAAAGCATTCCCTTTCGCATCTGTAAAAAGCCGGATGGCCGCATCTTTTGACGTCAAATATTTATCGTATTGAAATTCGATTCCTGCCAATCCTTGTGTGTCGTAGCCGGTGAATCCAAGGAAACGGGAAAGCAGCGTTCCGTAAGGGTAATGCCGTACGTAATCGACACCGGTATATAAGCCGTCGATTTTCAATCCTTGCAGTTCAACGGCTTGTTCGTACGTAATGTTTTTCCCTTCCGGCGCAAGCTTGACTAAATAGGATTTGGAGTTCATTTTTTCATAGAGTTTCTTTTCATCCACTTTTAATACGGAAGCGATTTGTTTTGCAGCTTGTTCGATATTGTCATTTTGAGCCGGCATGAAATATAGGGTCGGAGCCAATTTGTTTGTTACAATCACTTCACCGTGTCGATCGACGATTTCCCCACGCTCTGAAGCGAACGGAATTTCCCGATCCCAATTTTCCTTTGCCAGTTCTGTCAACTTATCATGTTGAATAACTTGGACATAAAACAGCCGTACAATGACAGCTGCCACAAAAAGAATAAATCCAAAAAGCACAATCCTTAACCGTTTTTTCGAAACGGTTGAAATCCACTTCATTCGACACCACACCCCGTTTTTAACAAGGTATGAATCGAACTTCTCATCTATTCAAAAGGGATGAATTAATCTTGTGGCAACTCTTCTTTTGTCCCCTCTTCATTTTGAACAAAGGATTCTTCAGGCGTTTTCAATTTTACAACGATTGGTGATGAATCGGTAATGACCGTATTTTCTGAAACACTTTGGCTTTCTACATATCCTTCCCCCACAATTTCAAGATTTATACCGGACATCGATTTATAGATGAGCAAATTTCTTAATGACCAATTTTCAAATGAAGGCAATGTCACAGCGCCATCGGTTTTTAAAAAGACGAGGCCGTTTTTCAACAAGGATACCCCCTCTTTCGGATATTGGTCGATGATTTCTCCCCCTTCACCGATAATGATCGGTTTCAAACCTTGACTCTCCAATTCTTGTTTTAGATTATCGGCATTTTTCCCTATATACTTTCCGATTTTCACCGTTTCTACCGGCTTCACATCTTCGGGGTTGATATTTAAATATTTCAAACTGTTTTCCATTACAGGTTTAAATACTTTGGCCACCGGTTCAGAACCTACTTCAGTATCTTTGAGTTTCGGTCTTTTTACCGCCACATAGACGATCAACTGGGGATCATCGGCAGGAGCCATCCCTAAAAAGGAATACAAATAATTGTTTTTGCCGTACAAATAGCCTCTTCCATTCGGATTCGGAATTTGGGCTGTCCCTGTTTTGCCTGCAACTTCATAACCGTCAATGTGATAGTTTCTGGCAGTACCGACTTCCGAAGTGACTGTGGATGACAATATTTTCCTTACTTGTTTTGCAGTGCTTGCCGAAATCGGCTTTCCTTTTTCTTTCGGTTTATGTTCTTCAATCACTTTTCCAGTGGAAGAATCAACTATTTTGTCAATGACATACGGCTGCATCATCACGCCATCATTGGTGATGGCCGTCATTGCCTGCACAAGTTGTATCGGCGTCACCGTAGATCCTTGTCCGAATGAAGTCGTTACATAGTTGATGGGATAACGGGTCAAAATGGTTCCGGTTACTTCCCCAGGCAAGTCAATTCCTGTCTTTTGTCCGAAACCGAATGCATTTAAATATCGAATGAACGTATCGTTCCCCATTGTTTGGAGCAAATTGGCCATCGCCGTATTCGATGAGCGTTGGAAACCTTCCAAATAAGTGATCCGTCCCCAACCGTAAACGTTGTGGTCCCGGATTGTTCTGTCAAGCACCTTATATGCGCCCGATTGATAGGTGGCATTCGGATTCCAATGGCCGGAATCGATCGCTGCAGCCAATGTGAAGGTTTTCATTGTGGAACCCGGTTCAATCACTTCCTGGGTGAGATAGTTCAACCAATTGTTTTCCAAACCTTCCCGCGTTTCCGGATTGAAAGTTGGACGCTGGGACATTGCGAGGACTTCTCCCGTTTTGGCATCCGCGACAATGCCGACCATCATTTCCGGATTATATTCTTGGTAAACATTTGTCATGGCATCTTCCAAAAAGTTTTGAATCGTTTTATCAATCGTCAAGTATATGTTGTCTCCGTTTTTCGCCGGTTTGACCATTTTTTCTCTGTTCGGGATCAGATAATGGAATGCATCCGTTTCGTATTCAATCTTTCCGTTTTCCCCGGTCAATTGTTTATTGTAAATCAACTCCAACCCCATTTTTCCGACAGAGAGGAATGTTCCATCATCCTGCTTTTCCTTCTGCGTAAAACCGATTAAGTGGGAGGCAAAGACACCATTTGGATAATATCTTTTGGTATCACTTACAAACTTAATTCCAGGCAATTGTTCCTTTTCAATTTTAGTTTTGATTTCGTGGCTGATTCCTCTACCTGCCGCGCCAAATTCCACTTGGTAATAATAGCGGCCATCCGGTCTTCGTTTTGTTAAAATTTTATAAATTTCCGATTCATCCAGGGAAATATATTTTGACAACACTTCCGCCGTCTTTTCAGGGTCCACTACATGCTGCGGTTTTTTCGGGTTTGTTGTTGCGACCGGATTGACGATGGCTATCAATCGGTAACTTAACGTGTCCTCCGCAATCACATTGCCGTTCCGGTCCAGTATTTTGCCCCTTTCGGCAGTGATCACCGCTTCCTTTTGGTACAATGCCGCAGCTTTCGCCTTCAATTGTTCCCCTTCCACTTGACCTGTCGCTTGAATAAACGTAATCCTCAACAATAATGCAAAAAAGAGCCCTCCATAAAAGACGAACAATAGAAAGGCTCCCCATTGAAAACGAAATTTCTTTTTCTTCATTCTCCCGGCACAACCTTTACATTATCTTCTTTCAGAGTCAAACCGAGTGAATTTGCTTTTTCCCAGATTCTTTCGTATGTTGATAATTCGCTGACTTGCACCTTTAAATCAACATTTTGTTTCTCAATTTCCGCAATTTCTCTTTCAATTTTCTCTATTTCGATCGTTGTTTTTTGAATAGAGCTTTGCTTATGTAAAATGAATATGGATAGTGTTGCGATAAGTATGACAAATGCTATATATAGAAACTTTTCCCTTGCTGTGATGATTTTCCGGTGTTTCTTTGGTGACTGTTTGGTCTTAGGTTGGATAGCGGGTTGTTCATAGGGTGCTTCTTGATGCTGATAATAAATTTGTTGCCTTACACGAACTGCCATTTAGCCACGCCCTTTTTCATGAATTTTTTCCGAGATCCGCAGTTTTGCCGATCTCGCCCGATTGTTCGCCATTATTTCTTCCTTTGATGGCACAATCGGTTTTTTTGTAATTATTTTTAATACCGGTTGGAATTCATCTGGAATGATTGGTAACCCTGGAGGTAACTCCGGCAATGAAGAAGCCTCTTTAAATATTGTTTTGACGATGCGGTCTTCCAATGAATGGAATGTAATGACGCTGATACGGCCACCCACATGCAACAAATCAATGGCATCAGTAAGCGAATCTTCAATTGCTCCCAACTCGTCATTTACCGCAATGCGGATTGCCTGGAAAACTCTCTTTGCAGGATGTCCGCCTGTGCGACGACGGGATGCTGGAATCGCTTCTTTGATTAATTCCGCAAGCTGTCCAGTTGTTTCGATTGGTCCCTTTTTTCTTGCCGATTCAATTTTGCGGGCAATTTGCTTGGAAAAGTGTTCTTCTCCATAACGAAAAAAAATGCGCACTAACTCTTCATAAGGCCACTCGTTCACAATATGATAGGCAGTCAATTCTTGGGTCTGATCCATTCGCATGTCCAAAGGAGCATCATGTTGATAGCTGAATCCCCGCTCTGGAGTGTCCAATTGTGGGGATGAAACGCCCAAATCATAGAGAATGCCATCAACTTTCTGAATATTTAGCAAATCCAATTGTTGCTTTAAATAACGGAAATTGGAATGAACATAAGTGATTTTATCGTTGTATTGTTCCAAACGTTTTTTTGCATGCTCAATAGCATTTAAATCCTGATCAAAACAAATCAATCTTCCCGCGTCTGAAAGCTGTTGAACCAAATATTCGCTATGACCGGCCCCACCTAACGTACAATCCACATAGATTCCGTCCGGTTTGACATTCAATCCATCGACAGTCTCTTTTAGCAATACGGTAGTATGATTGAACATGTGATTTTGCCCCTTCACGGATGTATTCTCTTAGAAGTCAAAACCGATAAGATTTTCCGCAATATCGTTGAAAGACTCCTCTGCTTGGTTGAAATATTCTTCCCAAAGCTCTTTTGACCATATTTCAATTTTGGTTGAGACTCCCAAAATGACACATTCTTTTTCCAGTTTGGCATAAGCAGCAAGATTCGATGGGATGTTGATGCGCCCTTGTTTATCCAATTCAACTTCAGTAGCCCCTGAGAAGAAGAACCTGGCAAACGCTCTCGCATCTTTTTTTGTCATTGGCAAGTCTTTTAATTTTTCTTCGAGCTTTCGCCATTCGTTCATAGGATAGCCAAAAAGACAGTTATCAAGACCTCTTGTAATCACAAAAGAATTGCCTAATGCTTCACGAAATTTTGATGGTATGATTAAACGTCCTTTGGCATCAACGGTGTGTTGATATTCTCCCATGAACATGCTACTCACCCCACTTTAGTAAATAATGTACCACAATCCCCCACTTTCCTCCACACATTTTTCATTACGATGATAAACTTTTGATAAATCATGACAATCGTACTCATAAGGGAGCATTCTGATAAAGTAAAAAAGAGCTACCTCTGCCAGAGATAGCTCATAAAAATAGTCGGATATTATTAAAATTTTACTAAATAGTGGGAATTACTTATTTTCAAAGGCAACTTTAACAAATCCGAAATAAGACTTTGTCCATAGATATTTAAATACTGATAAGGATTGTATACCCGCTCTTGCCAATTGTCATTCGGATATAACTCACTTGCAATGGTGTTTAATCTGCGGATCGTATGTTCATGCTTCAGCAGCACTTCCTGTTCAACTTTTTTATTCAAATAATCCAGCTGCATGAAATGATACTGTTTATTTTTTTCCAGTATCTTTTCCAAATGAATTTGTTTCGAATCAAGATATCGGGACAAGTCTTCGTATTCCGCTTCAAGCATTTTCCGAATATGATCGATTTTGTTTTTCGCTTCCGCATCATGAATGCTTTCGATAAATTGTTGTTTTATTTTTTCCACTTGGCCATTTACAACATCTTCAAAAGTCAGATCGTATTCAGAAAGCAATTGTTCCGCTTGTCGCGTGACAAGGGTAATGTTTAATCTCGGCGCCAAAATCGGCATCTGCAAATTCAATATTTCAAAAGCATCTTTTAATGTCGCCCAATATTGAAGCTCACCCGGACCTGCCACAAATGCCAATACCGGCAAACACATTTCTTGCATCAATGGTCTTGTCACCACATTATTGCTCAACTTTTCCGGTGACCGTTCAGCAAGCTGCAAAAGCTCGTCTTCCGTAAATTTCACGTTTGCAGCCAAATTGACAAAATCCCCATTTTTTCTTTCCAGTAAAAATCGTTCTCCGTCTTTTACATAAAACAGGTTCGCATTTTCCTCCGCCGCTGAAATCGGCGTACCATATCCGTTTTTGTCAAATAATCGCTCTTTTTCAACAACCGCCGCGCTGATTGCCTCATTTTTTTGGATGATCTGTTGAAAAAAAGCGGATTGATAATGTCGAAATGGCGGAAACGCCGAATCAATCATCAAAAGTCCTTCTTCTTGAAATAATTCGTTCAGTAAACGGGAGAAGAAATCTGTGAATGTTTCGCTTTCATTCATATGATGGAGGACCGATTGATAAATTCCCCGTGTATGTTCCGTTTCTCCATAATCTTTAAAAATTTCATCAATGAAAGCTTTCATTTCAGCATGATCAAACCGGGTTTCGGAAGCAATGGTTTTATGGCGGAGAGCTGTGCCATAAATTCTCTTTTTCGGCACCCCTTCCGCAATCGTGAAGGTATGATTGATTTCAAGAATATCGTGATCTTCCCCTGCAATCCAAAATATCGGTACCACATCAATGCCCAATTTTTCACTTTGTTCTCTTGCCAATAAAATGACACTGATCGCTTTATAAACAGAATAAAGCGGACCCGTAAGCAGCCCTGCCTGTTGTCCGCCAACGACCGCCAACGCTCCGTTTTCCAATTTATTTAAATGCTCCATCGATTTTTGTGAAATTCCGAAAGGCTCCATAAATTGATAAATGACATTGCTCAAACCTTTTCTGTCATATTGCTGTTCTTTCAAATATCCGGCTCTTATGCGAAATGAATCGTCGTTGTATGGATATTGGTAAAACGACAATAATCGTTCGCTTCCCGCCCAAAAATCAGATAACAGCTGATTGCCAACTGGTGATAATCTTTCCAGTTCCATATTACTTCTCCTCTACTTATCTCTATACATTCATATTCATTAAAAGAGTTTTACTTGTACTATTGTAAACTTTAAAGCATTGTCTGAAAAGAAAATGGCTTCAATTCTTATGTAATTCAATCCGACTATGTAACAAAAAAAATGACGCTTTGAACAATGCCCACTATCCAAACGATGTTATATACGATCAACAAGTATAAAAATTGCATCCGCCAAATCCTTCTTAAAAGGGGAACCACTTTGATCTCTTTTTGGGTTCTCCAGTCTATATAAGTCATAATCATGGCAATCAATAATGATATGGAAATGGTCACGATGCTAAATGTGGCCCCCCATAATGTTGTGATGGAGATGGTGACGGAGAAAAACAGAACAAAGGTGGTGATGTCCGCAGCCAACCGAAAACTGCTGTTCACTTGTTTTTTCAAGAGTTTGCGGAAGAACAGAAAAGATAGAATGAAAATCGTTACCGGTAATAATATCAGGATGCCAAGCACATATGCCAATACCAATTTCACGTTTTTTCACCCTCTATGGCCAACACTAAATGGTATAACGTTTTTAGAGTGGGCAATCTTTTTCCTTTTTGCTCCGCTTTTTTAATCACAGCCCCTACAATCGAATCCACTTCCGTTTTTTTGTTCATCAAACGATCCTGGAGCATGGAAGAAGTGTTGGAAGCCGTTTTCTCACATAATGCAATCACATCTTGGAAAGATATAAGCTTTCTTTGTTCCGGAAAAGCTTCCATGCATTCTTCATATAATACTTCCAACAATTTTCTGGCATGACCATTTGTCGCCAAGTCGCCATTTTTCACTTGCAGTATCGCCGTCAATGGGTTGATGAAACAATTGTATAATGCCTTCTCCAACAGCATCGTTTCAGCATCATCAACCCATTGGACAGGGAACAATCCATTCTTCACATCAAGCAAGGATTGGTATGCTTCATGATTTCCCCGACCAACCGCTAATTTTAACACACCAACACCACGATGAATAACCGTATGATCATTTTCCTTTTGCGCACCAAATTGGCAGGATCCGAAACCAATCGATTTTTGCGGCAGTTTCAGCGCTTCTTCAAAATGGGCCAATCCGTTCTGCACAAACAAAATGGGCATATCCATTGATAATTTTTCCAGCTGAGGCAAGACATCTTTCAAATGAGTATATTTCACTGCCACAATCACTAATGAATCCCCTGCTATTTCCGCATAGCCGGAAGTGACATTCACAAATGTCTCCGTAACAGTACCATCCAAATTTCTTCTAATGATTCCATGTTTACGGATCGCTTCTTCCTGCTCTTTTCTTCGAACGATCACCGTGACTTCAAAATGTTCGGCCAAAAACGAAGCCATCAACATTCCGACAGAACCTGCACCAATCACCACAATCTTTCTCATATCCGCTACCCTCTTTGACACTTCTTTTCTTTTCATTGTACCCGCTGCCATAAAAACTCAACAAGAAAAGGTGTGACCGAAAGAGTGCCACACCCTTTTTCCATATTATACTGGAACTATTTGAAGTTTTCGATCATTTTCGTCCGGATAGTAGAAAGAGAAAATATCCGATTATTGCTGCTGCTTTTGTTGCTGCTGTTCAATGAAAACGGCTCCTTGTTGAAGCCACTTTAACACGCGATCGTGTTCCGTTTGAAGCTCCCGGTATTTCAGTTCAAGCTCATTATACGCTTCCGTCAATTCATCAAAACTGTTCAGTGCAAGTTTCAAATGGCTTCTCATTAGTTGCTTCGGTCTTTTTCTGACACTATTCAGCATTTGACCGTATTGTTGCCTTAATGTTTTATTCCAGCGGAAACCGCAAGCTTGCTTTGTACGACCCAGCACTTGCGCAGCCTCTGCAAAAGCTTCCAATTGAGTTCTTCCATTTTGAACGGCAGTTATCACAATCTCTGCCAATTTTTCATCATCTTCAGGGGTCCATTGATCTTTCCTTCTTTTCCCTTCCATACCTATCACCTCTCATTTTTTTACTCTACTATATGCAAAAAGAGAATAAATAGAATTAAAGAACATAGAAAAAATAGGTTGCGACATATAAAAATTTTGTCACAACCTATTTTCATCAACCCAGGTTTCTTTACGGTAATATGGTTGAAAAGAATGTTTTCATATACCATTTATTTTTTGCTGCTTGACTTGGACAAGAAACGTTCCACCGCTTTTTCATGCTCTTCGCTTTCCCAAAGTTTGGCGCAAAGTCTGATTTCTTCCATCACGCGTCCATAGACATTCCGCTCTCTCCATTTGCGAAGTTCAATTTCTTTATAGGCATGGTGGACAGAAGGATGAACTTTTTTCATATCCTCAATGAACGCTTCCAACGCCTCTTCTTTTGGACCATCAAACACTCTCATCGCCCAGCCGATTTCATATAATTGCTCGGCCGTATAAGGCTTGGCATCAATCAGCATTTTCAACGCCCGATCATGGCGCAATCCTCTTTCAAACAAATAAGTTCCGCCACCCCATCCAGTCGTAATGGCCAATGTTCCTTGAATGAATCCGCATTTTGCGTGGCTGGCCACCAACCGGAAATCGCAGGCTGTGGCAATTTCGCAGCCTCCACCAACGGCTGTCCCATTAATGAGTGCAATGGTTGGAACATGCAATGTGGCAAGTTCATATAAAATATTCCCCATTTTGCTGAGCATTCCAAAGGCTTCCTCTGCCGTTTTCAAACTATGGAATTCCGACAAATCCCCTCCGGAACAGAAGGCTCTATCCCCCGCACCGGTGATGACCAAAAACCGTACGTCTTTATTTTCTTTTATATGCTTAATGACTTGTTTCAACCCATCCATCACTTCGTCATTAACCGCATTTCTCTTTTCTTCCCTGTCGATGGTAAATGTTAGGATCCCATCTTTTAGATCAATTTTGTAAGACAATGAACAACATCCCCTTTTAAACAATTATTTCAACATAACGCTATATGATTTCATAGTAATAGACGAATCCGTTCTTGACAAGATTTGGTTATTACCGAAATTCATTGAAAAAAGCAAAAAAAGACTATTAGAGAGCCATGGTCACTCTAATAGTCTTTTGTAAGCAACGTACGAACGATGCACGCTTTATTATTTGCTTACCACTTCTTTACCTTTGTAATGTCCGCAAGATTTGCAAACATGGTGAGATAAAGTTAGTTCACCGCAGTTTGGGCAATTTACCATACCAGGTACTGATAATTTGTAATGAGTACGGCGTTTTCTTTTAGCAGTTTTAGAAGTTCTTCTAAATGGTACAGCCATGATTGGCACCTCCTTACAGGTTTATTCATCTTTTTGATCAAAAAACTTAGCTAATCCAGCAAGTCTTGGATCCACTTTTGGTTTGTCATTTTGTTGACTTAACTCTTCTTCTGTATAATAACTCCAGTCTTTTCCGCCTTTGATGGTACCTTCAGTGCCTTCCTTGAACACTTGCATCGGTACTTCAAGGAGAATCAAATCTTCCAAGACCGGTTTTAAATCGATGACTTCTCCATCTATATAATGGATATCCTCATCTTCATCATTTCCCCGAAGTTCTGGATCAGCCCAACTGAAGACTTCAACCGTCTCAACTTCAACAGGAAATTCAACATCTTCCCAAGTGCGGGCACAGGGAAGGGTTAAGGTCGCTGTCAAATGCAATTGACAAGTCATTTGTGAATTTCCGATAGTACAGTGACCTTTTATATGAACGGGTGAAATATCGCGAATATCTTTATTTCGCTTTTTCACATCATCCAGCTCGACGACTGTATCAATCGGCATTCCAGTATGGCGATACTTTGATAGTTGATGAATAGACCATTTCATTCACGAATCACCCCAAGACAACAATGATGATTATATAATGTGATAATTTAGATGTCAAGATATTTTCTTGTCACTTTACAAAAACGATGCAATATTTCAGTATAAACTTATAGGAATCAAACAGAAATTTTGGAAAGGGGCATATTATGAAAGCTGTCGGAATCGTTGTGGAATACAATCCATTCCATAATGGACATTACTATCATGTTACCCAATCAAAAAAAATTACAAACGCTGATGTGGTCATCGCTGTCATGAGCGGCCCCTTTCTGCAAAGAGGAGAACCGGCCCTCGTTTCCAAATGGCACCGGGCAAAAATGGCGTTGAAGAGCGGCGTTGATATCGTTGTGGAATTGCCTTATGTGTTTAGCACCGCAAACGCTCCTTTATTTGCTGAAGGCGCGATTTTCCTCCTTGGCGCGCTGCAATGCGAAGCCTTTTCATTCGGGAGCGAAGATGGCAAATTGGAGCCGTTTTTGAACACCGCCGACTTAATCGAAACCCATTTTGATGAATATAATGAACTCATTAAAAAGTTTGTGTCAACTGGCATAAGTTATCCGCAAAGTTTGTTTTATGCATATGAACAACTGAAACAAAAGAACAACCGTGTTTATCTTGACTTATCCAAACCGAATAACATTCTTGGCTATCACTATATTGTCGCCGCCAAAAAATTCGATTTGCCTGTTCAACCGGTGACAATCCAACGAATCCAGGCAAATTATCACGATTCTATCAATGAAAGGTCGACCATTGCAAGTGCAACGGGCATCCGAAAAGAAATTTTTCAGAAGGGGACTGTGGAAATAGTCCGCCCTTACGTTCCGGATGCAACGTTCCAGGAACTTACGGAATGGCGGCATCAGTATTCGCGCTTTGTGGATTGGGAAGCGTTCTGGCCCCTTTTGAAATATGCCATTATGCGTCATCGTCCGGAACACTTGACCGCCTTTGCAGACGTTTCGGAAGGCATTGAATATGCACTGATTAAGCATGCCAAACAAAGTGATACCTTTACACAACTGATGTCAGGCATCAAATCCAAACGCTACACTTGGACGAGATTGCAACGGATGCTCACCCATATATATACAGGCATTACGAAAGAAGAACTGCATCAATCCAAAACGCCGACCTATATCCGTCTGCTTGGAATGACAAAAAAAGGGCAGGCCTATTTATCGGAACGGAAGAAAAACTTGGAGCTTCCTTTGATCAGCCGTGTGGCACAAGCAAAAGATCCGATGCTTCAAATCGATATCCGGGCATCCGAAATGTACGCTTTAGGCGTCGAGCATTTTTCAAATAAAAAAATTGACGGAGATTATAAACTTCCGCCAATTCGTCTGTAATCATTTCTTTTTTTCAGGCAGGCTCTCCAAATAGTTCAAAGCGTCATCAACCGTTTTTACCGGCACGATTTTCATGTCGGTATTTATTTTTTTGGCCGTTGTGACAGCCGCTTCATAATTGGAGATAAGTCCAGGATCTTTCTTCTTGGCTTCCTCTGAAATTTCATCATCGGGGGCGAAGAAAATTTCCACCCCGTCTCTATCGGCGGCGACCACTTTCTTTTCGATGCCCCCGATCCGGCCAACCGTGCCATCTTCATTGATGACACCGGTGCCCGCAACCGAATACCCTTTTGTAATATCTTCATCCATGAGCTGGTTGAGAATTTCTAATGTGAACATGAGTCCCGCAGAAGGCCCCCCGATATCTTTCGAATTAATTTTTACGACCGGATCTGTTTTTATTGTGACATTTTCCTTATAAGTAACGCCTAAACCGATTTTCCCGTCGCTATCGGGGATCTCTTTTAAAGTGACGGATTCGTCCAATAATTTTTCATCCCTTTGAACCACCAGTTGGACAACATCGTTTTCTTTTTTTTCTACCAGAGCATGAGCCAAATCTTCCGGCTTCTTAATGACTTTTCCATCAATTTCCACAATTTTATCCCCTGGCTGCAAGATACCGGCGCTCGCCCCATCGGACAATACGTTTAACACGATGATGCCGCCATATTCCACCTCATATGGCAAACCTGTCTTATTGAAGGCAACATAAATGGCATTAAATTGGGAATCTTTCATAAGCGTCAATTGACGAACATTATATTCACGATCGTCTTCTTCCTTTTGATGGATTTCCTTCTTTTTAACAATATCTTGATACTTGCTGAATTTCGCAATCAAGAGCGTCAAGGGAGTGGCATTGCTCATCGATACAGTCATTAAACTGAATGTTCCTTCATCATCCACATCGCCATTTTCCACTTTGACAAATTCGCTAACATCATAGGCGCTTCCAGGTTTCATAATATAGTAATCAAGCTGGTAAAAAGATAAAAAAATTGCGACGAACAACGCAAGTATCATCCATATCAGACGTTTCAACGGTTTGAGCACCCCCTATGTCAGCTCAAAAAAGCTAAATAAATAAAGTTGCACCTGCATATATTAGTTTAGCAATCAAAGAATGAACCAAAGAAAAACAAAAAGTTGAAAAGAGTTGATGGCTTATTCCACTACTATATCTTTTCGTATGTATTACACTCATTTGTTTATTATTGATCTTTCCAGGAATTGCACACAAAGGGGCAGACCTTGGACTTGAACTATTCATGGAAGCCCTGTTCCCCTATTTGCTGCCATATTTGATTTTAACACAATGGTTTATCCGCTTGACACCTGAAAAGGACAATTCCTTGTCCAGATTTAAATTATATTTGAAGACGTATGGCATCAGTGCCCTCGGCGGCTTTCCAACCGGTGCGGCAACCATTGCCTACTTGAAAAGGACAAATCAGATTTCAAAACAGGAAGCAAACGGCCTTTTAAGTATTTGCCATAGTCCAAGCCCTTTATTCGTATTGGGATTTGTGGGCAATGACTTATTGAACAATACCCGGTTCAGCTGGCAATACCTGATTTTATATCATACCGTTTCGATCTTGATTCTGATATTGTACTACTTTTATCATCGTTCAAATCCTCGACAGGCCGTGAAATCAGACAACCTTAAACGGATTGAAAACCCGTTTATATCAAGCATCAAAGACAGCATTCCGACCGTTCTGGTTGTCGGTTCTACCATCATTTTTTTCACAACCGTCTATACCGTCGTCATGTATACGATTCATACCATTTTTCCAAATATACATAAATATTTCCTACTACTGACAGCAGCATCTTTGGAAATGACGAACGGACTCCAAATTTCGCAAAAGTTTTTTTCCAATGACCCCATCTTGCTGCCGATGCTGATGGCCACCTTTTTATCCAGCCAAAGCTTGAGCATTCATATGCAAGTGGCGGTCATTGCTAAAAGCGAAAATATTTCGCTGAAACCCTATATTCTTTTAAGGATCTTTATCACTTTTATTATTCCTTTTTTATATTTTATATTATTTTTATAAGGCAGGATAAAGGAAAAACTCGGCAGACATGCACGTCTGCCGAGTTTAAATGTTTTGCTGATATTTCGCTTTCAATGCTTCTTCCACTACACAAGGCACAAGCCCTTTGACACTTCCCCCATATCGGGCAACTTCTTTCACAATGCTGGAACTTAAGAAGGAATATTGATTTTTCGTCATGATGAAAAATGTTTCGATGGATTCTTCCAAAAAGCGGTTCATCGATGTGATTTGCATTTCATATTCAAAGTCAGAGACCGCACGCAGGCCACGAACGATGGCAATGGCGTTTCTGGCTTTTGCATAATCCACCAATAATCCGGAAGAACTTTCAACCCGAACATTCGGAATATCTTTCGTCACTTCTTTGATTAGTTCAATTCTTTCTTCAATGGTAAACAATGGCTTTTTCGAAGAATTCTTTAACGCAGCCACATAGACAACATCAAAAATATCCGCAGCCCGTCTGATAATGTCCAGATGTCCATTCGTAATCGGATCGAAACTTCCAGGTACAACAGCGATTTTTTCCGACAATTTTTCTCTCTCCTAATTCATTCGATAAATTGAAATATTGGTATTTCCATAAGTTTCTTCTCGAACGCAAACAAATTGTCCGTAGTTTTTGGGCAATTGCACTTCTGACGAATGCTCACAGACGATGATGGCATCACGGGAAAGCTTTCCGCCTTCCGCAAGAATTGAAAGGTAATCATAATATTCCAGTTTTTTATATGGAGGGTCGGCAAATACATAATCAATTTGTATATCCCTCTTCAAGAGCGCCCTGACAGCGCGGCCGGCCTCTGTGCAATACATTTCCGAACGATCTTCGTAACGGCATTTCTTAATGTTTTCTTTCAATATTTGAAATGCCTTCCGATCTTTCTCAACAAAGATGGCACGTTCCGCCCCCCTGCTCAACGCTTCAATTCCCAAACCACCACTGCCTGCAAATAAATCTAAAGCGGTTCCTCCATCAAAAAAAGGACCAATGATATTAAAAATGGATTCTTTCACTTTATCTGCAGTCGGCCGTGTAGTGGTTCCAGAAATCGCTTTAAGCGGTATTCCTTTTCTTTCACCGGCTACCACCCGCAATTTCATCACCAAACTTTCCCTATTGTTCTGAATGGATCGTTTTAATGGAAATCGAGTCTTTCTTTTTAACAATTTCTACCATGAACAGTTTTTGCAGCCAAGATTCTTCAATATAGTATTTTCCGGCAATTTCTTTAATCGGTTGTGAAACCGTATTGTATCGTCTTTGATTATAAACATAAAATCCATGATCCATCGGGAAACGGAATTGCCGGATTTCATTATTCGCATAATAACCGTTTTCCCCAACCCGCGTTTCATAACCGAGATGACTCAACAAAGTATCGGCGGAATACAACACTTGCCCATCTTTGAAAATCACTTCAACATCCTTGGCCACATTGGAATTTACATATAATTCCCTGTTATCATTAAAAAGCAACGGAAATACTTCATCTGTTGCAGCATTGGCCTGGAAATATTGTGTGTGATTTCCAAACACTTCGCTCAACAATTCATCCAGCATTGCAACGTCCAGTTTGGTTCCTTCTAAATTTTGCAATTTTTCAGTCCAAACTTTTTGTTGTTCTTCCGTCATCCGGTTATTTAATGTTAAAGTAATTTCTTTTGCCTTTTCTCCGCCAATCTCGGTATTTGTCAGAAACGAAGCCAATACCTCAGGCACCCATTCCGGCACATCATCAAACTGATATTTCATGTTCAATTGGGATAAAATGATCTCTTCCTTTAAGGCTTCCAATGATGCATTGCCCGAAAATAAAATGCGGTTTCCTTGGGTTTTGATGCCGGAACCGAGAACGATGGCGATATGCTCATCATTCAGCAGATTCATTTCATCCAACTGTTCCATCATATCACTTTGAATCGGATTTGGCGAATAGATGGTAACCAATCCATCTTTTTCTCGATGTTGCAACGGATTCACTTGATAATACAGTTCGTTTACCGGGCCTGTACCGCTGAACATCGTGTAGTTTACCAAAGATAATGATTGCTGCCCGGTTAAAGGCAAACCCGATACCCATGTACCGTTAACGGATTGATCGGTTGTAATATGTACTGTCGTATGGGATACGATTCCATTTTCCAATGTAACAAAAATATCTTTCAAAAACTGATTGGATTTCAATCCGCCCTTTAAAGGGATGATATAAGAAATGGATTGATTTTGAATATCGCTTTTTTCGAATTTGGAAAAATCCTCGCTTAACCGTTTGCAACTGTTTTCCTTTTCAATAAAACAATCCGGGCTTACGGCTTGCTCCGGCCAGTTGATAGAAACCGTTTGATTTGGTAAATTTCTAAAGTGGTGGCGGATGTCCAAACTTTCTCCTCTCAGGACTATATCAATTTCCTGGTTGTAAGTGAAATCGTCCACTTTACTCTCCTGCTGGTTGGAAAACACCTGATATTGAAAAAAAAGGACACCGCCTATAAGTAAGACAAGCAAACTGAAGAAGCTGACAATATATTTCATGGGCAAGCCACCTCTAACATGCTAATATATGTATTATGTATATAGAAAGGATGATCAAAATGACACAACAATTTGTCGAGCTAGGACAAGGTTATGGAGATATTTATGAATTGTGTGAATTGATCCGCACAAACGAAAAACGATTCCATAATGCCTTTTTGTTTATATCTTATAAAGGAAACGAAGCGTACGCTTCCCCAGCTGTAGCCTTTCAACCGGTCGGCGATGGCAACTTTATGCCTATATACATATGCCGTGAAGGAATCCCTTATAATCCCGGAAAACCTTCCAAAAGGCTGCAATTATTTGAAGAAGCATTAAAAGAAATCGGCAAGGAAGCGATTCCGATGGACATCAAACATTCCTGCTATTATGCGGAAACCATTTTATTCTATCAACATTTGATCGGAGTATTGCGAATGAACCGCTTAATTCCGCCACTGGATTAACGGTTAAAGCCCGATGCGGTAGTCATATTCTTCTTTATCTTTTTTGAATTTTGTATTTTCAAATTCATTTTTTACAAACGGCAAGTAGGATTCAACAACGTCTTTCACGAATGGAAGGCGTTGTATTTTATTTTTTATATAAGGTATTTCGTCCCGATTGCAGTAGAGGACCACATATTTTAATTTTCTTGAAATATAATGCACATGGCCGAACTTTCTTAAACTCTTGGCGTGTTTCAACTGATAAACATACACGATAAGCCCTTGTCTTTCTTGCATTTTCATTACCCCTTTTCTTCATTTCAAGGATACCATACACGTATTTTTAATAGCAACTGACATTCGTGACATGACGTTACAATTTTCGTTATAATCTTTTTTAAGGGACTTGATTATGGTGGAATGAATACAAGGAAATCTCATATTAGAAAATATAGATTAGAAGCTCGTAAATGAAGGAGGCCAATCATGGGAAAAAAGACAAAACTGGCGTTGGCAATCGCCGCTGCAAGTGCGGCTGCATGGGCTGGAAGCAAAGCCTTTATGAAACCCCAAAAACGGGAAGGAAAAGAAGTGCTGCAAAAAGCCCCGGTCGTGCTGGCTCATAGAGGAGGGGCTAAACTCGCGCCAGAACATACAATGATCGCTTTTGAAAAGGCTTTTGAACTCGGAGTCGACGGTTTTGAAATCGATATCAGGCTCACGAAAGATGAAGAAATTGTCGCGTTCCACGATGAAACGATCGACCGAACATCTGACGGATTAGGGGCCGTAAAGGATTTTACACTGGAAGAATTAAAAAACTTTAATTTTGGTTACCACTTTAAAGATGAGAATGGACACCACCCGTATCGGGATCAAAAAGCGGAAATTGTCACATTGAAAGAACTATTTGAAAAGTTTCCAAATATGTATATCAACATCGATATCAAAGATAGCCCGGAAACCTATGAAGGAAGTTTGATGCCTTCGAAACTTTGGAGAATAATTGAAGAATATAAGGCGGAAGACCGTGTAGTGGTAACGAGCTTCTATAGCGAACAAGTCGATCGTTTCAATTTGTATGCACAAAACCGGGTCGCTTTGGGAGCCGGTGAAACGGATGTAAGGAAAGCTTTTGCCGCATATACGAGCCAATTTGGGCATCTCTATCATCCGAAGGTGGACGTTTTCCAACTTCCGACAAAACATGGAAGATTTTCTCTTGATTCACCAAAATTTATCTCTTTTTTAAACAATTTAAATATTCCGGTGCATTATTGGGTCATTGATGATGAAGAGCAAATGGGGAAACTGTTGGACAATGGGGCGAAAGGCATCATCACCGACCGGCCGGATATCGCCGTTCCCTTCGTCCGGAATTGGATGGAGCAGCAACAGGAAAAAGGGGAAAATCAGAAATAGTGTTTTTTTGGAGATTTCAAGACTTCTTCACATTCGTAGTACAGGCCGTACCAAGGTTTGTGCTACTATTTTTTTAGCTGAAATCAAGATATCTTAAACAACTTATGAACTAACCAGTCATATCCGCTTCCTTCCAACATGTGTACCTATGGATTTTGAAAATCCCGCAGAAAGGGATGACTCCAAAGAAGAAGGAATAGGCATTTACAGTTTTAGGATGGGTTATCCGAACTTGAAAGGGGTATTTTATTTGAAAAAAACATTACTTGTCACATTTTTTGCCCTGTTATTGATTGCTTGCGGAAATGAAAAAACTTTCGATTATACAGTTCATGATTTTATACAAAAATATGAGGAAACGGCGGGGGATTCCATTCCGATTGGTGAAAAGATCCAATTTGATGAAAAAACTTATTTAGTTGAAATCCTCCCGACAGTTGCATTAGTTCTTAATACGGATGATCATAACAATCTTGAAAAAGCGGCTGTCAGCGTCAAACCGGAAGCGATTTCAAAGGATATGGATATAGTATTGGCCAGTTTTCATACGCTTCTAAAATCCATCGACCCCTCTCTGACGGATGACGACATCGATCAAATATACAATCAATTGGACATTGCCGGTCCAACCCTTGCCAATCATGAAAAATCATACACTTTGAACCATATCAACTATAAAATTGAAAAAGATATCGAAAGCGATTCAATTCTGTTGGAGGCCTCGCCCGACTGAGCTGAAAATAACCATCTTGGGGAGGCTTCCATTTCCGCAATCAGATTGATCATTCTTCCTGAGTTCCATCCAGACGTTTCTTTCTCAAGTTATACAAATAAACGATCGGGAAAATTCCGCAGATTAAGATTATTCCTCCTATTAATATCCCATCCAGGAAGTTGTAGCCATCGGTCAGTGCCGTTGCAATCCCTAAACCAAGGGAAATGAAAACAAGAACCACCATTGAAATCATCATTTGCTTTTTTGGATTCATTTCGGTGCTTTCATAATCTGCGGCAATACCCATGGACAAGTATGCAGAAATCACAGTCGTTAGCATAAATAACATCCATAGAGGATTATCCCACATTGCATCGAACCCTTTTGTCACCCAGTCATACCCCAAAATGCAAATAATCCCAAAAGTTTGGATAAAATAAACAATCCGGATGTTTTTTAAATTTTGCAGCTTTAGGCGTTCATCACCGATTTTTTTCATTTATTCATCCTCCTTTTCAATCCAAAATACCTCATCCAATGTTTTATTCACCGCATAACAAATATCCAGACACAGCCTGAGTGTCGGGTTATATTTCCCCTTCTCGATGAGGCTGATCGTTTGGCGGGTCACCCCGACCTTTTCCGCCAACTGTTGCTGTGTCAGATTTGCTTCTACTCTTGCAATCCTCACCCTATTTTCCAAAAGTTCAATCACCCCTTCTTACTTTATATTGTAATATATATATTACATAATGCAATATATATTTTACATATCAATATAAATTCCTTGGATGAATTCAAAACAAAAAGGACCCTATACTTTGGGTCCATCGATCAACTCAATTCCTTCACAAACTGTTCTTCTGAAATGACTTTAAAACCATTTCTCTTAAGCAATGCGGAAGTGACTCCATCTCCCGCGATTTTCTGCCCGTTAAATTCTCCGGAATATACCATCGTGCTACCGCAAGAAGGGCTGTTCTCTTTAAGAACAACCAAGGTGGCCCCCACTTTTTTAGCAACTTCCAAAGTGGCGTAAGCCCCTCTTAAGAAATGTTCCGTCACATCTTTTCCGTTTTCCGTTACGACCTTTGCCTTTCCATCCAAAACGTCATTACCGTCTCCGCCTATGATTTCTGCGGGTTCCCTTGGAGTCGATAATCCCCCCAAGACTTCCGGACAGACCGCCACAGCTTTCTTTTCCTCAATCAATTTCGCCACTTTTTCATCCAGACAATGGGTGCCATTATAGCGGACTTTTAATCCCGCCAAACAAGAACTGACCAGAATCATATCTACCTCCAGAATTGAATAAATTGCACTGTAAAATCCTTTGCCTTAAAGACTGTCGAAAACAATGAGGCTGTTCAGAAAGACACTTCCTTCCAAACAGCCTAAATACTCCTAGTTTAAGCCGAACAAGAACATTTTCCGCCTGATCCGCAACCGCCGGAGTGGCAAGCCGTCTCAAAAAACGGATTGCTGACAGGCACTTTGACCGCTTCCGAAACAGACTTTCCAATAATGAGACTGATTTCATCCAGCATGTCTTGCAGCTGGTTTTCCACGAGCCTCAAATTTGCCACCTTTTCATTGAGATCCAGTTCTCTTTTTTGCTTTCTGATTTCTTTAGTAATTTTATGATAATCGGGATGATATTTGCCGAACCGCTGTACATCCTCGTATTGTTCTTTCATTCGATTAAATGCGGCAATCTTCTCAACCAACACTTGATCACTGTATACCGCATGATGGGCTTTACGATAATTGTGAACAAGTTCAGAATTGAGAATCATGGAGCTTAATGCGTCCGCTTCATCTAAAATGAAGGCCCATTCTGATGTCATCATCATCAATTATTCCTCCAATCTGTACATCTATCATAGCAAATTTTTATGGAAGTTTGTATTTGCAATACTTGCTTTTCCAGCCTTCATTAAGAAGTGCAATCCGCTACCTTTTTATTTTTGTCAATACGGATTGCACGCATTCATAATCGGAAAAATAGATTTCCCTATCCTTAAAGGTTTGGGTTGTTTCATGGCCTTTCCCGGCAATGAGGATGGTATCCCCTTCTTTGGCGGATAAAATGGCTTTTTCAATCGCTTCCGCCCGGTCCAAAATCATTTCGTATTTTTGCGTCGAGACGAATCCTGCCGCAATTTGGGAATTGATAAAGGCCGGATCTTCGCTTCGTGGATTATCTGTTGTCAAGTAAATCATATCCGCATATTTCGTTGCGACTGCTCCCATTTTAATCCGCTTATGTTTATCCCGATCGCCGCCGCAACTGAACACTAAAATCAAATCCCTTTTCGCCGTCTTTTTCAACGTTTTTAATACCGCCCTTAATGCCGCTTCCGTATGGGCATAATCAATATAAATAGATAAATTCAAATCATTTGGAACAGATTCCAGTCTTCCTTTCGGCAATCTTAACGTTTCGGCTGCTTCGCAAATTTTTTCGATCGGAAACCCTAATTCGCTGACCGTCGTAATGGCGGCAATGGCATTTTGCAATTGATGTTCTCCCACAAATGGCAATGTAAACACTTTTTGTCCTTTATCGCTTTGCAAGCAACAAGTGGTATGGTGAATCCCCTCCGCCAAAGTTTGCAATTGATAATTCACACGATTTCCGAGCCCAAAGTACGTTTTTTTCTTTTTGGACTGCAAGCCGACTGTGCGGCAAAAGGAGTCATCGCCGTTTAATACGAGTTTATCCGCCAGCTGGGCCAAAATTTGCTTGGACTGTTTATATTTTTCATAAGAACCGTGTTCTTCAATATGATCTTCCGCCAAATTTAAAAAGACGCCAATGTCAATATCGCAGTCATCCAGCCGGTGAGTCGCAAGCCCCATGGAAGATGCTTCTAACGCGACATATTGCACCCGGTTCCTTACCGCATACTGCAATATTCTGTGCAAGTGTTTCGGTTGCAGTGTCGTCAAATGTTCATAATCCAGATCGATTTCTTCCCCGTTGATAAATACGCCAACTGTTCCAATCACCATTACTTTTTTATGTAGTGCATGGAGCAGTTGCCCAATAAAATGGGTTACCGTCGTTTTTCCGTTTGTGCCCGTTACCGCAATCACTTGCAATGCTTCCGCAGGGAAACGATAAATTTTTGCGGCGCTGAATGACATAAATTTTAAACAGTTTGGCACCCAAATGAGGGGTACTGACAATTTTAATTGATCGAGTTTCGTTTCATCTTCAATGACAACTCCAACTGCACCATTTTGGATGGCTAAATCAATGTATTGATAGCCATCAAATTTTTTGCCTTTTCTTACAACAAATAAATCTCCAGGTTTTACATGCTGGGCATAATCCTCTACCCCTGATACTTCCACTCGTATGGAACCGCCTTTTACCGTACAAGGCCAATCCTTTAATAGCTCCGCTAGCTGCACTGTGTCACTCCTTTTCCATATCATATGACCAGGAAAATAATGTGACACAAGGGGAAAGGAGGTCGGGAAACATTTTTGCCATAATTCCCTATCCCCACGGAAAATAAAAAAGCGGATGTAAACACATCGGTTTCACCATCCGCTTTTCTGAAATTTTTTTTAAAAGTCCACAGTTACACACACTATTTCAGCGATCAGGTTTATTCAGAAAGATTTGCGTATAATAGTTCATAAAGACCCCCGAACCGACATGGGTGAATTTGTCATTCAAAATTAATTTACGGTGATCTTCCGAATTAAACCAGCCATTGGCGGCCTCAATGGCGTCATAATAAGCAGTGGCCAAGTTTTCCCCCACTTCATCATAAACGACTGAATGGGCTGCCAGACGCTCTTTCAACGAACCATAATTCGGTGAATCATGGGACAAATAGTTTTCCGTGTACATTTCTTCGCTATGCTCCATTGCCGCAACGCTTGCTTCATCATCCCATTTTAGCGTCGGAACTTGTTCATTGCTCCGAAATACATTGATAATATCAAACAATTGTTTCGAATACGCTTGATTGCTTTCATGCAACATATAAGAATTTAAGTTCGGCACCCGGATTAATTCCCCGACAAAGGTCATTTCATAGGGTCTATGTTTCACAAGGGTTTCGCTGTTGACAAACCGGATCCCGATCAATTTTTCGGTAAACGGATCGATATATAACTGGGCAAAAACGCCATCGAATTTGACTAAAATGCGGGTTTGCATATCGTTTTCCGTCAAGGTGAAGGTGTAAACATTTTCGCCTATTTTCGCGGTAATTTCCGGTTCCACAATGGTCATACGATAAATTTCGTCAAGGGACTGACCCACTTTATACGGAGCAGCATCCAATTGATCTCCCGCTATATATACCTGGACAATCTTTCCATGTTCCACCCCAAACATGACAAAGGTTTCAGGATGGTTATTATAAACCCACCATTCATAGCCAAAAGCACTTTGATCAATCCGGTTCGGTTCACCAAATTCATTAATGAGAAGGTCACTGTTTTGATTTATGTATGTGGATAGTCCAGTTTCCGGTCTTGGCAAGGCATCTTCATCACCTTCAATAACCTCGGTTTTCGGGATGACAGAAGATTTGGAATTAGGCCCTTCCAACGGTTTCAGTTCATATGATGAATCGGATGTATAATAATAAAGAATCGCCAAACAAAATAGCACAATTAATATACGAAAGAGAGTTTTCATAAAAGTTCAGATCCTTTGCTATAATAATTTCATTGTACTAAATTTATTGAGTATGACACAATGTTGTCATTGCAACTATTAAGAAATTGCACTATTATAAAATTATGCGTTAAAATTTGTTCGATGTAACAAAAGGAGGATCATTCATGTATTTTGAAAACAAAACGGTTGAAGATATAATCGTAGACCAAGCGGTACTTGTTGAAGTAATGGAAAAAAACGGCTTGGAATGCCATGGCGGATGGGACTATGACCGTATGACATTCGACAAACGTTTTGATATCAAAGAAGGCCGTTACTATCTTCGTGTCTTCTGCACAGCGGTTTCCGGCGACTGTGGAAACAACTCCGCATCATTGAAAATCTTGAAACCTGCTCTTGGTAAATACTATTATCCTCATGGTGTGGAATACGGTGATGATGAAGTGTTCCCAGCTCATTTAGTGAAAAAATGTGAAGCAATTTTGGAAAATGTGAAAAAAGATTTAGCAGAACTTGGCATCGCCTAATCGCACTTATATAATTCATTTATATTACAAAGGAGGCAATAAAATGGCCTCTTTTTTTATTTTCCATTATTTTTACCAAAAAATAAAAAAAGAGGCTAGTGGTTAGCCTCAAAATAGGTTAAAATCCTAAAATCGCTTTAATGACGGAAGTGGTTTCCCCGCCTTCATAAATCACATAAAGGAGCAAATATACAAGTACTCCGGTGATGGCCGTAAAGAACCAAATAATGCTTGAGATCGGTCCGAGGCGGCGATGCACACCCAACTTGTCTTTCAATCCTGTAACGATACTTATAATGCCGAATACTGCGCCTACCGCAGCCAAAATAATATGGAAAATTAAAAAGAAAGTATAGTATATTTTTACCTCTTCAGGACCACCAAAAGCGGTATTTCCAATGAATACCGTTCTTGTTGCATAAATAATAAAGAAGATTAATGCGCTGGCTCCGGCAGCCAACATGACTTTCTTATGTGCTTCTATTTTTCTGGCGATGATTAGACCCCATCCAATGGCCACCAAAATGGCACTGATTACGATGAATGATGTACTGATTGTTGGTAAGATTGGTACACCCATGCCCACATTCTCCTATCCTTAATATTGGTTTCTTTTTTTCTCTTGAAAGTCATTTAAAGCTTTTGCTGTAATTTCTTCTTCAGTGAGTTTATGTTCCTCACTCCACCATTCACGAAAGGCAAAATACAAAATGACACCCAAAATGATTTCCTGGATGATTTTCATTAGCACTCCGCCCAATTGCTGGTCGCGCAGTGGAGACAAGTTTGTGAATAACTCCGGTCCGGACAATTTTACTGTCGTATTAAGGCTCGCCAACGTTTTATCCGGCACACAAAGCGACATCGCTTTCAGCCAGGCTTCTCCATCGGTATATGTTGCGTATACCGGATTTTTTGTAAAAATGATGAGTGCGCAAGCAGGTGTGATAACAACAGCAGTAGCGATAATATACCCGATTTTGTATAACCCTTTTATTTTCCGTTGGCCCGGTACTTCGTTTACCAACGGCCAATACATGAAGAAGGCTGACAGAAACAGTGCCAGACTAGCCAATCCATGCAATGTTTCATCAATTTTAATGTAGTCGAATACAATCGGAAGGTGATAAACCGAAAAGGTTAAGGCAAACCCTAGAACTGATACAACCGGGTGTGTTAACGCTTTGACGATTTTATCGACCACCGGGAATTCAACGACTACCCGCCAAACCCACCAAGGAATTCCTTTAATGATCAGGATCGGAATCAATAGCAGATAAAAGGCCATTTGAACCATATGCATCGTAAAGGTAATATTTGACAATAGATCAATTGGAGATCCTTTAACTATATATAACAATATGATACCTAAAATAAAGTAAACCGCTTCTTTCTTTTTTAACGGTTCGTTCCCCTTAAAATCGCTTCTCCAGCGAATGGTCACAAGAAAATAAACGATGATGATAAACACTAATGTCCCAATCATATATGGGCTCCACATTGCTTGAAACCCAAATATACTTAAAGGCATAATATCGCTCCTCAACAAAGAAGTAATCTAAAAAAAAGCAAAGTGCTATTGGTATTATAACATTATTTCTTAAGATAAAATATGAAGAAACCTATCAACTTTTTGAAGAAAATATGAAAATTTTGAAAATCCGAACATACAAGAATGGCTGCCTAGATCATCTAGACAGCCATTTTCCATTACCACCAAATAATTGTGTTGAATGCTAGGAAGAATGTAAATGCAATTACAGCTCCTACCCACACAAAAGTGGAAATGACACCGATATATGGTGCGTGTTTATCATCCATATGCATGAAGGAATAGAGTTGCAATACAACTTGGATTCCGGCAAGCAATAAGATGATTGGTTTGATAAATGTTGGCGCAAAATCTGCCGCCACTGTTGCAAAAGCAACAAACGTTAGGAAAATCATGATCGCAAAATTGATCACCTGTTTACGCATTTGAACTGCGCTTTTTCTGCGATCGAATTCATATTGGGCTTGGCTTCTGCCTTGAATCTCAGTATCGTGACTCATATTATCCTAACACCCCCATGAGGTAAACTACCGTGAAGATGAATACCCAAACAACGTCGATAAAGTGCCAGTAGATAGAAGCAACAAAATATTTTGGCGCGTTGTAAAGGTTAAGACCACGTTTAGCGTTACGGATGATTAAGCAAATCATCCAGATTAAGCCGATGATTACGTGCAATCCGTGTGTTCCAACAAGCGTGAAGAATGCGGAAGAGAACGCGGATTGAGTGTAACCAAAGCCAATGTGTACATAATGATAGAACTCATAAATTTCAAGGCAAAGGAATCCGAGACCTAGAAGGATTGTTGCTCCAGTCCAAAGCTGAACCCCTTTGAAATTATAGTTTTTCAAATGATACATCGCATATACGGATGTTAGTGATGAAGTTAAAAGGAACATTGTCATCACAAAGGCGAGCGGCAGTTCAAAGAGTTCTTGGGAAGTGAACTCCATTCCTGCTGGACCTCTGTTTCTTAAAGAAATATATGTTGCAAATAAACTTGCGAACAATACGATATCGCTACAGATAAAAATCCAAATACCAACGTACTTATTTTTACCTTCTTGTGTAACTTGTTCCGGATGTTCTGGCCAAGTTTGAGGGGTGAATTTAGTATCCAACATTATTTATTTCCCCCTTTTCCATAAAGCTCTTCTTCAATTGCCAAGATTTCATCTACATGTACATGATATCCCAAGTCATCTTTCACGGAACGGGTAATCATAGCTAGTACTGTAATACCAAGTCCAATTACCATTACAGGAATTGACCAGGATACACCATCTGGATGATATAATGCACCGAATGCAGCAACGAATAATCCAATTGCCATTACCAACGGCAAGATTGAATTGTTTGGCATATGAATGTCGCCAAGAGGTTCTGCATATGTCATGCCTTCTGGGTTGCCTTCATGTTTTTCAATCCAGTATGGGTCAAATCCACGTACAAGTGGAAGTTGTTTGAAGTTATAGAATGGGATTGGTGTTTGGATTGCCCATTCAAGAGAACGTCCATCTCCCCAGTAGTCTCTGCAGTTCACTGGTTTAGATTTAATTGACAACAACATGTTGAGTACCATTAGTACTACACCGATAGCCATCATGATCGCACCGATGGATGAAATGAAGTTGAATAAATCCCAACCTTGACCTTCCATGTATGTGAATACGCGGCGTGGCATACCCATTAATCCAAGGAAGTGTTGTACAAAGAATGTTAAATGGAATCCGATAAAGAAAATCCAGAATGTCCAATAACCTAATTTTTCGCTCATTACACGGTTGAAGAATAACGGCCAATAGAAATGGAATGATGCAAAAATCGCCGTTACGATACCACCAACGATTACGTAGTGGAAGTGTGCAACGATAAAGTAAGAGTCATGCAATTGATAATCCAATGGTGCAGTCGCGTTCATTACACCTGTTACCCCACCGGCAACGAAAGACGGAATGAATCCTAATGCATAAATCATTGGTACAGTAACCTTGATTGAACCGCCCCAAATTGTCAGAATCCAGTTAAACACTTTCATACCTGTTGGAACGGCGATCGCCATTGTTGCTACCGCAAAGATCGCGTTTGCAGTCGCACCAAGACCTACTGTAAACATGTGGTGGGCCCAAACCATGAACCCTAAGAAACCGATCAAGATTGTCGCGAATACCATTGAAGAGTATCCGAACAAACGTTTACGGGCGAATACCGGAATAATTTCAGAGAATAATCCGAATGCCGGCAATACTAAGATATACACTTCAGGGTGACCGAAAATCCAGAATAAGTGCTCCCAAATAATTGTGTTACCACCCATTGTATGATCGAAGAAGTTCGCATCGAACATACGGTCAACCAACATTAGGAACAAACCTACTGTTAGTGGAGGGAATGCGAATAAAATCAATGTACTGGAAATAAGTGTAGTCCAAGTAAATAAAGGCAAACGCATGAACGTCATACCTGGTGCACGCATTGTGATGATTGTCACAATGAAGTTAATGGCAGAAATCAATGTACCTGCACCGGAAATTTGCAGACCTAATACATAGAAGTCAATACCATGACCAGGTGAATATAAAGATAATGATGCATATGATGTCCAACCAGCATCTGGTGCTCCACCCATAAAGAATGATAAATGCAAGAATGTAGCACCTAAGAAGAATAACCAGAATCCTAATGAGTTAAGGAATGGGAATGCTACGTCACGAGCACCGATTTGCAATGGTACAACCATGTTCATGAATGCGAATAAAAGTGGTGTCGCTGCCAAGAAAAGCATTGTTGTACCGTGCATTGTTAATAACTCGTTAAAAGTACCAGCTGAGATGAAATCGCTATTTGGGTACATCAACTGTATACGCATTAAAAGCGCTTCAAAACCTGCGATGGCGAAGAACAATAGCCCGGAGAATAAATACAATACCGCAAGTTTTTTGTGGTCAACAGTTGTTAGATACTCCCAAATAACCGCACCCACGCCCTTTTTCTTTGTGACTGCTACTGAGCTCACAACTTTAACCTCCTTAATTTGTTCTCTATCTATATCTGCGAATTAATTATTTTTCTACTGATAAGCCTAGCAAGTAATCAGCTACAGCGCTGATTTCCTCATCAGTCAACTCTTTATACTTGCCAGTCATCAAGTTGCCTGGTTTGATTTTTTCAGGATCTTTAATCCAAGCTTCAACGTTTTCTTTAGTGTGATCCAAGTAACCTGCAACGCGGTTGCGATCACCAAATGTTGTCAAGTTTGGACCAGCAGCGCCAGCAGGAGTTACTGCAGAAATTGCGTGACATCCTAAACAGTTTTGAGCGAATGTCGCTTCACCCAAATCAGTTGAATCAGCAGAAGCTGTTTGGCCTTCAGTAGCTTTCATTGCTGCTACCCAAGCATCGAAATCATCACGATTCAATGATTTTACTTTGAAATCCATCAAAGCGTGGGAAGGACCGCAAAGTTCAGCACATTTTCCGTACCATACGCCTTCTCCATCATTGAGGCCGGCAGATTCTTCATCGAAAACTAAGTAGAATTTGTTCAAATTGTCTACGTTCGTATCCATTTTACCGCCGATAGCAGGAATCCAGAATGAGTGTTTTACATCAGCTGCTTTCAAGTTGAAGTAAACCTTTTCATTTGTTGGAACAACTAGTTCTTGGGAAGTGACAATGCCATATTGTGGATATTCAAATTCCCACCAATACAATTTTGCAGTAACATTGATTGTTAATGCTTTTGGATCGCCGTTTTCATCCACTTCTTCCATAGCGGATACATCGGCAAATTTGTAAGTAGCCAAGATTGTTGGTACAGATAGAATTAATAAAAGGATGATTGGAATCACTGTCCAAATAACTTCTAGAGTGTGGCTACCTTCCACTTGTTTTGGCATGTAATCTTCGCCAAGTTTAGAGCGGCGAAACTTTGCGAAAGTGAGTAAATAAAGAACAGAAACTACTACAACTACTAACGTCATGATACTTGCAGCTAGTAATAGTAGATTAAATTGCTCTTTTCCGACAGCACCGGATGGTCGAAGTGCAGAAATATATTCTTCACCACAGCCCGATAAAACAACAGCCAATGCTGCTAACAACGGGAAAAGAGACCATTTTTTAAGCCCTTTCTTCATAGCTTAATTAAACCCCTCTTTCTTTTAATTGTCTTGTCTAACTGGAAGTTATGCTCTATCTATTTGAATTCTTTATTGAAGAAAGAATCCCAAAGGGTATAAAAGCGCGGATTGATGAATATTATTTATTATCAAAAAATGGTAAAATGGTTATCATCAATCACAAGTAAACAACATATATTTAGTAAAAACTATTTTTAATCTAATTATGATGTTTAATAAGTGCAAAACCGCTAGAAAACAGTTTGTACATAAAAATGAAACAATAACCATATTAACACACAATTTTCGAATGATGAACGACATTTTTTATAATTTAAAAAATGTTCAAATCTCATTCATGTCTATACCTCTAAACTAACACACACCCAGTTTGGCCGATCGCCACATGCGAATATGATTCAAGTCTTCCAGCTTTGAGTTTACTATGCTGCTCTTTTTAAAAGCAAGGTCCATTAACTGGATAAACTCCAACCGCTGCCATTCCCCCTTTTTCTTTCAAATTTGTAAGCTTTACTTACTAAATTCTACTATATCGAACTTTGTGCCAAATTTCTAGATTTTAAGTGAATTTTATGTGAAGTGGACAAGTTCGATGAAAGCAGACAATACCTTATTAAAAAGCATATTATAAGGATTGAAGATTTAATAGTATCTTTGTGAAATATTTTTCACATTTCTGTGAACAGTTTGTGAAATTTCATAACAATTATTTTGTGAGAATTCTTTGAAGTTGTCTTTTTTTCGCGAATTCGCTATCATCATAAAAGCATAGCTTTTTTCATGCAATCTTTACAGATATAAAAGTAGGTGTCATTGATGCAACACAGGTATAATTGGTTATTGAAATGGGTTGCAGTACTTACCACCCTTGGCATGTTGCTAATCCTTCTGGGAGGCGCTCTCGTAACAAAAACAGACAGCGGTTTAGGCTGCGGCCGTAACTGGCCTGATTGCAATGGATCATTGATTCCAAAAGAAATCACGACAGAAGTGTTGATCGAGTTTTCCCACCGATTTGTTACCGGAGCAGTCTCGATACTGGTATTAATATTAGTGATTTGGACATGGAGAGCTTTAAACCACGTTAAAGAAGTGAAATTTTTAGGCTTTCTGGCAATCTTTTTCCTTGTACTGCAAGCATTGATCGGTGCTGCTCAAGTGCTTTGGGGACAAGGTGATTTTATTTTGGCCTTGCACTTCGGCATTTCACTGATTTCTTTTGCAGCGGTGATGTTACTATCGATGATTGTTTTCGAAGTGGATCAGAAATTTGATGCCGATCGGGTGATCATTCGAAAAAAATTAAAGTGGCATACCATCGGTGTTACCCTTTATTCATACATAGTCGTCTATACCGGAGCGCTCGTTAGACATACAGGTTCCAGTTTAACATGTACAAGCTGGCCGTTTTGCGATAATCGCAATCCCTTTGAGCTGCCTGACAAAATGTATGAATGGGTGCACATGGGCCATCGGTTCGCTGCATTTTTAATCTTCATCTGGATTTTGTACATCATGGTTCATGCAATTAAACATTACAAAGACCAACGGGTGATCTATTGGAGCTGGATTATCGCCCTTGTCCTTGTTTCATTGCAAATCATTGCTGGCGCATTCATTATCTTTACTCAATTAAGTCTATTCATATCTTTATTGCATTCATTATTTATTACGCTGCTGTTCGGGCTTTTATGCTACTTGATATTATTGGTGGCCCGAAGCTCTTACAACGAAAGAAACCACTGACACCAAGGATTGTTCCCCCGACCAAAGGGGACAATCCTTTTTTCTGCGCTTCAATTAATGACCATTTCGGATTGGAACTGCATACCAATGATCTTTGAACGGTTCTTTCATTCTATTTTCCCTAATTGTAGGAAATTACTCCTCAAAAATGGAATTATTACCAGATTTTCAAAATGGCCTCTCTATTCAGGAAAGATCTTTCCGAATCCAAAATTTTCCCCTTCCCCCATTTAAGTTCTAAAATGTTTTATGCAAATAAAAAAAAGCGAATGAATGCTCATTCGCTCACAAACAATGGAATTGCCCCAAAATTTCTTATTCAAGCTCAATTAACAAATCGCCCGTTGAAATCGCATCGCCCGGTTTTGCGTAGATTTCTTTCACTACACCGTCACTTGGCGCTTGCACAGTTGTTTCCATTTTCATCGCTTCCGTAATCAATAAATGATCGCCGCGTTTTACATGGCTGCCTTTAGAAACGAGCACTTTCAATACAGTACCCGGCATTGTCGCCCCAATTTGATTTGGATTGTTCGGATCCGCCTTCACGGCAATTGATCCATCGGCTTCCACCGTTTTATCTTCCACAACCACTTCACGAGGCTGACCGTTGAATTCAAAGTAAATTACCCGTGTTCCATCGTGTTCCGCTTCACCGATGGACACCAATTTAATAATTAACGTTTTCCCTTTTTCGATTTCCACCTCAATTTCCTCACCGATTCGTAAACCGTAAAGGAAAGAAGGCGTGTCTAATACGGATAAGTTTCCATACTTTTCAACAGCCATGAAATACTCTTCCACCACTTTAGGATATAAAGCGTAGGAGATGACATCCTTTTTCTCCACCGGCTTTTTCACTTTGTTCTCCAATTCTTTTTTCAGTGCATCGAAATCCACCGGCTCAAGGAGTTCGCCAGGCCGCACAGTAATCGGCTTTCTTTCTTTCAAAATGACCTTTTGCAACTCTTCCGGGAACCCGCCATAAGGCTGTCCTAAATAGCCTTGGAAAAATTCGACGACTGAGTCCGGGAAGTCGATCGTTTTTCCTTTTTCCAAAATATTGTTTTCATCCAAATTGTTTTGCACCATAAATAGCGCCATATCGCCGACGACTTTGGACGATGGGGTTACTTTTACGATATCGCCAAACAGCATATTCACGCGGGAATACATTTTTTTCACTTCATCCCAACGGTCTCCAAGCCCCACGGCCTTCGCTTGTTGTTGCAAGTTGCTGTATTGTCCGCCTGGCATTTCATGAACATAGATTTCGGAATGGGGACTTTTCATGCCGCTTTCAAAATCCCGGTAATACTCCCGAACATCTTGCCAGTAATATGATAATTGTTCAAGCGCTTCGATGTCCGCGCGCACTTTTCGTTTTGCGCCGCTCATGGCATAATACAGCGTATTGGCGCTTGGCTGGGATGTTAAGCCTGCCATGGAACCCAATGCTGTATCGACTATATCGACACCCGCTTCGATGGCTTTTGCATAAGTGTAAATTCCGTTGCCGCTTGTATCATGAGTGTGCAAGTGGATTGGCAAGTCCGTCGCTTCTTTCAATTCAGAAATAAGGACATAAGCCGCCTCCGGTTTCAACAAGCCCGCCATATCTTTGATGGCCAAAATATGGGCTCCCGCACGCTCCAATTCCTTCGCCATTTCTTTATAATATTGAACCGTGTATTTTGAGCGTGAAGGATCCAGAATATCGCCTGTGTAGCAGATGGCCGCTTCCGCGATTTTCCCTGTATTACGCACTTCATCAATGGCGATTTCCATCCCCTTGATCCAGTTTAAGCTGTCGAAAATGCGGAATACGTCAATTCCGGCACTCGCCGCTTCCCTCACAAATTCGCGGATCAAATTGTCCGGATAGTTTGTATAACCTACTGCATTGGCGCCACGGAACAACATTTGGAACAAAACGTTCGGGATTTGTTTTCGAAGTTTTGCAAGTCTTTCCCATGGATCTTCTTTCAGGAATCGATAGCTGACATCAAACGTTGCGCCGCCCCAAAGTTCCAGGGAGAAGAAATCATGCATCATCCGTGCATTATAATCTGCAATTTGATACATGTCCTGGCTGCGGACCCTTGTAGCAAGCAGCGACTGATGCGCGTCACGGAATGTGGTATCTGTCAATAGAACATCATCCTGTTCTTTGATCCATCGAATGACTCCATCGACGCCTTCTTCTTCAAGTATTTGTTTTGTTCCCCGCGGAATTTCCGTATGCTTGATATCCAATTTCGGCTTTTCAGGTTTTACAAAGATCGGTTTATTCTTTTTCTCAATTCCAGGGAATCCGTTTAATGTAACATCCCCAATATATCTCAACAACTTAGTGCCGCGGTCTTTGCGAACGGCTAAGTCAAATAGTTCCGGCGTAGAATCGATAAAGCTCGTATCAAATTCTCCGGATAAGAACTTCTCATGCAACACCACATTCATCAGGAACGGAATGTTCGTTTTGACGCCGCGGATACGAAATTCCCTCAAGTTGCGGTCCATTTTAGCCGCGGCTTCCTTAAATGTTCTACCCCATGTGGAAATTTTGACGAGCAAGGAATCGTAGTAAGGTGTCACAACGGCACCTTGGAAACCGTTACCTGCATCCAAACGCACTCCGAAACCGCCGCTTGAACGGTAAACCATGATTTTTCCTGTATCCGGCATAAAGTTATTGGCTGGATCTTCCGTCGTCACACGGGATTGTATCGCATAGCCGAATAACGGAATTTCGCTCTGTTCAGGAACGCCGATTTCTTTTGAATGAAGTTCATATCCTTCCGAAATTTTAATTTGCGCATGAACGATATCAATGCCTGTAATCATCTCCGTGATGGTATGCTCCACTTGAATGCGCGGATTCACTTCGATGAAATAGAATTCGTTGCCGGAAACCAAAAATTCTACAGTGCCGGCATTTACATACCCGACATTTTTCATCAATTTTACTGCCGCTTCACAAATTCTATTTCTTAAATTTTCAGAAAGCGAAATCGATGGAGCGATTTCAACCACCTTTTGATGACGGCGCTGAATCGAACAATCGCGCTCATATAAATGGACAATGTTTCCTGCATAATCCCCTAAAATTTGCACTTCTATATGCTTCGGCTTAATGATCGCTTTTTCCACATACACTTCGTCGGATCCGAAAGCCGCTTTGGCTTCAGATTTCGCCCTTTCATAGGCGCTTTTCAGTTCCTCTTTTGCATGCACCAATCGCATTCCGCGGCCGCCGCCCCCCAAGGCAGCTTTGATCATCACCGGATATCCGACTTCATCTGCGAATTGTTCCAGTTCTTCATAAGATGAAACAGGGCCGTCACTTCCAGGAATCACCGGAATTCCCGCAAGGATTGCCTGCTCTCTTGCCTTCACCTTATCGCCAAAAATCTCCAAATGCTTTGAATTTGGACCGATAAAGATGATCCCTTCTTCTTCACAACGTCTGGCAAATTCAACATTTTCCGCCAGGAAGCCATATCCTGGGTGAACGGCATCAGCGCCTGATTCTTTTGCGATTTCAATGATGCCCTCGATATCCAAATAAGCATCAATCGGACCTTTCCCGACACCGACAAGATAAGCTTCATCCGCTTTGTAACGATGGTGGGACGCGCGGTCCTCTTCCGAATAAATCGCAACTGTTTTAATATCCAATTCATTGCATGCCCGCAATACGCGAATGGCGATTTCCCCTCTGTTTGCGACTAAAAGCTTGTGAATCTTTCTCATTTTGTCCCCCTTAACTTTCTTTTTTCAAGTTTCTCATACATAGAAACATTGATTAATATGCCCATTGCGAAAGACAATACCAAAATAGATGATCCACCATAACTGATGAAAGGCAATGTCACCCCAGTCAATGGGATAAGTCCTGATAAACCACCTAAATTGACAAAGGTTTGTATGGCAATCCAGCTGGCAATACCTGCCGCAATCATTCTGGCCAACGGATCTTTCGTAGTCAGAGCAATGGATAATCCTTTAAATACGATAAATCCCAAACCTCCTAGAACGATTATAACGCCTAACAAACCTAATTCTTCCGCAATTACAGCCATTATAAAATCTGTTTGCGGTTCTGGCAAATATCCGAGTTTTTGCACGGATTGACCAAGCCCTACCCCTTCTATTCCACCAGAACCGATGGCAATATAGCCTTGAACCACTTGGTGCCCTGAACCTTGTTCATATTCAAATGGATTTAAAAATGCCTTGATTCTCCCGATGCGGTTTGGCGTCAAAATTTTATCCCCTTTGATCAATAAAATGACACCGAGAATGGTTGCACCGAGAATCGCCAATTCGGCAAAAAACTTAAAGAAGGTTCTTATCCGTATGCCGCTTGCCGCTACTACCGCAATGGCAATGCCGGAAATGATCATGACGGCACCGATATCTGTTTCAAGTGCCACGAAAAAGATGATAAAAATCCATACTAAAATAGGGTAAATAATATGATTTGGGTGTAAATCAACCATTGGGGTTTTTAAACTTTTCCGATAAAAAGCCCCTGCAAAATATAAAATAATGATGAGTTTTGCAAGTTCAGAAGGTTGGAAAGACATCAGGCCGAACAGACTGATCCAGCTTTTGGACCCCGTTCCGCTTTCACCGAATCCGAAAAAAAACACCCAGAACATCAAAACGGTGATCAATCCAACCATAAAGACCATTATATTTTTTCTGCTATAATGCTTGTACGGCACAAAAGCACCGACGGTAAAGAAGAAAAATGCAACCATTAAATTAAATAATTGTTTTTTATAATAATAATCCGGTTCCTTCCCGTCGACAAGTGCCACCATGATGCTGGAACTGTAAATCATCACCAGGCCGAATAAACACAAAAATACATAAACGAAGAATAAAGGGTAATCAAAATTCCGAATATAGTACGAAAGATATTTTCTCATAGCGAAGACCTCTTTTAGAAAAAAAACTCAAATCACATTGATTTGAGCCTTTTGTTACTTGTTCGAGTTTGCGTTTGTATATGCTTCATGTAACAAGGACAATTCTTTTTCTAATGTATCCAAAATCTTTCTTCCTTGTTCACGTTCAATTAATCCCAATTTCACGGCGAAATCGATTTCCCGGGACAAACCAAACATTTGTGTATCCAGAACTTCTTCGTACAAAGGACATTGCGGCATCGTCAAATGATCCATTTGCACTTTGATCAAACGCGCTATTTTATCTGCATCTTCAAGCAGCAATTCCAACGCTTTTTCCTGGAAGGAAGCTTGAGTTTTTTTCTCCATGAGGACGCCCCCATTAATGTAATTTCTTCTATTCTATCTTAATAAAGTTTATCTTTTAGCAAATAAAAATGCAAGTGGCAACACAAGATAGAACAGTTAGAAATGATTATTTCTTTATTATGTGAAAATCTAACTGTATACTGATATATGTAAAATAGTTAAGGGGGAGAATTCTGATGGAAAGCATCATTCCAATTAAAGGAAAAGTGAAATATAAATTGACGTTGGATCCATCCGTGTGGATTTTTGACGATCGAAGAATTGATTTGAAAACATATTTTACAAAACCAAAAGAAAATGAGGACGAAGATTTAAAATACTTGTTTAAAATGGGCGAACATTGGTCCCGTGAAATTATGGAAGGTGCAACATTCCCTCCTACTTTAAAAACGGAAAGAAAATTTGACCGGAAAGGGATGCAAACCGGTACGTTCGGCATGGAAATAAAATATTTCCTTAACAATGCCGAAATCGAAGAAGATGCAACAAAAGTGGTCTTTGAATGCAAAGATGGCACAGAGCACGCTTTTGCAATCGATGATGCATACAAATTGATTTTCAAATTTAGCCAAGATGGTAAGCCGCTGACAGAGGATGGGCCTGTTCATATTATTTTTGGTGACGGTTCCAATTTGGACAACCCAATCAAAAACATTGCAGCGATTCGGGTGGAATAGGATTTAACCTATGCGTGTCCAATGTGTAATTTGTGATTCCATCCATGAACTGGAAGACGACTCACCACTGGCTAAAAGATTAAGAAATCGGCCGATCCACACATACATGTGTGAAACTTGCCATGATCGCATTACAACAAAAACGCTGGAGAGACTGGCGACGGGCAAATTCCGTTTCTTCCGCAGCTCTTCAAGCATTGATGAAGAACTATGACAATATCATTTTCCCGCAAAAAAATGGCCTATTATGAAATCCAAAATGGAATTTCATAATAGGTTATATTTTTTATTCTTAAGGATGAACAAAATGTTGCATGATGGATTACTCATTTTTGATCAATCGTCTCTCCAGCATTTCCACCAGCTGGTACATGAGTGTTGCGAAGATGGCAATGATGAGGAGCGACATTAATACGAGATTGAAGTTGAACACTTGGAATCCATAAATGATCAAATAGCCGAGCCCCTGGGAAGAAACGAGGAATTCGCCGACAATGACCCCTACCCAAGACAATCCCACATTCACTTTTAATGTGGAGATGATTGTCGGAAAAGAGGCGGGCAAAATCGCTTCTTTGAACATTTGCCATTTCGTCGCATTGAAGGTTTGCAACACTTTCAGATAGTTGGCATCCACGTTGCGGAAAGATGTGTAAATGACGATGGTGGAAATGATGACGGAGATGATGGCCCCCATTGTGATGATGGATGTCATCCCTGGACCGAGAGCAACAATCAAAATCGGTCCAAGTGCGACTTTCGGCATGGAATTCAACACAACCAAATACGGGTCCAAAATTTTGGAAAAAGTCGGGAACCACCAAAGAATGGCCGCCAAAACCGTGCCTACGAGCGTCCCCAAAATAAACCCGAGAACCGTTTCAAACAATGTATAGTTCATGTGGATAAAAATCGTGCCATCCGAAATCATGTTCATCAGTAACCGGAAAATCCTCGAAGGCGCGCTGAATATGAGCGGATCAATCCAGCGGTTGGAAGAGGCGGCTTCCCATATGGCAAAAAAGCCGATCAGGATGAACAACTGGTAAAATCGAATCCATCGTTTTTCCTTCGCCAATCTTTTCTTATATGCCAGATGGAGTTCTTTAATGTTCAAGGCTTTCAAGCTCCTTCCAAATTTGTTGAAATAATGGTGAATAGCTTGAATGGCTTCTTGCTTCAAAAGGAGTCAAGTTTCTAATTTCTTCCGGCACTTCAAAGGTTTGATGGATTCGTCCGGGCCTTCTGGAAAATAAGAAAATGCGGTCGCTCATCGCAATGGCTTCCCCGATGTCATGGGTCACAAGAATGGCCGTTTTATTGTACGCTTTTAACATGTTGGATACCAAATCTTCCAGCTTCAATTTGGATTGATAGTCCAGGGCGGAAAACGGTTCATCCAGCAATAGCACTTTCGGATCCACCGCAAGGGTTCTGGCGAGCGCCACCCTTTGCCTCATCCCCCCCGATAATTCCCGGGGATATTTTTTCTCGATGGATGGCAATCCCACATCTTCCAGCAGCTTTGACGCAATATGCCGATCATACTCTTGATTCGACAGTTTTAATCCAAGGGTGATATTTTCCTCGATGGTTTTCCACGGGAATAAATAATCCTGCTGCAACATATACCCGATGGAGAGCTCTTTATTTCCGTACACCTTTTGATTTTCAATGTAGACATTTCCTGAAGTCGGCTGAAATAATCCGGCGATGATGGAGAGAAGGGTTGTTTTACCGCACCCGCTCGGCCCGATAAAGGAAACGAATTCCCCTTCATCAATGGTCAAATGGATGTCCTGTAACGCTTCCGTTGCCGCATCCTTTGAAAAATACGCATGGCTGACGTGATCAACAAGCAAGAAACTCATATCACTTCGTTACCTTCTCGGCGAATGTTGTATCCACCAGTTTTGAGTAATCCATGCGCATCGGAAGCTCCCCTGCCTCTTCCATGATATCCTGCAAGTTGTTCCACTCTTCCTCATCCAAAATCGGATCCTTCGCAAAGGATTCCTGCTGGCGGTAGCGTTCCACCACTTGTGCAATCAATTCAACGTCCGTATCTTCAAAGAATGGCTGAATGGCTTTTGCCACTTCTTCCGCCGGAGCATCATACACAAAGTCTTGCGCTTTTTTGATGGCTCTCGTAAATTTCTCCGCCACTTCCGGATTTTTCTTCAAGTAACTTTCTTTCGCCATAAACACCGTATATGGAACATGCCCGGATTCCGTACCGAATGATGCCACCACATAGCCGATTCCTTCTTTTTCAAAAACGCTTGCGGTCGGTTCAAATAGTTGTACGAATTCCCCCGTTCCGGATGCAAAAGCGCGAGGGTACAAAAGACACTACTGTCATGCCAGGAAAGGTCATCCTAAATACAGATGGCAACATAGGCTTTTGATTCCGGGATGGCCGGCAGTTAGGATGGAAGATTCGGGATCATTGACGGCAGGAATAAGGCCCTAATCGATGTTTGCAGCAATTGATGATTAAGATAAACGGGCGTTTTGCCGAATCCCTAACAAAATAAAAATCGCCCCCAAGAGAAAGAAAAGGATCCCTTTTGTAAAATCGATCATAAAAAATACAACCCCGATTAAAAGATAGCTTGCTACATGTGGATTCTTAAAATTGATTGGCTTCATAAATATTCCCCCTTAAAAATACGGTTGGTGATTTCTACGAATCAATGGAAAAAAAGTTCCCTGATTTTTGCTTGGCCATATTTTCAAAAATAAACATTCCAATCCGCCCAAAAACAAAAAAAGCCCCTTTTTCAAGGAGTCTCCTGATTGCCGGATCTGACTGAAGCTTCCAAACGGGCATTCAATCATTCGCCTTCAAAAAGGGCATCTAAAAAAAGAAGCAAAAAACTGGCGGCAAAAAGGAATACGGATAAGCCCGTCAATAGATACATTACATTCTCAAACGCCGAAACCTTTTTCTCCAACCTCTTTCTCTTTAATTGCCTGTAATAGATATACCCGCAAAATAATAAGAAGAACGTTGCTATTCCTTGTACCGTTTCAAAAAAATGAATCAGCGGACTCACCTCTGCAACATGCAATCAAAAAAATTCTTTTTAACAAAAGATGGTTTAATGGATTAAGCCATCAGTTCGAATATATGTATTTTCACTACAGAATATCTTAAAGGAGAAATCATATTTGTAAAGAAATAACGCCCTAAAGAAGCCGTTCCTCACCTCTGCCCAACAGGGGACTCTCCATTTTTTTATGCGTTATATTTGAAAAATTATCCAATAAAGGCGTATCGTTAAAGTGAGTGAAATAACTGATTGGGGGAAAAGTTATGAAGGACAAATTTAAAAGTTTATTTTCACCTTTTACCTTCCCGAATGGTGTGACATTGAAAAACCGCATCGTCATTGCTCCAATGACACACTGGTCATCCAATCCGGACGGCTCCGTTTCAGAAATTGAATTAAAATACTATGCCCGGAGATCTGCGGGCGTGAGTGCAGTCATCACGGCTTGCGCTTATGTAACCCCAAATGGGAAAGCATTCCACGGCCAATTTGCCGCAGATCGTGATGAAATGATTCCGGGGTTAAGAAAAGTGGCAACCGCGATTCAACAACAAGGAGCCAAAGCCATACTTCAAATCCATCACGGCGGAAGATTATGCCCGCCTGAACTTGTACCGGACGGAGATATTGTTAGCGCGAGTGCGGTTCCGGCTGAAAGACCCGGGGCGGAAACACCCCGATCTTTGACGATTCAAGAAATTGAAGAAATCATTGATGCATTTGGTGAAGCGACCCGCCGCGCGATTGAAGCCGGTTTTGATGGCGTTGAGATTCATGGGGCGAACGGCTATCTGATTCATCAATTTTTCTCGCCACATTCCAACCGCCGGGAAGACCAATATGGCGGCACCCTTGAAAAACGAATGTCGTTCCCGCTTGAAATCATCAAGAAAGTAAAAAGCGTTGTCGACCAACATGCAAAATCCCCTTTCATCGTCGGTTACCGTTTCTCTCCGGAAGAACCGGAAACACCTGGCATTACAATGGCGGATACTCTTGTCTTTGTTGATGTACTTGCAAATCAAGGACTTGATTATCTGCATGTTTCATTAAATGATTTCCGCTCCACTCCAAGAGTCGGCGTCGAGGATTTCACTAAAACGCGGATTGAATATTTACTTGAAACCATCAACGGCCGTGTACCACTCATCGGCGTCGGTTCCATTATAACTGCCGACGATGCGAAAGAAGCGCTGGAAACAGGGGTTGACCTCATTGCCATAGGCAGAGAAATGATTGTGGATCCGGATTGGGTGCAAAAAATCCAGGAAGGAAGGGAAGATGAAATCTCCATTGTCATTTTCACTGACCAACAGGAAGAACTGATCATTCCGGATGGATTATGGGAACAAATCATTTCCAGACCAGGCTGGTTCCCGGTGAAAGAACGCTAAAGATTCCTGATTCATTATAAGTAAACGGAAAAATTGGCCCCATGAAGCTGTACACACATGTGCAGGTCTTTTATGGGGTCTTTTTTTGTAAAAAAGTTGATTCCGACTTGGCGTTTCGACATTTCCGTTTCGGAAAATGACTAATATTATCAATTCAGCACGAATACAATTTAACACCTTAAAAAAACGGGGGGATTTGATTGAATGATGTTAATCCTTCAAAGCAATCGGGTGAAATGGTCATTGGCGGAGTGAAATATTTGCACAAATCCGATGATGGGTTTGATTATTTAACGGATTTATCAGACAACGAAGTGAAAATACACCTGAAATTCACGAAAGATGAGGAGAAAAGAAAGGAAGCCCGCAATGCATTAAAAACCTTTTTCCTGGAGCTATTATAACTTTTGGACGGGTGTGTGGTAATGAAACGGGTTTGGTGCCTTTACCGGGTGTCGAAAAAACAACAAGTCAGCGCAGATGAAGACATTCCTATGCAAAAAAACGCCTGCCATGAATTCGTCAACGGCAAACCCGATTGGACCATCACAAATGAGTTGTACGAAAAGGGCGTATCCGGCTGGAAAAAATCCGTCAATGAGCGGGATGAAATGGCGGCACTAAAAGAAGGAGCTTTAAAGAAAAAATTCGATGTGTTGCTGGTTTTCATGTTCGACCGTTTAGGACGCCGGGAAGATGAAACACCGGTCATGGTCAATTTTCTGATTCAACATGGCATCGAAGTCTGGTCCGTAAAAGAAGGGCAACGGAAAATCGAATCCCATGTCGACAAACTGCTGAATTATATCAGTTTTTGGCAATCCGATGGGGAAAGCCAAAAAACATCCATCCGGGTGAAAGAAGCCAAAAAACAACTGAGTGAACAAGGCTATTTTCAAGGCGGAACAGCACCATTGGGCTATAAAATTGTCGAAACAGAAGAGCGGCATTGGAAAAACAAAGACCGCCGTGTAAAAGAATTGGTGCCGGACGAAATGGAATCGGAAATCATTAAGCTGATTTACCACTTATATGTAAACAAACATATGGGCTATCGAAAAATCGCCGATCATTTAAATGAACAGGGCTATCGTAACCGTGATGGCAAAATCTTTGCTGTGAGCACCATCCAAAGAATACTGTCCAACCCCATTTATATCGGATTTAAAAGATATAAAACGGCTGCAGGAGGAACGCAGCCATTTAACGAAAAACTGCAAATCCTTCCTGAGGAATTGTTTTATCAGGCTGAGCGAATCCGAAAAATTAGACGCGGCAACATGAAAGAACAGGACAAATCGGATATCCCGAGATCAGGAAAATTGCTGCTGTCAGGCCTTGCCTATTGCAAATATTGCGGTTCAAAGCTGACTTCCAATTACCTTTACAAATCTTCAAAAGATAAAAGGCATAAAACCGCCATTTACCGATACCGATGCCCTTTAAACAAAGGCAAAACTTATTGCCGTCACCGTCAAAACATATGGGGTGGAAAAAAATACGACACGCTCATTATCAATAAACTCAAATCCATCCTATCCCAATTCGAACTTCAACCATACCTGGAAGCAGGCAAACATTTGAAAGCTGAAAGAGTAAAACTGAAAGAACAAAATATCAAACATTTAAAAAAAGAGTACGTTGATTTAAAGAAACAGCAGGAAAAACTGAATTTAGAAATCGGGAAGGCTTTGATCGGCGAGAGCGCATTTACACCGGAACAGCTTTCTCTTGCCTTGGAAACAATTGAAAAACAAATGGAGGAAAAGTCGGCGCTAATCCATTCTTTGACGGAAGAATTGCAAAAAGAACGGGAAACCTGTTCAGATGTCAATTTCTTGGCGAATGAATTGAAACATTGGGCGCAAAAGTTCGAAGTAGCGGATGGGGATCATAAAAAAGCATTGCTCTCGAAATTAATCAATAAAGTGTATTTAGGCAAAAACGAAATTGAAATTGAATTGAATATCGGGTTGTCGGATTATTTTGAAGGGAACATCAATTAAACTTTTTCATCGGAACGGCTCTTCTTGTACGGCATATAAAAATGAGCTATTTTAGTGGCTGGCGTCTACTAAAATAGCTCATTTTTTTAGAAGGTGTCCCGCTTCCTTCGTCAATGGGATCAAACTTTTTGCGCCTTTTTTTGACGCAACTGTTTTGAACGCACATCATACCAAATAAGGCTTGCGATTTCTTTCACTGTCTGTTCCAATTCGGAGCCTTTAAATTCGTCAATAAAAACTTTCAATAAAGCATTGAGTATAATGGTCCGGGGAGATTCGCGATGGAATTCCTCGATGATGGCCATTGTAATTTCTTTCTGATTGCTTGATAAATTTTCCTTGATCAGATCTTCCAGTTTCTTTTTTATTTCTGAAATATCCAAACGATATTGTTTTTTCGAAATGGATAAAATGGTATTTATTTTATCGGCATTTAATACTGCCGTTTTTTCATTTATCATCATATCAATAATTTTTTCCAAATATTTCAACAATATTGAAGCGATTTCCTCCAAAGAAATGGAATGGTGATTGGAAATTTTGCAGGTGAAGGTTAAATATTGAAACATTCCATAAAATAATATTGCCGCTTCAAACCCGTAATTGCGCATTTCATCTCCGTAAACTTCAATCAAACGCAATCGGAACCATTCAAACTCCAATATCCGATGACGCAAAACCAGTTCTTTTAATTCGTCTTCCCCTGAATGCAAAATTTCTTCGTATAGCACATCCAATCCGGATTCCTGATTAATCTTCCATAATACAGCAATCTGGTTGGCGAATACGTTGATATCCGTAGGGTCTTTTCCTATCATGAGTTCGGCCCGTAAAAGTGAGGCATCATATCTCGCCTGCTCCAATATCGCTTCAATACATTCCGTTTTGGAAGAGAAGTAATTATAAAAAGTTCCTTTTGAAATCCCTGCTCTTTCAATGATTTGTTGGATTGATGTTTTCGCAACTCCATGTTCTACAAACAATCGCAAAGCATGATCAATGACCGCTTTTTTTCTTTTATTCATTTTGAACTCCTCTATTTATATAATGCTCTATTTATTATACACAAAAAATCAATGTTGGACTGAATGTATTTTTTTATTGATAAAATTGAACTATGGGTATAAAATGTTTAAGTCGATAAAAAGAAAGAAATGGGGAAAGGGATAATATGACATTAGATAAACAAGGGAAAAAACCGCCATATTTAGTGATTGCAATACTTTTCTTTGGCGCGTTTGTTTCATTCTTAAATAACTCTTTGTTGAATGTTGCACTACCAACAATCATGAAAGATTTTGAAGTGGATTATTCAACTGTTCAGTGGTTGGCTACAGGTTACATGCTGGTAAGTGGTGTTCTGATTCCTGTATCCGCCTTTTTAATTACACGGTTTAAAAACCGTCATTTATTTATTACAGCAATTTCGCTATTCACTATTGGTACCGCATTGGCGGCATATGCTCCCCACTTTGGTGTGCTTTTGGCCGGGCGTATGATTCAAGCGGCTGGCGGTTCCGTAATGGGTCCGTTGCTTATGAACATCATGCTTGTGAGCTTCCCCCGCGAAAAACGTGGCGCGGCAATGGGGATTTTCGGTTTGGTTATGATTACCGCACCGGCAATCGGGCCAACATTGTCCGGTTATATTGTGGAATATTGGGACTGGCGGGTATTATTCGAAATGATACTGCCCTTTGCTGTCATCAGCTTGATTTTAGCCATTTGGAAATTGGAAAACATATTGGAAACACGCGACGTTTCCATTGACTACTTTTCCATTCTATTATCGATTATCGGTTTCGGTGGCGTACTATACGGCTGTTCAACGGCCAGCACTGAAGGATGGTCGGATGCAAAAGTTCTTTCGACGTTGATTATAGGAGCAATCGGCATCATTTGGTTCATCATCCGCCAATTCCGCTTGGAACAACCTTTATTGGATTTGCGCGTTTACAAATACCCAATGTTTGCCGTTGGTAACATCATTTCGATGGTTGTCACAGCCGCCATGTTTTCAGGGATGATTTTAACACCGGCTTACGTTCAGAACGTCCGCGGTATTTCACCGCTTGATTCAGGTTTAATGATGTTGCCGGGTGCCCTCGCAATGGGAATCATGTCACCAATCACAGGAAGATTGTTCGACAAATTCGGTCCGCGTATTTTGGCATTTGTCGGGTTATCCGTTACTGCTTACGGAACTTATTTGTTATCCACGATGGATTTGGAAACAACAAAAACGACCATTGTTTTAATGTACACATTGCGGATGTTTGGTATGTCAATGGTCATGATGCCTATTATGACAAACGGTTTGAACCAATTGCCGAACCGCTTGAATCCACATGGTACAGCGGTCAACAACACGGTTCAACAAGTGATTGGTTCAATCGGAACGGCGTTGTTCGTGACGTTGATGAATTCTGTCGCTACCAATAAAGGGGAAGAATTGGTGGAAGCGGTAAAAGCCGCAAATCCGGCAGAATTGCAAAATCCGACGTTTATCGCAGGGATCCAGCAACAGGCATTGCTTGAAGGTATTCAAGTGTCATTCTTGGTTGCAACAATCGTGACGATTGTGGCTTTAATCTTGACATTATTCTTAAAACGGGTTGATGTAAGCAAAGTCATCGCGGAAAATATTGAAAATAAATAAACGGGTTGAATCAAATCCATTAAACAATGAAGCTGCTTGCCCCTTTGAAGGAAAAGGGATAAGCAGCTTCATTTTGTCATTCACCATATGGTTTAAAATCTTTTCATTGCAACTTCCATGAATCCATCCCGGTTGTAAGTAGTGTCTTATGTACCCGCATGCAAAGGCTGTTGCAATATTGGCAAATTCTATGTTTTGGATCAAGTTTAGATCCTTGTGAGGGTCGATGCCATGTTTTTTCAATACAAATTCCCCAACCATTTGCGGCATGCCGCCTTTGCGCTGGCCAAGGAATGTGGAACCTTTCAGCAGATCCCATGAAAATTCGTCAATTTTTTCCCGGGACACTAAGAACGTTCCATCCGTTTGGGTTAATTGGGCAAAGTTTTTGATCGGATCATTGGCGCCTTGTGCTGTCACATAAATGGAAGTTTCCGCTCCAACAAGGGCAATATCGATTCCACCTGAAAGGAGGGCAGTCATTGTTTTATCCCCGCCGGGAATTGTGGAAAGTTCAATTTCCAGCCCTTCTTCTTCAAAATATCCTTTGGAAATCGCCACGTATTGTGGTGCATAAAAGATGGAACGTGTTACTTCCCCTACTTTCACTTTTGTCATCTCTTTGTCTCCGCACGCGGCAAGAAAAACCATCATCCCTGCCAGCATGACGGAAAGACTAATCTTCCACCATTTCATCCCTCTTACCTCCTTGTTTCGTCAGCATCCATTATCAAGAGTAGGTTATGCGAAGGGAAAATAATGTGTGAATGCCCATGAATTTGGTCCGGCTCCCGGATAACGATACCAATGTGTCTTATCCGCCTTCCAAAAGGAGGGTAAGCTGGCCGATCAAAAATATGAAACCATGGACACATGTGCAACAAAAAAAACGAACCGGGAAAACAGTCCGTTTCCCGATTCGCTCAACTCTACAAATCTTCATTGAAAAATGATTGACCCGATGACAAGTCTCCCTATTTCCCTTGTCAGGAAGCCTCTTTCTCTTCTCTTTTCTCTCGCCATAAACGGATTTTATAGAGAATCAAAACAAGTGCCGCAACAATCAATCCTTCAATCATCGGCAAGAATAGGGCGAAAAAGGTAAGAAGAATACAACCTAGAAATAGAAAAATATAAATGATTATATTTTTCCCCAAACTCAGTTTTTTGGCAAAACCGAGTTTGTAAACAATGGCGGACAGGATGAACACCAGGATAAAAATGATGTATCCTGCCACTTGATTATTCGGTGCGTTTTCGTAAACATAGCGAGTGACTGCCGACATGCGATTAAATACCCGGTCAGAATCACTGACAGCGGCGGATGCCAAAATTAAACCAAATAGCTTCAAGTCGAACAACACCTTTCACATTCCCAAGAAGAGAATTATTCTTGCTCGGCGTATTTTTGTTTTTTCGCCAATTTTTCTCTTTCACTTTTATTTAAAATTTGTTTTCTTAAACGGATGGATTGTGGTGTTACTTCCAAATATTCGTCATCATTCAAAAATTCCAATGCTTCTTCCAGTGTCAAAAGGCGCGGTTTTTTGATGACCGCTGTCTGATCTTTCGTTGCGGAACGGATATTCGTTTTTTGTTTTTGTTTTGTGATGTTGACGGCAAGGTCGTTCTCCCGGCTATTTTCCCCGACAATCATTCCTTCGTAAATATCCGTGCCCGGCTCTACAAATAGTGTACCACGATCTTCTATCTGCATCATACCATAAGTTGTCGCTTTTCCAGTTTCCATCGATACAAGAGCCCCGTTATGGCGGCCACCGACACGGCCAGGAACAACCGGTTGATAGCTGTCAAAGGAGTGGTTGATGATTCCGTACCCTTTGGTGATGGACATAAATTCCGTTGTATACCCGATCAATCCGCGGGATGGCACCATGAAAATGAGGCGGGTTTGTCCATTGCCGTTATTGATCATATCCACCATTTCGCCTTTGCGATTGCCCAATGATTCAATCACGGCACCCACATATTCTTCAGGAACATCCACTTGTACCCGTTCCACCGGTTCGCATTTGACTCCATCGATTTCTTTGATGATCACTTTCGGTTTTGAAACTTGCAATTCATATCCTTCGCGGCGCATATTTTCAATCAAGATGGATAAATGAAGCTCTCCTCTGCCGGAAACAATCCATGCATCCGGTGAATCGGTATCTTCCACCCGCAATGAAACATCCGTTTCCAATTGCTGTCTTAATCTTTCTTCCAATTTACGGGCCGTCACAAATTTTCCTTCTCTTCCTGCAAATGGGGAATTGTTCACAAGAAACGTCATTTGCAATGTCGGTTCATCGATGCGAAGTGGCGGCAACGCCTCTTGATGCTCAATGGCACATACCGTTTCCCCTACGTTAATGTCATCCATTCCGGAAACCGCGACGATATCTCCGGCACTTGCCGATTCAATTTCTTCCCGTTTCAAACCGGAGTAGCCCAACAATTTCGTCACGCGATATTGTTTGACACTGCCATCCAGTTTCATTAGGGCAACGGATTGGCCCACATGGATTTCTCCCCGGAAAATGCGTCCGATTCCGATCCGTCCTACATAGTCATTATAATCCAGCATAGTCACTTGGAATTGCAATGGTTCATCCGAATTATCCACCGGTGCAGGAATGTGATCAATAATCGTATCAAACAAGCATTGCATATCAGCGTCCTGATTTGCCGGATCCGGATCAAGGCTTGCTGTTCCGTTGACAGCTGAGGCATAGACAACCGGGAAGTCCAATTGGTCTTCATCCGCACCCAATTCAATTAATAGATCCAATACTTCATCCACCACTTCCAAAGGGCGGGCAGAGTCTTTATCGATTTTGTTCACCACCACAATCGGTGTCAACTTTTGTTCCAACGCTTTTTTCAATACAAAGCGTGTTTGGGGCATACAACCTTCGTATGCATCCACGACGAGCAGAACCCCGTCAACCATTTTCAGAATACGTTCCACTTCGCCCCCGAAATCCGCGTGTCCCGGAGTATCCAAAATATTAATTTTTGTCCCTTTATAGTGAACGGCAGTATTTTTTGCTAAAATAGTGATGCCGCGTTCGCGTTCTAAGTCATTCGAATCCAATACTCGCTCTTCAACATGCTCATTTACACGAAAAGTTCCGGATTGTTTCAATAATTGATCGACTAATGTTGTTTTTCCGTGGTCAACGTGTGCAATGATAGCGATGTTGCGAATATCTTCACGTAATTTTGTCATGATTCCACTCCAATTTCTTTGTTCATAAGATTAACTGTGTTATTATATCACAAGAACATGAAAAATGTCTTTTTTTAATAACACTTTTTTAACCTTCGAACTCTAAAGGGGGGCTTTTGATGAATAAAGCGAAGTTTGTCATGCTGCTTTTCTCCATCGCTGCACTATTATCAATGGTTTCCATTGGTTACGCGATCGCCATAAGAAGCGTTCCTACAATCATTGCTTGCATCGTGGCATTATGTGCCGTTATGGGAATCGGTTTCCGCATGAAAAGAAAATTTCGTGAAAAAGGGCTGCTATAGTAAAAAGTGCTCGACCTTAAATGGCGAGCACTTTTTATTTTATCCCAGATCCGCAATCTTAAAATTGGATTGGAAAGGTTGATTATTTAATTGGAATGCTGCTTCTCGTCTTTTAATTCGATATAATGTTCCAGCAACAACTGATGGATTGATGGGTTCGCAATAAGGAATGTATCGTGGTTCAATAAATTGAACGGTTGGCCTTTCAAGTTCGATACAACCGCTCCCACCTCCTGGGCGATGACCATTCCGCCTCCGATATCCCATGGAGCCAATCTCATTGATAGATAAGCATCCAGTTTGCCTGTCACCACCAAAGCAATTTCCATGGCGGCTGAACCGTATGAACGGGTGCCGCGCACAGTCCGGATCAGTTTTACCACTTTTTCGTGATTGATTTTTCCATTCGGGATCACCCAGCTGGAGTTGATTCCAATCACAGCTTCTTCAATCTTCAACGGCTTTAATTTGCCGATTTGCTGATCATTGATGAACGCACCTTCGCCTTTGATCGCGTAAATTAATTCATCCCGCATCACATCATACAAATACCCCAACTTCCCGACTCCATCGACAAAGAAACCGATTGAAATCATGAAATTGCGGCCTTGTTTGATGAAATTCATCGTGCCGTCGATTGGATCGATAATCCATAGGGGGCCATCCAATGTCACAATTTTATCCCCCATCCCTTCTTCCCCCAAAATCTTATGGGAAGGGTCCAATTCCTTTATTTTTTCCACAAAATATTGTTCGATTTTCCGGTCGATGTTTGTCACCAAATCATTGGCGCTCGCTTTTGTTTCTATAATCAATTCTTTTGAAAAAGATTCGCGTATTTGATCACCGGCATGAAAAATAGTTTTTATTGCAAAATCGTTTATTTTCCGTAAATCCATTTGTTAAAAACCTGCCTTCTTATCTACCATAGATTTCTACTATTTTGAAATATAATTTCTAAAATTCAGAAATTTCATAAGGCCATTTAAGAATGAAAGATTCCCCTTTATCATTATTTTAACATGATTTATTGAAAAGGGGTCCAAAATTGCCAAAGTTGCAATCCCTGTCATAAAATCTTAATTTTTTTATTTTTCACGTTATTATTATATACTTTTTTAGAAGGCTGCAGAAGATAAATTGAAAACAACCTATGACTTAACATTTTTCAAAAATAAAAAATCACTTGCTCGACGATCAAAGCAAGTGATTCTATAGGAAGGGAAACTGCTTACGCATACGCGTGCAGACCGTTTAATTCATCTTGGATTTCTTTTAAGCGTTTTTTGCATCTTTCCATTTCCTTCGTATCGTTTTCTTGCATCGCGGAATAAAGGGAAGCCAATTCATAATCTAATTCCAACCGTAAAGCGTGTTCATATTGTTTTTCAATATCAACTTTGCGAATAATCTTAACCGTTTGTCTCATGCCACTCACTTTCCTTTCCCAATTATTTTTGTCTCAAGGTGAAGTGCTGTTTGTTACAAGATTTTTCCCAAAAAACATGGAAAATAAACATAAGATTCAAAAAGGAGGAAAACAATTCATGGTTGATATCAAATGGACAAATTCCGATTTTGATGTTTTTACAATAGACGGTTTAGACGCCCGAATGGATGCATTGAAAACGATTGTACGTCCCAAATTCCAAGCGCTGGGGGAACATTTTGCCGGATATTTCAGTGCGAAAACCGGTGATGAATTTTTTGCCCATATCGCCAAACATGCAAGAAGAACCGTCAATCCGCCGAATGATTCATGGGTGGCATTTGCCCCATATAAACGCGGATACAAATCGCTTCCCCATTTTCAAATTGGGCTTACAAACAACCATTTATTCATCGTTGTTGCAATAATTTATGAAGTTCCACAAAAATCTGCCATGGCCCATCGTTTGCTGAATTCATTGGATGCATTTCGGAAGTTGCCTGATGATTTCATTATTTCAGGCGATCATACGTCCCCTGATGCCATTCCTTTAAAGGATGCATTGGATGGCCGGTTGGAGGAACTTCTGGTTCGACTTCGGGATGTGAAAAAAGGGGAATTTTTGGTTGGACGTCATATTCCTCGTGAAACATGCATAAATCTATCTTCGGAAGAGTTTTTAAAAGTGGCGGAGGATACTTTTGAAGCACTTTTCCCAATTTACGAAATGATGATTGGAAAAAATTAAATTGTGCTTTTTGCATTCCATTTAAACGGCATGAACTTCTTCATTTTCTTTTGAATGAGGATTGATTTATTTCCTGCTGTATGTTGTATAAATAAATATGCTGTTGACGACATTAAACATTACATTTTTCAGCCGCTTTTTTTCTTGGAATTTAATAATATTCCGCATCAAGTCTTCATAAAATGCTGTTTGGAAAAAGAAAAAGGAGCCATATTGCTCCTTTTTTTTCGTCAAGAGGATGTGGACTCAATTCATATGAATCCAATCCCCATCCTTTAATTCCCTCGCCTGCTTCACCACAGGGTAGCTTGCATATCCGCTGACCACTTCAAATTCCCGAAAGAGGGTTTTTTCTTCCGCTTTTGAAGGGACGATTTGTTTAAAACGGCGATACTTTTCCAACATCTCCTCCCTTTTGATCCCTTTTTCGTACGCTTGTTCAATTCCCTCAAAAAATTTCACCACTGCAATTATTTCCTCTGTTGACCAATCAGGGGAAATTGGATACGCATATTCCATACGGCTTTACCTCGCTTCATTTGTTTTCTCTTTATCTTCCCCATTTTAACCGAATTTCTTCCGCTTCCCGAATCATACGCTCAAACAATTCTTGTACTGAAGGGACATCTTTGATTAAACCGGTTACTTGCCCTGCCCAACCAAAGCCGTTTTCCGCGTCCCCATCGTAAATAAAGCGTTTATTCGCTTCTCCGCTGATATAGTCTTTAAGGGCTTCATAGGTTGGGGTTTCCTTTTCGATTTGCAATATTTTTTCTGTAAATCCGTTTTTTAAGGCTCGGGCTGGAGTTCCTAATGATCGCTTGATGACCGCCGTATCCGTTTCGGAACTGTTGAGCAAAGCTTTAATATATTCCGGGGAGGCATGCACGCATTCCTTCGTCGCAATGAATCTTGTCCCCATTTCGATTCCTTCCGCTCCCAAAGCCAAAGCCGCCATCAACCCTCGTCCATCTCCAATCCCTCCAGAAGCGATGACAGGGATGGATACGCTATCCACGACTTGCGGTACGAGCACCATTGTCCCCACATCATCTCTTCCCAAGTGTCCCCCTCCTTCTTGTCCAACCACCATCACTGCATCCGCACCAAGTTCTTCCGCTTTCTGGGCTTGACGGCGTGCCGCAACCAAGACCAACTTTTTCACGTCGACCCCTTCAAGCAATTTGAACATCGGAGCAGGATTACCGCCCGTCATCGAAATGACCGGCACTTTTTCCTCGATTGCCACTTCCACCATCGGTTCATAGCCTTTTCCATAATTGCCGAAAGCAAAATTCACTCCGAAAGGTTTATCGGTTTTTTCTTTTGTTTTTCGGATCTCTTTCCTTAATTGTTCAGGAGATTCCAAACTGAGGGCTGTAATTTGTCCGAGTCCCCCCGCATTGGATACGGCGGCCGCCAAATCGGAGTAGGCCAAATAAGCGAGTCCCCCCTGTATGATCGGATATTGGATTCCCAATAATTTTGTCACTCTTGTTTCCCAATTCATCATGCTCATCCCCTTTTTTTCATATTGATTAATGAGTTCTTCAATAAAACTTAAATTTCCTTTAAATTTTTATAGCAAGTGGAGCCTATAGATGCTATAATTTCATTGTTTTTTAAAATTACAATAAAGTGAGGTGGTACCTGCGTTGTCACAGTTAGAAACTCCTCTGTTCGACGCATTGTTAAAACATCGAAACAGACATCCGATCCAATTCCACATCCCAGGCCATAAAAAGGGGCAAGGAATGGATCCTGCTTTTCGAGAATTTATTGGAGACAACGTTTTATCCATTGATTTAATCAATATTGCTCCACTAGATGACTTACATTCGCCAAAAGGTGCAATTAAAGCGGCACAGGAACTTGCTGCCGAAGCCTTTGGTGCTGACCATACATTTTTTTCTGTTCAAGGAACTAGTGGTGCTATCATGACGATGATCATGTCTGTCGTCGGTCCGGGAGATAAAATTTTGGTACCACGAAATGTTCATAAATCTACGATGTCTGCGATTATTTTGTCTGGTGCGATTCCGATTTTCATTTATCCTGAAGTGGATGAAGAATACGGGATCACCCATGGAATTTCTGCCGAATCCGTTGAAAAGGCAATCGAAACATATCCAGACGCAAAAGCTTTGCTTGTGATTAATCCGACTTATTTCGGATTTGCTGCTGATTTAAAACGCATTGTGGAGATCGCACATGCTTCAGATATACCGGTAATTGTCGATGAAGCCCATGGAATCCATTTGAGATTCCATGATGAACTGCCAATCTCAGCAATGGAAGCTGGAGCCGATATGGCTGCGACAAGCGTACATAAGCTAGGAGGTTCTTTGACCCAAAGTTCCGTATTAAACGTCCGGGAAGGGCTTGTGAGCATTAGCCGCGTACAATCCGTATTATCGATGTTGACAACCACTTCAACATCATACCCATTGCTCGCTTCCCTTGATTGCGCCAGAAGACAGCTGGCAATCAATGGCAATCATTTAATCGACAAAACGATCCGTTTGGCAAAAGAAGCAAGAAAACGAATCAATAAAATTCCGCATTTGAAGGTAGCTGGACGAGAGAGGCTCCATTCATCCGCGACATATGATATGGACCCTACAAAGCTGTTGATCAGCGTCAAAGACTTGGGGATTACGGGCCATCAAGCGGAAGAATGGCTCCGGCAAAATGCCAACATTGAAGTGGAATTGTCTGATCTTTACAACATCCTTTGCCTTGTTACATTGGGGGATACAAAAAAAGAAATCAATTTGCTTGTGAATGCATTGCAACGCATGTCCCAGGCATTTGATTCGGAGGCTTGCATAAAAGAAACGGAAGTGAATGTGCCGGATATTCCAGCCCTTGCCATGACCCCAAGAGATGCCTTTTATTCCAGCACGGAAGTGATTCCTTTCAAAGACTCCGCCGGCTATATTTGCGCCGAGTTTATCATGGTGTATCCGCCTGGCATCCCAATTTTTATTCCGGGTGAAGTCATTACCCAGGAAAATATAGACTACATTCAAATGAACATTGAAGCGGGACTGCCGGTGCAAGGACCCGAAGATGCAAGTCTGCAGACGATTCGTGTCATTAAAGAACGGAAACCTATATATTAATATGCGGAAAATGTCAAAAGGGGCTGTCCGAAAAGTCGATTGAATCGACCTTCGGCTCAGCCCTTTTTTCTGTTTTTAGGGTACAAAAAAATCGTCCTTTTTTGATAGAATGAAATTGACCAAAATACATTCTAAAGAAAGGACG